>CAYFQC010000038.1:0-5331 GCA_964345155.1 uncultured Actinomyces sp.
AGGGTCCCCTCGGTGTTTTCTCAGGCTTTCCACAGGATAGGCCGGTACCGTCTAGGAGTCGGCATTTCCGGAGGCCTTTCGGGGTGCATGTCTGCAAGCAAGGAAACTGAGAATGAAAAGAACCACCACAGCCCTCGCCGCATTGTGTGTTGGAGGTGCACTGGCCTTGGCCGGATGCTCTTCGGCCGGCACCGGAAGCCAGTCGGAGGAACAGTCAGCTGACGCGTCGGGGGACAGCGGTGGCGTCTGTGACGTGGTGGTTGACGAAGCCGCGCAATCGGCCGCCCTCGCTCAGTCCGGAGAAGAGAGTGTCGAGGAGTCGGAGGCTGCGGTTGACACCGTGACGCTGAGCGACGACGCTCTGGCCGCGCCGACCGCATCCTTCACGGCGCCGCTGGACATTACAACAGAGGTGGTCAAGGTCACCAACGAGGGCGACGGCGCCACGATCGAAGAGGGCCAGCTAATCACCTTGAACTACATGGTGTGTGACATCGTGACGGGGGAGAAGATGTACTCCACCTGGGGCGCCACCTCCGATGCCGATACCCCAGCTGATTTCATCTTGTCCACGACCAACTTCGGTGAGGCTCTAACCACGGCCCTGAGCGGTGAGAAGGTGGGCACGCGCCTGCTGTGGGGTGAACCGGGTTACTCCGCCGAGGAGAGCTACACGGGCACGGCCTCAAACGGCTACCTCTACGTCATGTCCATCACGGACACCAAGGAGATCCCAGAGTCCGCTTCAGGCACCGAGGTTACCCCTGAAGATGAGAATCTTCCCCAGGTAACCATCGAGGACGACAAGCCCGCCATCACCATTCCGTCCACCTTCACCGATCCCACAGAGTTGATTGTGGAGCCGCTGATCGAGGGCGACGGGGAAACGGTCGAGCCCGGGCAGACCGTGATCGTCAAGTACACCGGTTGGCTCACGGATGGCACTCAGTTCGACTCCTCGTGGGACCGTGAGGGGGCGGATGCAACATTTGCTTTCCCAGTCGGTCAGGGGTCCGTCATTGAGGGCTGGGACCAGGGCCTTATCGGGCAGAAGGTGGGCAGTCGGGTGCTAATGGTCATCCCCTCTGACCTGGCCTATGGGGAGACGGGCAGTCGAGACACCATCCCCGCGAATTCGACCCTCGTGTTTGTCGTCGACATTCTGGCGGCGTACTAGAGGGAACTGAGCCGGAACCGCCGTTCGATCATTACCTGCACGTTTGATCGGGCGGCGGTTCTGTTGTCTCATTTCGGGGCCGGTGGGTGCGCACATACCGCGCCGGAAGCAAGCAGAAACGGAGCAGTTGCACTTTTGCGCGCTGGGCGAACTCTCTGCCTGACGTTCGTCCGGATAGGCAGAAACATGCGGATCGGCTGCCGGTGGAACGCCACAGGACCCGCAGGTTCAGCCGAAAGCTAGCGGCAGACCCGAATCCAACAGGCGAGGGCGTGGCTGCGGCGTTAGCATCCAAAGAGCGGCCGCCGTCCGGTGGCTGAAGCGCGTTGTGCAACTCGACCGACCTGCGCAGAAGCGTTGTAAAACGCGCTGTTCGCAGAGCGTGCCTAGGCGGGGGTGGCCCCGCACTCGACTTTAGAAAGGGGATCACGAATGTGCACCGTAGTTGTATGGGCTGATAACGGCCAGGCAGTTGTTTCCTCCAGGAACATGGACTGGTTTGAAAAAATGGACACCAAACTGTGGGTGGTACCCGCGGGGCGTGAGGTCGACGGCGCAGGGGCCGGCGATCCGAAGCCGCTGACGTGGACGTCCAAGTACGGAAGTGTCATCGCCTCCGTTTACGACCTTGGAAGTGCCGACGGGATGAATGAGAAGGGGCTCGGCGCTCACCTGCTTTGGCTGACGCCGACTGAGTACGGGGACCGCGATCCTGACATCTACGGCCTTTCCGTCAGCCTGTGGGCCCAGTACTACCTGGATAACTACGCCACCGTCGCGGAAGCCGTGGAGGCGTATGAGAAGGAGCCTTACCAGATCATCGCGGCGGACCTGGCGGGCCGTGAAGCTGTCGTCCACTTGCAGATCTCTGATGCGACGGGCGACGTGGCGATCTTTGAGTCGATTGGTGGAAAGATGACGATCCACCACGGCAAGGAATACACGGTCATGACCAATAAGCCGACCTTCGATGAGCAGCTCGCCTCCTTGAAGCTCTACAAGCCTTTCGGTGGCACCCAGGAGCTGCCTGGGACCACGCAGTCCGAGGCGCGGTTCGCCCGGGCCACCTACTACCGCAACCACCTCACCACCCCGGTTACAACCGACATGGCAGTCGCCGAAATCCTGTCTGTGCTGCGCAACGCAGCCCAGCCGTTCGGGGCAGCTTCTGCGGATCAGCCGATGATCGCTCCGACCATTTGGCGCACAACCTTGGATCACACGAACCTGCGCTACTACTTCGAGTCCATGTACACCCCGTACTTGATTTGGCTAGACCTCTTGGATCTAGACTTCACTCCGGGGGCGCCCGTCAAGTCCCTCGACATGATCGAGATGTCAGACCGGATCGGGGACCAGGTGGACGCCCTGGTGGACGCGAAGCTCTTTAAGTTCTCGGAGCCGGTGGAAACCCACCCGACCGTGAACCCCGCGTAGAGGCGCCCGCTTCATACGTGACCGCTCAACTTCTTCAGGGGAGAACTTAATATGGGATCTCAAAGCCCGGGAACGCCGCCAGGCGGCAACGCAACGTCGGCGGGTGCTCCGAAAGGCAAGAGCTCGGACCACTCTATCGGGATGATTTCTCTGATCGCCTTCGCGGTCGGAACCATGGTCGGTGGCGGCGTGTTCGCACTGTCTGGCATGGTCGTGAAGGACGCTGGAGCCGGGGCCATCATCGCGTACATAGCGGCGGGGATCGTCATGACCCTTTCTGCGCTGTCGTTCGCGGCGGTGGCGTCCCGGGCTAAGCCAGGGGAGACCGGCTACGCGCCAATCGGCACCGTTTTATCGCCGGTGTGGCGGTTCGTGACCATGTGGGCCTTCTACATCATGGGGGTCACTGGCGTTGCGTACGTGCTGATGTCTTTTGGCAGCTATTTCCTGGTGTTCGTCCCGAAGTCGCACGCAATAATCGTCGCGATCATCGCCGCCCTCGCCCTTATCCTCTTGAACTACGGGCCCGCGGGCCTGGTAGGTAAGGCGGAGACGGTGATGGTGGGATTCAAGCTCACCGTACTTTTGATCCTCATCGTGTTTGGTCTGAAGGCGTTCAAGCCCACGTTCTTCGACCACTGGACGCCGGACGGTATGGGCTCTGTCCTAGCAGCTACGGCAATCCTGTTCACCGCCTACTCGGGCTTCAACGTGATCACCAACATGTCGGGCTCGGTGAAGAACGCACAGAAGAAGGTGCCGCTGGCCATCGTGTTGTCGTTGGTGATCGTTGCGGTCATCTACATCGGCGTCGCTGTGGCGCTGGTCGTGTCTGGAACGTCCTCGGAATCGGGGTTCGAAGAACACGGTCTGACTTTGGCGGCGGAGAAGCTCATGGGGCACTGGGGAGCGGTCCTGGTTGGCATAGCGGCTTTGGTCTCGACCCTGTCGGGCGCCAACGCGAACCTTCTGGGTTCCTCTGACCTGATCGTCCGCATGGCGCAAAACGGCGACATTCCCTCCAAGTTGGGGCGTCTGTCGAAGAAGGGAAACCCAATCTCGGCCGTGACCTTGTCGGGAGCGATCATTTTGGTGCTGATGGTGGCCGCTCACCTCTCTGGCTCGGGCGGCATGAAGATGATCGTCGTGTTCACCAACGTTTCCGGCATCATTGCGCTGGTGATCGTTGACATCACGGCTGCGAAGATGGGCTTCCAAGGTTGGAAGACACCGGGAATGAAGCTGTTTGGTGGCGGCGTCATCCCGGTCCTGGCCGTTGCTGCGGCCTCTTTGCAGATCCCTTCACTCGGCGAGTGGTGGCAGGTAGTCATCGGCGTGGCTATGGTGGCGGTCGGTTTCCTGATTTGGGCCAGGCGCGCCAACTCTGACCCCCGTGACGTTCAGGACATCACGAATCATGTGTCCAACATGAGCACACCCCTGCTTCGCGTGGCATCGGCGCGCAGCAAAAACCGGAATTAGGCAAGAGAATCGCCGGGTGCCCCGCGGAGCCTTCACTGGGCCGCGGGGCACCCGCGTACCTGAGGTGGGTTGGGCATGCGGCCAGCGGTAGTATCTGGCTTGGGAGCGTGACCACTGGTTCAAGGGGGATAGTCGGTGAAGGGGAGTCGAGAGCCAAACCTGGGGGACGTCGCGGCCCTTGCGGGGGTGTCTCCGACTACGGTCTCCCGCGTCCTGAATAACCGCGGCTACTTGAGTCAGGCAACCAAGGACGCGGTGGCAGAGGCCATCGAGCAGTTGAACTACCGGCCCAATGAGGTTGCGCGCTCGCTGCTGGGCAAGGCGACTCGCGTGGTCGGGATTATCGTTCCCACGACCGCCCACCCTTTCTTCGGTGAGATCAGTGCCGCTTTGGAGAACGCCCTGGCAGCCCGCGGCTACCGGGCGCTCATTTGCAACAGTCAGGGCCGGCGTGACAAGGAGATCGACTACCTCCACCAACTGGAGGGACGGCGCGTCGACGGTTTGATCGTGGGCGCCCACAACGACTCAATCGAAGAGTATGAGACGACCCGGCTGCCCATCGTCATGGTGGATCGGCAGGTAGCGGACCAGATCCCGAATGTTCGAGCAGACAACCTGGAGGGTGGTCGGCTGGCCACGCAGCTGCTCCTTGACGCGGGCAGCACGCGCCCGGCTTTGATCACGTCCAGCCTGGGGCCAGCGAATCTGAGGGAGGAAGGCTACCGTCGCGCGGTCGCGCAGGCCGGAGTTGAGCCCCTGGTGGCCTGCGTGGAGTTTGGGACGCCGGAACCCCGTCACACGGAGTTGCTGTCAGCCGCCCTCGACCGGCTCCGAGATAAGGCGGACGGTGTGTTCGCGACAGATGATCTTACGGCCTGTTCGGTAGCCGACTGGGCCAGTGGCGCTGGACTGCGCGTGCCCGAAGATCTGAAGATCGTCGGATTCGACGGGACCAGCGCAATCCGGATAGCCGCACCTTGGCTCTCCACGGTTCTTCAGCCTATTTCTCAGATCGCTGCGACGGCGGTAGAGGTTCTCCTGGCGCGTATTGGCGAGGGCGGAGGGGACATCCCCCCGCGCGAATCCCTGGTACTCCCGGTGTCGGTTCTGGAAAGCCGCTCCACTGGAGGAGCCAACGCAGCGCGGCAGACGCCGCCGTCCGTGTGGAGCCTGTAACGGCCCGAGAATTGAGACCGGGGGTGGGCCTCCGCGTCCTTTGAGTCCCACCCCCG
>CAYFQC010000038.1:5431-12796 GCA_964345155.1 uncultured Actinomyces sp.
GGCCCGAGAATTGAGACCGGGGGTGGGCCTCCGCGTCCTTTGAGTCCCACCCCCGACGAGATCGCGGATATGCCCTCCATGACTCCCTACCCGGTTATTCCGGACGACGCGAAGAAGAAGTAGACCAATCGCCCAGACGAGCAACGGCCTGCACGCTCGGCAACCGCCCTGGTGCAGGCCGTTCTGCTGTCTAAGTCGGCCCACGCCCTCGCCCGTCCAGCATTCGGACGGGGGTTTCGGTGGAGTCGCGTCGCTTCGTAGCGTGTGGTCATGTTCCAACGAATGTGCCGCTAGACGGACGCACTGACCGGCTTCAAAGCCAGCGCGGCCTTTTGACTGCGCGTCAGGTAGCTGATCCGGGCGCCGGGAGCACCCAAGAGCACACATGCACATCCCAGCGTTGAGCGGTCGGAACCAGTGCGTCGCCCACCCCAGGAGGGGCAGCACTCCACCGGACAGAGACGCGTTCCTCCCACCAGAAAAGCCGAACAATCCGGCGCCCATGCGCCACCAAGACTTTTGGGAGACGAAATGACAAAGACCTGGGGATTCGACACACGCCAGATCCATGCGGGACAAAGCCCTGACCCGACCACGGGATCTCAGGCACTACCTATCTACCAAACCAACGCCTTTGTATTTGAAAGCGCCGACCAGGCGGCGAACAGGTTTGCGCTCACCGAACTGGGACCGATCTACACGCGCTTGAATAACCCCACTCAAGAGGTCGTTGAGAACCGTATCGCCTCTTTGGAAGGGGGAGTGGGCGCATTGCTGTTGTCCTCGGGGCAGTCAGCGAACCTGCTTGCGATCCTCAACGTGGCAGGCGCAGGAGACCACATACTCGCCTCTGCAAGCCTGTACGGAGGGACGCACAACCTTTTTGCCCAGACCCTGCCCAAACTGGGCATCGAAGTGACGTTCGTTGACGATCCCTACGACTTGGACCAGTGGCGCGAGCAGACCCGCCCCAACACGAAGGCGTTCTTCGGGGAATCGATCCCCAACCCGAAGTCAGACATTTTCGACATTGAGGGGGTGGCGGAAGTGGCACACGAGGTGGGGGTGCCGCTCATCGTCGACAACACGGTGGGAACTCCCTACCTGATCCGACCCATCGAGTGGGGTGCCGACATCGTCACCCACTCGGCCACCAAGTACCTGGGCGGCCACGGGACCACTTTGGGTGGGGTCATTGTCGACGCAGGCAAGTTCGACTTCGGCGCCTACCCGGACCGATTCCCCGGGTTCAACGAACCCGACCCGTCCTACAACGGAATCGTCTACGCCCGGGACCTGGGCGAGGGCGGCGCTTTGGGAGCTAACCTCTCCTACATTTTGAAAGCCCGCGTGCAGCTGCTCCGCGACCTGGGGGCCGCGATCTCCCCCTTCAACGCCTTCCTCCTGGCGCAGGGAATCGACACGTTATCTCTGCGCCTGCAGCGTCACTCAGACAGCGCGCTGGAGGTCGCGAAATGGCTGGAGTCGAAGCCAGAGGTCACGGAGGTGCACTACGCGGGCTTGGAGTCCTCCCCTTACTACGAACTCGCGCAGAAATATGCGCCAAAAGGAGCCAGCGGGGTAGTGGCATTTGACCTCGCCGGCGGTGAGGAAGCGGGGCGGGCCTTCATCGGAGCGCTGAAGCTCCATTCCCTGGTAGCCAACCTGGGGGACGTTCGATCCCTGGTTTCTCACCCGTACTCCACAACCCACAGTCAGGCCACGCCCGAAGAAAACGAGAAGTCTGCGGTCACGCCCGGCCTCGTTCGTTTGTCCGTGGGACTAGAAGACGTGGAAGACATAATCGCTGATCTAGAGCTGGGATTTGCGGCCGTCGACGCACTTGGGGATAAGGCGCCCGAGGCAGCGGAGGGGACGTCCAGTCAGCCGGAGGCGGCGTAGCGATGAGTGGCGTTCCGGCCCCCCAACCCGCGCGGTTCGAGGGGCCACCGCCGGCCTCGGGGGCTTGGAAGGAATGCGATCCGGTGGGTCGTCGGCGCTTCTTCACGGTGCGGGACCTCCAGCTTGAGGCCGGCGGCTGTCTTCCCACCGTCACCGTCGCCTACGAGACCTGGGGAGAGCTCAACCCAGCGGCTGACAACGCCGTGCTCATCCTCCATGCCTTAACCGGAGACTCCCACTTAGCCGGGGACATTGAGCCGGGCCATCCGACGCCGGGGTGGTGGACTGACCTGATTGGGCCCGGGGCGTCAATTGACACGGACAAATACTTCGTTGTCGCTCCCAACATCCTGGGTGGGTGTCAGGGGACCACCGGCCCCGCATCGCTACGTGACCCGTCCCGGCCTGAGCTGGGGCGTTGGGGCTCGGGCTTTCCTTTCGTGACGATCCGAGACTCTGTGGAGGCCGAGGTGCGGCTGGCGGATTTCCTGGGCATCCAGCGTTGGGCCATGGTCATCGGTGGCTCCCTGGGCGGAATGAGGGCCCTGGAGTGGGCCGTCATGTACCCGGATAGAGTGGCGAAGCTCGTTCCCGTTGCCACCACGGCTGCCACCAGCGCCGATCAGATCGCCTGGGCACACACGCAGCTGGCCGCAATCACCTCTGATCCCGGGTTTCGAGGAGGCGACTACTATGAGCTCCCCGATGGCTGCGGACCCACTGTTGGTCTTGCGATCGCCCGTCAAATCGCACACACGACCTACAGGAGCGCGCCCGAGTTGGAATCGCGCTTCGGATCCTCACCTCAGCCGGAAGAGGACCCCTGGGCTGGAGGGCGATACGCCGTCCAGTCCTACCTGGAACACCAGGGCAAGAAATTCGTCTACCGCTTCGACGCGAACAGCTACAAGACGATAACGGAAGCCTTCATGGCGCACGACTTAGGGCGAGGACGCGGCGGCGTTGAAGCTGCTCTTGGTCGAATCACCGCTCAGACAATGGTTGTGGCGGTGGACACCGACAGGCTGTGCCTGCCTGAAGCCTCGGAACGGATGGCGCAGGCGATCCCCCGGTGCGAAGGCGTGTTTCTGGTGCGCTCCCATTCCGGTCACGACGGTTTCCTCATCGAGTTTGACCAGTTCGGACCTCTCCTGAAGGATCTGCTGGAGAGGGAACCGGCCCGGGCGGAGAGATAACGAACATCTGCCGGTCCTACAGCCGGTTTGTCCCGTTCTGGGACTAAAGTCTTTACGGGTGCGTGAGAGATTCACGGCCGCAGAGCTGGCGGCAGCATCTGCAACGAGATTTCGTGAGAAAAGGGACAGGGATGACAAACCTGATCATTGTCAACGGATCGGTACGCGAGGGGCGCACCGGAGGCGCCATCGGCGAATGGGTTAAGGCGGCCGCAGAAGAGGACGGCCGCTTCAGCGTCGACTACGCGGATCTGGCCGAAGTGCAGCTGCCGCTCATGGATGAGCCTAACCACCCGCGCATGCGCAAGTACCAGCGTGATCACACCAAAGCATGGAGCGAGCGCGTGGACGCCGCTGACGCAGTCATCCTCCTCACCCCCGAGTACAACCACTCCTACGCGGCTCCCATCAAGAACGCCCTGGACTACCTGAACTCAGAATGGACGCGCAAGCCGGTTGCAACCGTGTCCTGGGGCGGGAACTCTGGTGGGACTCGCGCGGCGGCCGCCTTGAAGCCCGTGCTGGCCTGCTTGGCCATGGTGCCGACCAAAGGCGCCATCGAAATCAACTTCCCGTGGGGACAGATCGGCGAGGACGGACAGTTCGCCCCCAATGAGCAGCAGAGCAGCGTTTTGGGTCTCATCTTCGATGAGCTGGTCACCATGGGTGAGGTCCTGAAGCCGCTCCAGGGCTAATCGAACGGCTGTCGGAGGGCGCCACTACACTTCTACTGGCCGATGGGGATTTTCACCGGCCTTCGAACTTGAAATCTCCCGAAAGGGAGAGGAAAGCAAGAGGACGTAAGTGGCATCCGGACTATCTGGCGCCGCGCGGGCGGGTTTCAAACGACCCTCCCGCGGCGGCGGCCGCAGGGGCAACACTCTGGTGCCGACAATTCAGGAACTGCTGAGTCCGACGTTCGTTGCGGTTGATTTCGAGACGGCCAACCGGCTGGGAGGCGCCAGCGCCTGCTCAGTCGCCCTCGTTCGTGTCACCGGCGGCGTCGTGGAACAGCGCCTAACGACGTACTTGCGGCCCCCCGCGGAATACGATTCCTGGGAGTTTACGTATCTTCACGGGATATCACGCGCTGACACCCGGAATGCTCCCGACTGGTCCGAAGTGATCCCGCAGATATCTCAGTTCGTGGGGGACTGCCCCGTTTACGCACACAACGCGCCTTTCGATGCGAAGGTCTGGTCAGATTTGGACCGGCATTTCGGTCTGAATAGCGTGCCGCGTCGCTTCTACTGTTCGTACAGGCTGGCGCGCAGCGTTCGCCCAGGACTTGTCAACTATAAGTTGCCTACCGTGACGAACTCGTTTGTGCCCGGGTTCGAACTGGACCATCACCAGGCGGATTCCGACGCGGAAGCATGCGCGCTCATCGTCGCCGCGATCCAGAGGCTGAAGGCGAATCAGTAACCGTCGCAGTGAGGCAGCTCCCGGCGGTCCTACCGGTGGTAGATGGCAAAAGGCCCCTGCGGCCCTTCGACAACCGTGACTGGCGTCTTGAAGACGTGTGTCAAAACCTCATCGGTGATGATTTCGTCCGGGGTCCCAGAGACCACCACTCTTCCGTCGTCCATTGCCACTATGTAGTCGCTGTAGGCCGCGGCAAAGTTGATGTCGTGAAGAACAATCACGATGGTGCGGCCCAGTTCATCGGCCGCACGTCGCAGCATCCCCATCATCTGCACGGAATGTTGGGCGTCCAGGTTGTTTAGCGGTTCATCAAGCAGAAGGTACTCCGTGTTCTGAGCCAGCACCATGGCGACATAGGCGCGCTGGCGTTGACCGCCGGAGAGCTGGTCCAGAAAACGCTGCTCCAGGTCGGTCATTCCCAGGAAGTCGATCGCCTCCGAGATTGCCTCCTCATCTTCCATCGTGATGCGGCCCCCCGAATGCGGGTAGCGGCCAAAACCCACCAGCTGGCGGACCGTCAGACGCGTAACGAAGTGGTTCTCCTGTCGGAGGATGGACACCGTCCTTGCGACCTGCCTAGACGGTGCGCGGTTTACGTCGAGGCCGCCGATTTCTATGGATCCAGAAGTCGGGGTGAGCAATCGACCCATCATCGTCAGCAGGGTGGATTTGCCAGCACCGTTGGGCCCGACCAGTCCGATTATTCCCCCGGCGGGCAGGTCCAAGGAGACTGGGCCTATGACCACGTCGGAGGAGTAGCGTTTGCTTACCTCATTGAGGCGGATCACAGTCTCCCTCTCTTTAGCAGGACGGCAAGGAACACGACTCCTCCGAGTAACTCGACCACGATCATGACCGCGTCGACCATCGGAAAGACGTGTTTTAGGAGGAAGTACGCCCCGCCCAGAATGACGATTCCCAGCAGCCAAGCCACAGGGAAGATCAGGCGGTGGTCGTAAGTGTCAGTCAAGGAATAGGCGATCGTCGCCACCAGGAAGCCCAAGAACGTCATCGGACCTACCAACGCCGTTGAGATGGCGGTCAGCGCGGCCACGAGAGTCAGCAGGAGCATAGTTTGGCGCTTGTGGTTCAGACCCAAGTTCGCGGCGACCTCGGGTCCAAGTGCCATCACGTTGAGCCGGCGCCCCAGCATCCAGATCGCCACGCCAAGCGCGGCGGCAATCGGGATGACGTAGGGGAGTAGTTCACTGTTTGCGGTGCCAATGCTCGCGTACATGCGGGCCCGGAGCACATCGAATTCGTTGGGGTCCAACATGCGCTGCATGAACGTTGACAGCGCTCCAAGTCCCGTTCCTAAGACGATCCCGACCAGCAGCATGACGTGGAGGTTTCCGAGCCTTCCCGACAGCAACCACGAGTACAGGGCCACAGCCAGCCCAACCATCAGGACCACCTCCAGTGCGAACTGCGCCGCGGGAGATAGCCCAGCCAATCCGCCGGTCCCCAAGAAGTACACGAAAGCAGTCTGGATCAGCACGAATAGTGCATCAAACCCCATGATTGACGGAGTGATGATCCGGTTATTGGTGACCGTCTGGAAGGTCACGGTCGCCATTGCCTGAGCGTAGGTGACGATTCCAATCACCGCGATGGCACTGATCCTCCGCTCGGTTATGCGCCACCATTTTTCTGAGAACGGTGGGAAGGAGTTTCCCCACGTCAAGGTGGCAATGACGACCAGCACGGCGAGGACGACCAGCACCCCGACCGTCACCCAGTAGCGCTTCCTATGTCCCGCGCTGGTGAACGCCCAGGAACGACGAGGCCTCGCGGTAGAAGACCCGCCCGGGCCGAGATGCGGCGCAGAGTGCGGCGCATGCGCATCTGCCAGTGTTCCTCCGCCCTCGCCCTCGCCCGCGTCGGCATAGAAGACGGCGGTGACCTGTACCTCGTCAACGGCAACATGCTGCCGCTGTCAATGGCCGGAGCCTACGCCTCTCAGGAAGCCACTGGCGGGGAGGATACTTCCCCCGAGGCAATGAGGTCTTCGAGGCGCTGAGTAATGGCAGCCAATTCGCCGTCTGAGATTTTGCCCGCGAGAAACCCGGTGGAGAATCTTTCGCCACGAGACATCCAGGTAAACCACGTGCTCAGATCACTGGGTGACGCAGTCGGTACGCCTCGCGCTCGAACGGCAGCGATGTGCTGCACGTACTCGTAATCCGTACCGAGTAGATCTTTTGCAGCTTCGATTCCGTCCCAGATTTGTGGTGCGTAGTTGTACCAGCCCGTTTGGATTGTGCCGTCTTGAAGACGCTTCGAAGGCACCAACTCGGCTACGTACCCAGAGGCAAGAAGCACAGACATCGAATGAACGCGCTCGGTCGCCCTTTGTGGTTCGTCTGCTCTGTCTGCCTCGCTCACGTATTCATCATCTCAGAAAGGACACCATGACCAGACGATTTTGGAACTGGCAGCAAGACCCCACACCAGAGGGAGGGCGGGTACTGCACCTCAACGGCGCTATCGCTGAAGATTCCTGGTTCGACGACGACATCACCCCCGCGATCTTCAACTCCGAACTGAACAGTGGCAGCGGGGACGTGACGATATGGCTGAATAGTCCCGGTGGTGACGTGGTCGCTGCAGCCCAGATCTACAACATGCTGCTCGGCTACCCGGGGCACGTCACCGTCAATATTGACGGCATCGCAGCCTCTGCTGCATCGGTGATTGCGATGGCAGCCTCAACGGTGGCGATGTCTCCGGTGTCGATGATGATGATCCACAACCCAGCCACCCTCGCTATCGGTGATGAGAGCGCTTCGAATGAGAGGTCAATACCATGCGTTTCCAACGCGCCAATGGCAATCGCATTTGG
>CAYFQC010000039.1:0-12123 GCA_964345155.1 uncultured Actinomyces sp.
AGTTGGCGCATAGCCGCCTCGAGTCCGTCCAGCTCCACTTCCTCGGTTCGGCCGCAGGACTTGCAGATGAGATGGTGGTGGTGCTGCTCGGCTTCACAGATGCGGTACAGCATTTCGCCGGCCTCTGAGCGTGTGGCATCGACGTCCCCGAGCCTCTCAAGAAGCTGCAGATTGCGGTATACCGTTGCCAAGCCAACCGATGACCCTCCTTGTTCCAGAGACGAATGGATCTCCTGGGCCGACCGGAACGCCTTGTCGCTGGCCAGATTGTCAAGTACCTCCCGCCGCTGCCGCGACATGCGGGTGTTGGGCGTGACTTCGGAGCTCATTGGACGTGTACCTCACGGTGACGGCTGCGCGTTTTCTCCACAATAGACCGAACGGTGAAGACGACGGCGTAAACGATGACGGCTAGGACGACGATCATGGCTCCGGGAGAGACGTTCACCTGGTAGGTGATGGCAAGTCCGATGACCGCAACTAACGCGCCGATCACCATTCCGTAGGCCATCGTTGCGTTGAAGGACTTGGCGAACAGTTGAGCTGTAGCGACGGGTATGACCATGATCGCTGACACGAGTAGCGCGCCGACCACGCGCATCGACACTGCCACGGTCACCGCCGACATGACAGCGGTCAGCATTGACAGTCCGTTCACGGGAAGGCCCGAGGCTCGCGCGAAGTCTTCGTCGTTTGTCACTGAGAACAGCAGGGGGCGAAGGCCGATGCCAATGACGAAGATGCCGGCTGCCATGACCGCTATCAGCGCCAGGTCACCCAAGCCGACGGTTGCTAGGGAGCCGAACAGGTAGGAGTTCAGCTGGGTTGAGGATCCGCCCGCGATTCCAATCAGGACTACGCCCGCGGCGATACCGCCATAGAACAAAATGGCGAGGACGACGTCTGCGCTGGTGCGCCCCGATCTGCGGACCAGTTCGATGGCTACAGCCGCCCCAATCGAAGTGATGATCGCACCGGGCACGGCGAACTTGTCGATGGGTGTTATCTGCGCCAGCGATCCCACCAGCCATCCGGCGGCCACGCCTGTCAAGGCGACGTGTCCGATCCCGTCACCCAACATCGCTAGGCGCCGGTGCACCAGGTAAGTGCCGACAACCGGCGCGGATATCCCCACCAGTAGGGCAGCCAGGAACGAGCGCAGGAACATGGGGGAGGTCAGCAAATCGATCATCGGAGGTCACCGTCCTGCCTGTAGCCGTGCTCCCAGTACTGACCTGCACTTCGGTGGTCCTCGTGGGTGCAGGGACCGTCATGGACGATGTGGCCGGAGGCCAATGCGATTTCGCGTTTGATGAGTGGTCGCAGCTCGCCTAGCTCGTGAAGGACAAGGACTACTGTGGCGCCGGTGGAAAGCCGTCCGGCCAGGATGTCGCCCAACCGATTTCGGTTGTGCTCATCGAGCCCAGTTAGAGGCTCATCGAGCAGGAGCAGGGAAGGGTTGCGGATCAGTGCGCGGGCTATCAGAACCCGCTGCTGTTGTCCGCCTGAAAGGTTCTGGAAGGACTCCTTCAGGCGGTGGCGCATTCCCACTTCCTCGAGGGCCCCTTTCACGCGCGCGCGCCAGTCTCGTGGGAGGCGCAGGTGGCCTGACCCCAGCAAACCGGATTGGACGACTTCCTGGACGGTGGATTCTATCCCGCCGGCGGAGGCGAGCCTCTGCGGCACGTACCCCACCCGGTACCAGGGGGCCTGCCCGGAAGTGTCCCCTGCGGCCGTGCGAGTGTAGCCGAGGAGCTTCACGGACCCGTGCATTATTGGAATCGTGCCGATCAGTGACTTCAGAAGCGTGGACTTGCCGGAACCGTTGTTTCCGGTGATCGCCACGCACTCACCCTCGGGAATATCCAAAGAGAGGTCGTGGAGGACGACGTGGCCGCGGTATCCGGCGTCCAAGTCTCGGATCTGGATTGCCTCAAGACGGTTTGCGGGTTCCATAGGAACCAAGCTTCGGTCGAAATGAGAACCGTTGTCAAAGAATGAGCGCCGCTCAGGCGGGCAAGACTCGGAGGAAGGCTCGGGGGTGGCTAAACTGGCTGGCTGTACCCCTCAGAACCTAGGAGTCATTGGTGGCAAAAAACGTCTCGACACTGGATGCAGTCATAAGCCTGGCTAAGCGACGCGGTTTCGTGTTCCCCTCCGGTGAGATTTACGGGGGCACCAGAAGCGCCTGGGACTACGGGCCACTCGGAGTTGAACTCAAAGAGAACATCAAACGGCAGTGGTGGAAGAACATGGTCCGCATGCGTGAGGACGTCGTCGGCATAGACTCCTCCGTTATCCTGCCAACCGCGGTCTGGCACGCATCCGGCCATGTGGAAGCTTTCACGGACCCCCTGATCGAGTGTCAAAGCTGCCACCACAGGTTCCGTGAAGATCAGCTGATCGAGCAGTATGCGGAGAAGAACGGCGTCGCTGAAGCGGACGTTGAGATGACCATGGTGGCCTGCCCGGATTGCGGGGTCCGCGGGAAGTGGACCGAGCCGCGTGCCTTCTCAGGATTGTTGAAGACCTACCTGGGCCCTGTCGACGATGAGCAGGGCTTGCACTTCCTGCGCCCGGAGACGGCCCAGGGAATTTTCGTGAACTTTGACAACGTCATGACTTCCGCGCGTAAGAAGCCGCCTTTCGGGATCGCGCAGATCGGCAAGTCTTTTCGGAATGAGATCACTCCCGGCAACTTCATTTTCCGGACTCGAGAGTTTGAGCAGATGGAGCTGGAGTTCTTCGTGGAGCCGGGAACTGACGAAGAGTGGCACCAGTACTGGATCGACCAGCGGGTCGGATGGTACACGGACTTGGGGATCGAGCGCGAGCACCTGCGCCTGTATGAGCACCCGCAGGAGAAGCTGTCCCACTACTCCAAGCGGACCGTGGACATTGAGTACACCTTCGGGTTCCAGGGATCCCAATGGGGAGAGCTAGAGGGGATCGCGAATAGAACCGGTTTTGACCTGACCACCCACTCCGAAGCCTCAGGCAAGCGCCTCGACTACTTCGACCAGGTGAAGAACACTCGGTGGATTCCCTGGGTTATTGAGCCCTCCGCCGGTCTGACCCGATCTCTCATGGCCTTCCTGATTGAGGCGTATCACGAGGACGAAGCGCCCAACGCCAAAGGAGGCGTAGACAAGCGCATCGTACTGCGCCTGGACCCGCGTCTGGCCCCCGTAAAGGTCGCGGTGTTTCCTCTGTCAAAGAAAGAGGAACTCGCCGCCCCCGCCCGCGAGCTGGCCCAGCAGCTAAGAGAACTGTGGAACGTGGAGTATGACGAGGCGGGGGCGGTGGGCCGCCGCTACCGTCGCCAGGACGAAATCGGAACGCCATTTTGCATCACGTACGACTTCGACTCCCTGGAGGACGGGGCGGTGACCATCCGGGAACGCGACACCATGGAGCAGGTGCGCATACCCCTGAGCGAGGTCCGATCCTGGCTGCTGGACAGGCTGGATGTCGTCTGAGACCCGTCCCAGCCTGACGCTGGGGCAGGTGCAGGTCAACACCCCGCTCATCCTCGCACCAATGGCCGGCGTGACGGATCAGGCGTTCCGGAGGCTCTGCCGCCGCTTTGCCCAGCGGGGGGCAGGCGTAAGCGCTCCCGCTCGGGAGGATCGCGCCCCCAGGGTCGGTGCCGTGGGTCTTTTCGTGAACGAAATGGTGACGGCACGGGCGCTACTTGAGGGGAACGTGGCGTCATGGGCGATGGTGGAACCCGACCCGGAGGACCCGGTTCGCTCAGTACAGCTGTACGGCACTGACCCGGAAACCCTTGGCGCTGCCACCACATTGCTGGTCGAGCGTGGGCTGGCCGATCATGTGGACCTGAACTTCGGCTGCCCGGTCCCCAAAGTCACCCGGAAGGGAGGGGGAGCGGCGATTCCGTGGAAGAAAGACCTGTTTGGTGCCATTGTCAGGTCGGTGGTCACCGCCGCCGACGCGGCCAGCCCAGGGGGGCCGGGCGCGGTGCCAGTGACGGTGAAGATGCGTATCGGCATCGACGATGAGCACGTGACTGCCTTCGACGCCGCACTCACAGCACAGTCACTTGGTGCCGCCGCAGTCGGGTTACACGCCCGGACGCAGGAGCAGTACTATTCGGGTCAGGCGCGTTGGCCGTACATCGCGCGTCTTAAGGACCTGCTCGACATTCCCGTTTTTGGAAACGGAGACGTGTTCGGGGCAGCAGACGCCCTCGCACTGATGGAGCAGACGGGCTGCGACGCGGTCACCATCGGGCGGGGCTGCCAAGGTCGGCCCTGGCTTTTCCAGGAGATCGCCGCCGCATTTCACGGCCAGGCACAGCCGGAGCCACCAGACTTGGCGGCAGTGTCGGAGATTCTGCTTGATCACGCCCGCCTCGCCGTCCACTTCGACGGAAACGAGAGCCGCGCCATGAAGGAACTGCGCAAGCACGTGGGCTGGTACCTGCGGGGCTTCGCGGTGGGCGGTCAAGCCCGTAGAAACCTCAGTTTGGTGTCAAGCGTGGCCGAGCTGGAAGAACTGCTTGGGAGCCTCGACGGGTCTCAGCCCTACCCGATGGCCGCACCGAAGGAACGGGGACGTAAAGGCTCCGCTCGTAGGCCACACCTTCCAGAGGGATGGTTGGATAGCCGCTACCTGAGAGCGGACGAAAAAGAGGGACTCGACGACGGAAGCAGCGCTGACGGCGGCTGAGGGCCGAAGGAAAGGAAGCCAAATGGATTTCGACCAGGACCGGGTCACTATCGCCATCCCAATCACCGGGGTGAACCTACGTGAGAGTGAGGAGCAGTGGCGAGATGCGTCCGAAGAGGCGGATCTCCTTGAGTGGCGGCTCGACTACCTGGAGGAGGACGAACGCCTCGGCGCGGCCGCCCTCGCCCGACGCTTGCGGGCCGAACTTGGCGTGCCGCTCCTGGCGACCTATCGGACGGTCACCGACGGCGGAAAGGGGGAACTCGCCGGCCCTGATTACCGTCGAGTGGTCGAGGATGCGGCGACCTGGGCGGATCTTATCGATGTGGAAGTGTCTGTTCCGGGTTCCGCTCGGATGATCGAGGAACTGCGGGAGAAGCTGCCGGTGGTCGCGTCTTTTCACGACTTCACTTCCCATCCTTCTTCGGGGATAACCCTTCAGCTCTTAGAGCACATGCAGGATCTCGGGGCGGCGGTCGCGAAGGTGGCGTGGATGGTTCGGTCCGAAGAGGATCTCGAGATGGTCCTAGCGCTCCAACAGTGGGCGGCGAAGAACATGGGCATACCCGCCGTGGTCATCGGCATGGGGGGAGCGGGCACGCCCTCGCGCCTGGGCAGTTCCGCGTTGGTCAGCGCGTTCACATTTGCCCGTGGCGCGGATGCGAGCGCCCCGGGGCAGCCACTGGCAGAGGAGATACGGCGTTCCGTTCAGGCTGATTAGCGGGCACCCCGGTAGTTCGCCGGGTCGGTCGGCTGGGGAGCGCCAGCGCGAAACCAGGCGCAAGTGTTCGGGGGAACGTGAGTTCCCCCGGCATGTCGAACCGCGCCGTTGTCAGAAGAGGTGAGCAGACGATGCTCAGGGGGCACCACGACCTCGGTGTCCCCGGCGTTGAGAACCACCATTGCCTCTCCCGCCAGGTGCACGAGTGTCCCACGTTCAGTCCAGGGCAGGCCCTCAACGAAAGCGATCGGAGCGGAAGCGAGACCGAACTTGCGCCTGAGCAGCAAAGCGTTCCGGGTTCGCTCCGCGCGAGCCCGGTGGACCGGCCCGTGGGCGAAGTCCAGGTACATGGCGGAGGCATCAGTTTTGCTGAACTCTACTTCGCCGCCGGTGTGCAGGAAAGGTAGGTACACGGACCCGGGAAGCGAAGCCACGTACAGGTTCATCGCCCCGTACCGCTCGGCAGGCGCGTCCTTAGCCCAGCCCATATTCGCGCTTCCCCGGTCTTTGGTGGATCCGGTCCACTGCTGGAGGACGTGGCGCCAAGGCACGGCCAAGCCCAGGGGGTCGTAGTCGCTGTACGTCTGAGTGATCGCGTGGCGGAGTTCTTCTGCGTCCCACCCGACCTCCAGCATTTTGGAAGAACGCAGGTGGTGGAACCAGTCTTCGCGAAGATGGTGGGCGAATTCTTCGGTAGGGTGCGCGGGCAATCCGGCGGAGAGAATTGCCGACTCATTCCCCACAGCGATCTGTGCCAGGGCCGCTTGGACGGCGGCGCTGAAAGCGGCCGCGCGTCCGGAGTCCTCATCTAGGGGAATGGAGATGGTGCCCAGGTCTATGCCGTCAACCCCAGCCTCCAGGGCAGTGCGCATGCGGGCGGTGACCAGTTCGATGTCTTCGGGAGCATCCAACTGGGGAGTGTCTCCCAGCGAGGGAAGAACCTGCCCATCGGGTAGCCGGAAGCCGCGGATAAGAACCTTCAATCCAACCTCATGTGCGCGGGCCACCAACTCTGGCAGTCCTTGCAGCTCATCGTGCACTCGCGGAGTCGCTGGCCTGAGCAGTAGCGCGTCAAAACCGACGTTAGCGAGGTTGGGGAGGAAACCTCCCAGCAAGTAGAGGCTGTCATCGGTATGCAAACCCGGCAGGTCGCAGATGACGGCGGTGCGCCACCACGGGTTGTCTCCACGCTCCCGGGGGCGGACTAAAGAAGTGGTGACCTTGCCATCAGCAGTCGCCACACCCATGCCGCCTCCCAACTTCTGACGCTCGTGAGAGAAACCCCCACCAGTTTTCCGTCCATACTAGCCTTGCACTGTGACGGAAAGCCCAAGCCATCCTCAATCTGGCCTCGAAGCCGGTGCCTTCACTTCGCCGGAGTGGCCTTACGGAGCTGAGGACTTGGCGCGGTTCCTGCCCGAACGGCCTAAAGATCCAAGGCGCAGCGCTTTCGATCGCGACCGCGCCCGCATACTGCACTCCGCTGGGTTGCGGCGTCTGGGCACCAAAACCCAAGTCTTGGGGCCGGGTAGCGACGACTTCGTGCGCACGCGTCTCACGCACTCTCTGGAAGTAGCCCAGGTCGGGCGCGGGCTCGCCCTGGAGTTAGGCTGCGACCCCGACGTGGTGGACGCCGCATGCCTGGCTCATGACCTTGGACACCCGCCTTTTGGCCACAACGGGGAAAGCGCCCTAAATGACGTGGCCGCGGAAATCGGTGGCTTCGAGGGAAACGCGCAGACGTTCCGACTTGTCGCTCGCCTAGAGACGAAGGTGTTGGGCGAGGACGACCGACCCGGCGGATTGAACCTAACGCGGGCCACACTCGATGCCATAACGAAGTACCCCTGGGGTCGCGGCGGAGGACCAAACGCGAATAAGTCCCTCCGGAAGTTCGGTCACTACCTGGACGACGCGGCCGTCTTCGATTGGATGCGTCTGGGGGCGCCGGAGGGTAGACGATGCCTGGAAGCGCAGGTCATGGACCTGTCGGACGATATCGGCTACTCCGTACACGACCTCGAAGACGCCGTGGTCACGGAGCACTTCGCGCTTGAAAGCCTGGCGGAGCCAACGGAAGTGCGTCGCGTTGTCGCCTCGACGATGACCTGGTACGGGGACGAAATCAGTGGTGAGGAGCTGGAGGAGGCTGCTGCGCGACTATTGGCCCTGCCGTTTTGGCCGTCTCAGTACACAGGTTCCTACCGAAGCAGAGCGGAGATGAAGGATCTGACCAGCCAACTCATTGGACGCTTCTGCGCGGCAGCGGTTGACGCGACCCGCGAAGAGTACGGTGATGGCCCGCTCGGACGGTATTCGGCGAACCTGGTGGTGCCCAGGGAGACGCTTGCCGAAATCGCGTTCTTGAAGGGGGTTGCCGTTCACTACGTGATGAGTCCGCGTGAGCATCAGCCCGTGTTTTACCAACAAAGGACAATTGTCCGAGACCTGGTCTCCGCGCTGTACGAGGCCGGCCCGGATGCCCTGGAGCTACCCTTTGCCGAAGAGTGGGAACGCGCAGATTCAGATGCGGGACGCCTCCGGTCCGTGGTGGACCAGGTGGCCTGCCTCACTGATGTGTCGGCAAACCAGTGGCATGCGCGAATGTGCGGAATGCTCTCGACTCTGCTGTAGCAGCTCGGCTGTTCGCAACCGGTGCCCGGCCCCCGTGTGCAGAGCCTCCCCAGGCTTTTCTAAGCGCGAAACCGGCAGGCAATGGGGAATCGTAGACTGGGGAAATGGCCGGCTTAGTTCGACGTGAGGACATCGATCAGGTGCGTGAGCGCGCCCGAATCGAAGACGTGGTGGGGGAACACGTGAGCCTTCGCGCGGCCGGAGTGGGAAGTATGAAGGGCCTGTGCCCGTTCCACGACGAACGTACCCCTTCGTTTCACGTTCGTCCTCAGTTAGGACTGTGGCACTGTTTCGGATGCTCGGAAGGCGGGGACGTATTCTCCTTCGTCCAGAAAATCAACCACATGTCTTTCCTTGAGGCCGTTGAGTATCTGGGCGCCAAATACGGTGTGGAGTTGCGATACGAGGACGGGCAGGCTCCCCGCCGAACCAACAACCAGGGACAGCGCCGCCGGCTGCTGGAGGCGCACCGCGTCGCGGAGGCCTACTACTCCGCTCAGTTGCTCACTCCGGAGGGGCAAAGAGCACGCCAGTTCCTGCAGGACCGCGGGTTCAGCCGTGAGGATGTTGACCGGTTCGCTGTTGGCTACAGCCCATCTGGATGGGACGGCCTGCTTCGCACCCTGCGAGCGAAGTCCTTTACGGATGATGAGATAGTGGCCTCCGGCCTCGCAATCCGAGGCAACCGGGGGCCGTATGACCGCTTCCGGGACCGGGTCATGTGGCCAATCCGTGACGTCACGGGGGCGACCGTCGGGTTTGGTGCGCGCCGACTAGGAGACGATCCGAACCAGCCGAAATATCTCAACACGCCCGAGACGCCGATCTACCACAAGGCCTCAGTTCTCTACGGCCTGGACTTGGCGAAAAAAGACATCGCCCGAAAGCACAAGGTGGTGGTCGTGGAGGGCTACACCGACGTGATGGCTGCCCACGCCGCCGGAGAGACAACGGCCGTGGCCACTTGCGGCACGGCTTTCGGCTCTGAGCACACGTCCCTTATCAGAAGGCTCCTTGGGGACACCGCCCACCCCGGCGCGGGAGTGATGCTCTCCGACGGTCGCACCAGGGGAGGGGAAGTCATATTCACCTTCGACGGTGATGAGGCGGGACGGAACGCGGCCCGCCGCGCATACATGGAGGACCAGTCGTTCGCGGTTCAGACTTTTGTCGCCGTCGACCCGCACGGGAAGGACCCCTGCGACTTGCGCTTGGAGGGGGGCGACGACGCGCTTCGCCATCTGATTGCCTCCCGCGTGCCCCTGTTTGAGTTTGTGTTGCGTTCCGTTCTTTCAAAACTGGACTTGGACACGGTGGAAGGGCGGGTACAGGGCCTGCGGGTGGCGGCGCCGATCCTGGCCGGGATTCGTGACGACGCGCTACGCAGTGAGTATTCAAGACAGGTTGCCGGGTGGCTTGGACTCGAACCCTCGGAAGTGGAGAACGCTCAGCGCGCTGCACACCGCCAGCGCAAATCTGCTGGTGGCCGACCAGAAACCAGTGCGGTACGCACACCGGTTCGGGATGACAAACCTGAGGTCGAGGGCGGAGACAGCCCCGTCCCTGCGCCGCCACTGCCGCTCCTTCCCGACGGCCCCCACGGGCACTCCTTCGAGCGCCTGGCGCTTGCGGCCACCTTGCAGCGTCCACTTGACACCGTGGGAGCCGGGTTGGAGACGCTCAGCGGCGCGGCGTTCGCCGACCCGCGCAACCGGGCCGTTTTCACCTACCTTTCGGATCGGGGAGCTCTGGATCCCTTCCTGGATCTCTTGCAAGAGGAGGAAGCACGCCTGGGAGTGGGAGAGCAGGCAGCGTCCAGGGCCAGCCGGCGCTGGGTGTCATCGCTCATAGAGTCGGCGCCCGCACAGATCGCAGAGGACATCACGGCGCTGCTTGTCATGAGTCTGCCGGTCGAAGAAGAGAACCAACGTGACTACGCGGTGGGAATGGTGCGCTCCCTCGTCCGCCGGCAACTCAGCAATCGAGTCCGGGAGTTGCAGATTCGTATCGGCCGCATGGACCCCGAAAGCGCGGAGTTCGCGGAGGTGTCGCGCCAGCTCTGGGAGGCGGAGAAGCGGCGCCAGGCCTACATGCACGCCGATGAGTAGTACCAAGGTCATGGGGTAGCCTTATCGGGTTACTTGCAAAAGTTGGGGGAGCTCGTGCCGGAGAAGGCGAAACCGCAGGTCACGGTGGCAACTAAGGGCCAGGCGCCCGAGGAAACGAAAAGGGACTCGCGCCGCATCACGAACCGACTAAAGCGTGCCCGCGGACAGTTGGACGCCCTCATTACGGCATTTGAGAACGGGGATTCGTGCCGCGACGTCGTCACCCAGCTGGCTGCGGTATCCAAGGCACTCGACCGGGCGGGTTTCCTAATCGTCTCCACCGCCATGCAGGACTGCCTTCGCGAGCCCCAGGGAGAGGCAGACGGGGACGGCCAGAAACCAGAAGTTGACATTGAGGAGCTGGAACGGCTCTTCATGATGCTCACGTAGGTGGCCGTGAAGGATCCGCGAATCACGCCGTCAGGGGCCGACAAGACGGACCCTTACGCACACCTGCGTCCGCGTGATCCGGCCTCCTCCGTGGCCCCGACTTCAAGCGCGGCGGAGGGGATTCCAGAGGCTTCCGGTCCCACGACGGCACCAAACGCAGGGCTCCCGGACCGCCTAGACACTGAGCCGCTGAACCCCTGGCGCACCCCTCAGGCGCACTACCCGGCCCGCCAAGAGACGCTTCCCGAGCCGATCACACCGGCGCAGACCAGCTCCAACTGGCCGCCGGTCCCCCCTGCCGGTTCTGGTCCGGGCACATTTCCCGGGCCTCCCGAGGGATCGGTGCAGCGGTCCGCCTCATCTTCAGGCAAGAAGACTTCTCGGTGGCTCATTCCCGTTGCCGTTGGGATCTTCGCCCTTTTGGTGGGGTTCAGCGCGGGGGAGACCAGCGCGAAGAATGCAGCCCAAACGGACCTGGACGCAGCGTGGTCTGAGAACTACGAACTACAGGACGAACTGGAAGATCGGGAGCGTCAGATCCAAGACCTCCAAGAACAGCTCTCGGGTCTTGACACAGGTTCCGGCGCCGGTACGTCAACGGACCCAATGGACCCCTACTCCTTGGACCCCTGGCTCCAGGGCACACCAACGTACGAGGACGTGGTGCCCGGCACCGGGGAGTACGTGGTGGGCTATGACGTCCTGGAGGGAACCTACGCGACCGAGGGCGGCGAATCGTGTGCCTGGGTAGTGGTGAACGGCACCCCGGACTCTTTCACAGAACAGACCAGTGAAGGCCCGGCCGAGATCACACTCACCAGCCAAGACTTCCTCTTCACCACCAGCGGCTGCTCAGACTGGGTACGTCAGGGTTGAGGGCCGCGGCGTCCTGGCCGCTTCAGCACCTGCCTAAACTCGTCCGTGGAAGGAGCGAGCCGTCATGACACCACCGGGGGGCTGGGGAGAATACCTAGCTGCGCAGCTGGGAATCGAATGGTATCGAGTGCCCGTTGTCATCTTGTCGGCGGCCATCATCTACCTGGCGTTCCTCGTCCTCGTGCGCTTCTTCGGCCCCAGGGTGCTGACCGTGACAACCGTGACGGACGCGGTAGTCGTGATCATGCTGGGCGCCGTGGCGGGCCGGGTGATAATCGGACATCCGCCCACCGTCCTCGCCGGAATCATCGGCTTGGCAACGCTGGTAGCAATGGAATCGCTGTTCAGGGCTTTCAACCACACCGGTGTGATAGGTCAGCTGTTCAGCTCACGGCCGGTGCTGGTCTTTGTACACGGCCGCCCGATCGACTCTGCATGCAAGAAGACCCACACCTCTATACCCGACTTGAACGCCGCAATGCGCAAGGCTGGCGTGGCGCACTATTCAGATGTTCAGTGCATAATTCTGGAGCCACGCGGCAGCTACTCGGTAATCCGGGAAGGGGTGGAACTCAGTCCGGACCTCTTCAGTGCGGTCGAGGGCGCGAGGGAACACCTTTTTGGTGAAGCACCCGCGAAGGGTATCTGATGTGATTCCCGCAGTGAGCGGTTGGTGCCCCCGCTGGGGCTCGAACCCAGGAC
>CAYFQC010000040.1:0-11718 GCA_964345155.1 uncultured Actinomyces sp.
GAATCATCACACTGTTCACACCGGAGTACGAGTTGACCGCCGAAGCGGATGGGACAACCTTTGAGGAAATCCTCGCGCCGCTGCAATCTTCTGGGGCTCTGATCTTCCCCGGTGGCCAATCACTGCTCGGGCTGATTACCGCCCTCGCTACTCTGGTCGTAACCGGGATGCTGGTCTTGTCCGTCACCAACGCTGTGATCGGGGTCAACTTGGACCTGAAGGCGACCTGGGCCCAGCTGAAGCCACATTTCTGGCGCCTGGTGGGAACCGCCGTCCTCGTATGGGTGATCCTGGTGGGAGTTGCAATCGCAGCCTTCGCGGGTCCCGCTGTGCTAACCGGGTTGGCACTGACCCAGAATAGCGATTCGACTCTGGCCGTGGCCCTCCTCCTCATCGCGATCCCGGTGGGACTGGGCCTCATGCTTTGGCTCGGCGTGCGCCTTTACTTCGCAACCATCGCGACCGTGGTTGAGGGCACCGGAGTCGGAGCGTCACTTTCCCGCTCCTGGACCCTCACCCGTGGAGCCTTCTGGCGCACTTTTGGGCGACTACTGCTCATGAACATCGTCGTCGGGATAGCCGTCTCCCTCATCACCGGCGCCTTCTACATGGTGATAGCAATCCTGAGCGGGTTCATCCCCCTGAAGTTGTCCGAATTCCTGATGGTGATCATCACCGCCGTAATCTCCGGACTGGTGATGCCGGTATCCGCTGCCTACACCTCACTCATGTACGTGGATGAGCGGATCCGCAAGGAGAACCTGGCTCCGAGCCTGCAGGCCGCTTTTGATCAGAACGCCGCCCAGGCTGGCACTACTCCGGCCCGTCCCCGGGGATTACGGTGAACCGTTCCCTCCGACTGCGGGGCGCATAGTCACCGGAGTTATCTGGTCTCCTTGGACCGGGCGAGGACGGAGGCGCCGCAGTGGAAGGAACCACTGCATTCTCCATTTCGTCCGTTTCATCGGGGGCCGCGACCTCACGGATCGCCTCTACGAGAGCCAGCAGATCCTCGCCGGAGGGCGGAGCTGGATCGAACCTCGTCTGGAGGCGAACTACCTGCCACCCCTTCGGCACGGTCAGGCCCTCCGCATGCACCTCACAGAAGTCGTAGGTGTGAGGCTGAGGGGAAGTAGCCAGGGGCCCGAGAACCGCCGTGGAGTCCCGGTAGTCGTAGGTGAGCGTCGCCACCGCAGCGCGGGTGCATCCCGGTTTGCTACAAACCCTCACTGGTCATCCTCCCAACCGAAGTCGCTCCCACCCATGCTACAGCGCTGCCCGTCCCGGCCCGCCGCCGCGTCCTAACGACTCCCAGGCGAGCGCGGGGCTATCCTCTAGGTTGTGCTTGGACCCCACGGATATTACAGCGACGACCGCCTGCGTTCTGCGGCGGCTGCGCGGGGACTGCCGCCGGCGCGGCTCCCCGCCGGGGAGACTCGCAGGCGCGACAGGCACGGCCGTGGACCACGCGGACCACGTCTACACCCGGCACTGCCGGGCTGGCTGACGCGTCGGGAGAGCTTCTACCAAGAAGTTTCTGCCGCCGTAGCGGAAATGGTCGCGAGGGAACCGTCGGTTGGAGAAATCGAGTTCGGGGTGCAGGAGGTCCCCCCCTCCGACCCCGCGGACTGGGAGGAACACGACGTCGTCTTGGCGCGGGTGTTCCCGCGTGACCGCAGACGAGGGTTGAAAGACCGCGTCGTCCTCTACCGGCGTCCGCTTGCGGCGCGCGCCTCCGCCGGAGAACTGCCTTTTGCCATACGCATCTTGCTAGCAGAGCGAATCTGTGAAGTCTTGGCACTGAGCCCCGACGACCTGCTGTCCTGACCGGTCAGAAGCCAAGAACGCGCTCCTCACCGCGACGGAATGAGCTCCACAACCCGGGATTGGGCGAGGGTGCCTTCAAGGCCCAGTGGTGCCACAGACTCCAACACGCCAGCCTCACTGCTCGCCTTGACGACAACCGCCGCGTCAAGGCCAACGGGTGCGCTCAAGGCTGCTTTCGTGGACTCCTCACCGATTAGATAGGTGCCGGACGCCCCGGCCGCAAGCGTTTGGGTGACTCCCTGGACCTCGAAAGCCACAGCATCCTGCGTCCGGTTGGCAACGCTGAGCGACAACTCAATGTCCGTCAGCCCCAGGGCCTCCGCCGCAGCTGCTATCTCCCCCGCTTCCGGGAGCAGGGCAGCGGTCACGGGAGTGGATGTGCCGACAAGAGTCCGCGAGTAATAGTGCTGGTCTTTGACCTCTGGGTGTGCCTGCCCCTCCTGGGTCATGGTCGCGTCCGCGATGATCGGCGTGTCCGAATCGACCCGGAGCGCGCTGGTCCCCGCCGGCAGCGAGCTCACATCAATCTCAAGAATGGTTCCCGGCAGAAGCGTGGCCGAACTGAATCCGGGCAACGGTTCCATCCCATCTTCTCGCATCAAGGCCAACTCCACCTGAGCCGTCGCCGCGGTCGGATTCACCAGGCGCAGCACGCCGGTCTGCTCTGCAAACACACCTGGGAGAACTAGGGTTCGACTGGCCTGTTGGGCCCCCACGCGGGATAGGCCCGTCGGGACCTCCCCATCCAGACCCGAGCTTTGCAGCCATGCGGCGAGCCCCGAGCCTGACGCTTCCACTGTGATGGCCAGGTTCTGCGCTCCGGCCGCCCAAACCCCGGGGACCGTGTAGACGGTGGACTGAGCTGGGACAGACACGTCCACAAGCGAATCGACGGTCTCCCCGTCAAACACCCTGATTGTTGCCTCCACCGTCTTTTCGGAAGGGTTGGCCAAGACAAGCACCGCACTCTCGCCCACCGCGGTGCTTCCGGCAGCGAACCCGAAGCCAACCTGCGGGGATTGACACGCCTCAAGGTCGAAAGAGAGGAGATCCCCGCTGGACTCACCGGCAGCGCTTAGCGCCACCACGTCGCTTGTTCCTTCCGACAGCACGTAGCTGCCTCCTCCTTGGAGCGTCGTAGCGTCCTCGTCGACCCAAACGGTGTATTCCCCCGTATCCTCCAAGACTGTGGAGGCACCCAGAAGCAAATCCGGGTCAGCTATTCCCGGAGGACAGACGAGGACGGATGGACCCAGATTGGCTTCTACCGTCCAGGATGCCTCCTTCTCCTGGTCTTTCGGATCTGCCAGTGCCACCCACGCCGCTGACCCGCCAAGAGCCAAGACGCCCAGCACGAGGGCAACCACCGGGCCTTTACTACTCACGCTCGGCTACCTCCCTCGGTTCCAAGCTCTGTCGCCGCACTCCCCGCGGGACAGCCAAGACAAGCACGCCCAGGGTGAGGACCGCTCCGACCGCGAGCCAGGGAGCCAAATACGGCGGTCGGTAAGTAATGGTCAGATCTCCTCCACCGGCGGGTAGTGCAAAGGCTTGGCGCCATCCTTGGTCTCCAGAAGGGTCGTCTGTGGATTCCAGCGGCTGGCCATCCAGGCTTGCGTGCCAGTAGGGGTCGGCTACCTCCGCCAAGACGAGTACCCCACCGTCCTGATCCTCAGGCAACTCCGTGCTCACGCTCACGTACCCAGACTCAATCACTTCGACTGCGCCGTCCTCGCTCACGACCGTCACCCGCGCCGGTGCCTGCCCGTCCACGCGGACGCGCCACAGCTCAGCGCCCGCGACTGCCCCGATTTTCTGGAGTCCCGGGGTCGCGTCGAGCACCTCTCGGATCTCCTCGACCTGCTCGGAATCATCCGCCAACTGCACCAAATCCACCGCGTGGGCCTGCAGCGCCGGGGCCGACTCGGTTGAGGTAGCGGACGTCAGGGTGGCGATTGCTTCAGCTAGGGAGAAGGACGCTACCTCTGAAACCTCCTGCTGTGAACCCGAGTCCGAAGCGCCCGTGATGTCCGCCAGCTGAAGACCCCGAGAACGGAGCAGCTGGGCGGTGACCACGTCATCCTCAACCCGAAGCGTGAGGAGTCGGGCTTTACGCACGCCCGCCTGCGCCTCACTGGCGATAAGGGGGATGACGGGCGAGGACGAGGGCGCTACAAAACCCGCACCTCCCATCCCTTCAACTTCATCGGTGCCATGCGAAAGCACACCGACGGGACCCAGAACAAGCAGCCCCACTAAGGACGCAAGTCCAGCGGCAACAGCGGTCGCGGAGGGCAGCCCCTGGCGGAGTTTCGACTTGCGCTCGGCTCGAAGCGCCGGGTCACCTGGTAGGAGGAGAGTTTTGGCAAGCACCCGGTAGTTGGAATATGAAGAGGCGACGGCGGCCAGCCATGCCGCTCCCGCGGCCGCCAATAGGAAACCGGAGCCAGAGCCCTCGCCCGGCCAGGCCACCACTTGCAAAGTGAACAGTAAGACGAGGGCGACACCCCCCAGCCAAAGGCCACCGGCCAAACTCAGTGCACGTTCCCGCCGCACCGCGCCAACCGCCGACAGACATGCCCAGACGGTCAGAACGGCTCCCGGGAGGCTCCCCAATGCAACACTCCAGGACGCGATGCCGGACGCTGAAACGCCAAGAAATGCGGAAAACGGAGAACCCGAAGTGGCCGGCCCTGACAGCCAAGAACCGAAAGTGGCCCAAGTCCCACCGACTTCGGCCCAGAGAGAGGGAAGGATCCAAGCCAGCCCTGGCACAGCGAGCAGCCCGGCCGCCCAGACGCGCCACGACCGGCTGCGCCGCGCGAAGCGCACGACTAGGTATCCGAACGCCGGGAGAACCACGACTGCCAACGGGGCGGACGCCACCACCGGAATGGAGGCGAGCGCAGCGAGACCAAGCCATGACCATCGCGCCGGATGCGCGGTGGCGACGATGTCTTCCACGCCCTCAGCGCGCATTGACACCGGGTTCAGAGCGAAACGAAATACGCCGGTTGCCACAGCGGGCACAAAAACGTACACCAAGCTCAGGGCGAGCTCTCCCTGCGCCAAACCGACCAGTAGCGTCGCCGAACCGGCCCACAGCACAGCCCCCGCGCCTCGGATCCAAGGCGAACGGGTGAACGAGGACGCGATCCCCCACCCGCCCCAGAAAGCGAGAGGGGCCGTGATGAACACCCAGATGACAGAGAAATCGGAAGGACTGATGCCGGCGAGGGCGAAAGGCGCGGAGAGAGCCGCGAACACGCCCAGGATGGGCGCCGCCGGGCCCGGGGCTCCGTCCCCGGAGACCTGCCAGCCACTCCAGGCCTGCGCTGCTAGTTCTCTCCAGGATGAAGGCAGCGCACCCCAGGATCCGCCTTGGAGTCCGTGCGCGTATGGGTACCAGGTGAGGACCGAAAGTCCAAGAGTAAGCACCAACAGAGACCAGAACAGCACCGCCACGTTTAGCCGATGGCGGTGCAGAGCGCGCAATGCCGCATCGTCAAGCGCCAGGTCTTTCTCAGTTCCACGCGCCGCGATCCGCCGGTTGGCTCGACGCGTCTGCGAGATCAAAGATGGCGGCGACTCCAGAGTTCTGAGGGCAGAGCGGGGAGTTCGACTTGTGCGCCGCAGTCTTCGGCGGGCGCGGAAGAGCGCTGGGGTCTTACCGACAAATTGTAGATAGGCGGCCCATTCGGATAGGAACAGAGAGGGCGTTCGGGAGAACAGGCGCCCCACGGAACGCAACAGGGTCCATAGTGGGAGAAACACCGCGAGGATCGGCAGTTGCCAGAGCGGCGCCGCCAGGAACCAGTTGTACAGCTGAGCGGAGCGCCGGCGCGCGAAGGACGTGGCGCCCTGAGTTGCGTCCCCGTAGCTGCGGCGGGCATGCCGCACGACCGCGCGCGGTGCGACCACCACCCGGTAACCGGCCAACCAGAGGCGCCTACCGAGCTCCAAACCGTCCCCGAAAGGCCCCAAGGCGGGATCGAAACCACCAACTTCAAGCAGAACCTTCGGCCTAATCAGTGAGCCGGCCGTGCCCACCGCCAAGACGTCCTCACGCCTGTCGTGCTGGCCCTGATCGATTTCTCCGGGCTCCAGTCTGTAGACGCGCCGCGCGGTAGCCGTGGCCTCTATGCCAACTTCAAGGAGCCGCTCAGGATCCGAATACAGGACTTGCTTGGGACCCACCATCGCGACAGTGCGGCTACCCGAAGTGGCCGCCAGCATCTCCCCAAGGGCCTGCGGGTCGGGCACAGAATCGTCATGAAGAAGCCAGATCCAGTCATAATCTGCGAGCTCCGGGAATTGCCTGAAAGCCGCCGCCACCGCCTGACCGAAGTTCGCCGCGCCCTCAGGGGACACGTTGCGCACCGGCACCGCCGATTCCCTGGAGACGGAAGCGAACTGCGCATCCCACACGTGCCGGTCCGCGACGACAACGACCTGGGCGAGGGCGAATGGCTGAGCCTCAGCAGCTGCAAGCACTTCGATCGGGCCCGGAGCGAGGGCAGCTTCGTCGCCACTGACAGCCAAGATCGCCGCCACGCGCAGAGGTTGCAGCGCGGTGCCATCAGTGCCTGCATCGCCGCGCTGACTATCAGATGCCATCTGCGGCCGCCCTACGAGGCTTCACGCCGCAGGCGACGCCTCTCTCTTTCCGACAGGCCACCCCATATACCGAAGCGTTCGTCGTTCATCAGCGCGTACTCCAGGCACTCCGCACGTACCTGACAGGAGGCGCAGACGCTCTTCGCCTCACGCGTTGACCCGCCCTTCTCCGGAAAGAAGGCCTCCGGGTCCGTCTGGGCGCACAGCGCGTCCCGCTGCCAGGCAAGTGGACCCTCTGAGAGATCCGCCTGCACCTCAGCTCCGGTGAGCACGGTGAACGTGATCTCACCTTCACCAAAGATATTCCACATAGCTCCCCCAGGCAGTCGGCAGGCCTTTGCGCAGCCTCGCCTAATTACACGGGTGTAGTTCCACGCATGTCAAGCGCAAAAGGGACGGAGGCGCACCCAGATGTGGAGAAACGCCGCGTGTTGCCGGTGAAAACGTCGGGGTCGCACCTAAAATCAGCCTCTTCGCTAGGCTTGCACGGTGATTCTTAGCTCTAAGACCGTCGCGGACCTACTCTCCCCGGTCCCTCAACCTGTTCTAACCTGGTTCGCCCCCGCTGAGCCGACACCCGGATCCCCAGGCGTCAACTCCCGGGCCGAAAGAATCGAGTTAAGTGGTCCCGTTGCCCGCCGGTGGCTGGCCAAAACAGATAACTTCATGGCCGACGAGTTCCCATTCGGCGCAGCGACCTTCTCAGTGCAGATGCCCGCCCACTGGCGCGCTCCCTTTTGGATCCTCGCCGGGTGGCTTCGGGGCCTCGCCCTTGTCGAACCCGCATCAGCCCCAGAACTCGACCTGGTGGTGTCAAACGACCTCAACCTTCTGGAGGCTCTCCAGAACGACCTCGGGCCGGATGTCCTAGTCGCCCAGCCTTTGGACTCCTACGCCTTCGCGTGGGACGGCGACCTGCCTTTTGGGATCACAGACGGCACCGCCGACGTCATGGCTTTCGGGGACGAAGTGGAATCCGCCTACACGGCGCCCGCGGAAAGCCTCCTGGCCTCACCGGAGGCGGGATTTGCCGACGACATCGCTTTGAGCGATCCGCGCGTCGCCCGCCCAACTCTCGGAGATCTGGGCGAAATCGACTGGGTTGGGACCAGCGCCCTCGCCGGCCAGCGGACCCTGCTGACAACGAGCAACCCGGCGCTTGCGACAGCGCAGGCACTGCAAGTCTGGTTGAGCGGTGGAACCGTGGTGTGGGCGCCGGGCAGGGACGACGCCGAGCGGATCGTGCAGGAGGAGGGGGTCACGCTATGCGCCCGCCACTGAGGGTCCGCACACGGACCCTTTTCTCGGTTAGGAAACCCGATCCGGAAGATTCACCCGGAGGCGCGTAAAGCAGCGACCGCTTGATCTGAAGGCCCGTCGAAAATCTTCTTGCCATGGCTGAGCACGATCCCGCGGTCGCACAGCTCCTCAATCATGTCGAGGTCGTGGCTAACAATTATCAAGGACTTACCCTCGTCTTGGAGCTGACGGATTCGGGCGAGGCATTTCTTCTGGAAGGGCTCGTCCCCCACGGCGAGGATCTCATCTACCAGGAAAATGTCTGGGTCGGTGTGGATCGCAACGGAAAACGCGAGGCGTAGAAACATGCCGGAGGAATAGAACTTCACCTCTGTGTCGATGAAAGGCTCAATTCCGGAGAATTCAACGATCGAATCGAACGCCTCGTCGATCTGCTCTTTGGTCATCCCGAGGATTGCGCCGTTCAAGTAGACGTTCTCACGACCGGTGAGGTCGGGATGAAATCCGGCTCCGACCTCAATCAGTCCCGCCAGGTGCCCGCGCGTACCGATGCTTCCCTTGTCGGGCCGCATGACGCCGGAGATTAGTTTGAGCATCGTGGACTTCCCGGAACCGTTGTAGCCGAGAAGACCTACGCTCTCCCCTTCCTTCACCTCGAAACTCACATCATCAAGCGCGCGGAAAGCATCCGTCATTTCGTTCTTACGGCCCTTCAGCAGCCAGACCAGGGACTCCTTCATCGTATGGGTGCGGCGCAGGAGGAACTCTTTCGTGACGTCCTCGACCTTCACCACCGTCTTAGTCATCTACAACTCCTGGGCGAATCGGTAGTCAAGGCGACGGAAAAGCCATTCCCCGAAGCCCAGAACCAAGAAAGAGATCACAAATGCGGCCGCAACCCAAATCCCCATGTGGGGCGGTAGGGCGTCCACACCATCCACACCGCGCGTTGGAACCCAAAACCCCAGGTGGAACAGTTCCACTGCCACTGTCATCGGGTTGAGTTGGTACACGTACCAGAGCCAATGCCACTTACCGACGAGGACGTCTGAGACCATCGTCCAGCTGTACAGAACCGGAGAAATCCATGTGGCCGTCATGAGTATGAGATCAACGAAATTCTCAGTGTCCCTAAATAGGACGTTGAGCGACGAACCAATGAGTCCCACGCCCACTGCCAGTATCACCACGATCAGGAGGGCAGCCAGGATCGCCCCCAGCCCAACCCAGGTCGGCCGCCAGCCGAACAGGAGCGCGCCACCCCACAAGATCAGCAGCTGAGGCAAGAAGTGCACCAACGCCACGTAAGTGCTTGAGAGTGGGAACAACTGCCGCGGCAAGTAGATTTTGTTCACGAGGGCGGCGTTGGCGATCACCGATCTGGTGGCGTTGCTGAAGCTCTCCGTGAAGAAGTTGATCAAGACGACTCCGGAGAACATGTAGATCACATAGTTGGGTATGTTTCGATTCATCCCCATGAACACGCCGACCGCGAAATAGAAAACCAGGAACTGCGTGGCTGGCTTCATGTACGACCACAGCATGCCCAGGAAGCTGGCGCGGTAGCGCACCCGGAGCTCTTTGTGTACGAGTAGGTTCGTCAGGTATCTGTGGCGCACAACCTCGACGACGCCGTAGGACTCACCCGGCGTGGAGAAAGCTTCCTCCCCATCTTCCTTCGGTGGCGCCACTAGCGATCTTTTTCCTCTCCGAAGATATCCGCGAGCTCGTTATCCACCATTCGCATGGCCGAGGCAATCGCCATATGCATGTCAAGGTACTGGTAAGTCCCTAACCGCCCTCCAAAGAAGACCTGGGGTTCCTCTTTCATCTTTGCGCGGTATTGAAGCAGACGCGCACGGTCCTCTGGAGTGTTAATCGGGTAATAGGGTTCGTCATCGTGGTCCGCAAAGCGTGAGAACTCCTTGAAAATCACGGTCTTCTTGTTCTGGTAGTCGCGCTCGGGGTGGAAGTGACGAAACTCGATGATCCGGGTGTAGGGGACGTCCAGATCCCCGTAGTTCATGACTGAAGTGCCCTGGAAGTCTCCGGTGTCTTTCACTTCTCTCTCGAAGTCCACTGTGCGCCAGGACAAGTCTCCCTCTGAGAAGTTGAAGTAGCGATCCACTGGACCCGTATAGACGACGGGTACCTTTCCAACAACCGCATTCTTGCTCAGCGGGTTGTCTGGATCCAGAAAATCCGACTCCAGATAAACGTCTATCAGGGGGTTGTCCAGCATCCGCTCGAACCACGCGGTGTAACCGTCGGTGGGGAGCCCTTCAAAAGTGTCGTTGAAGTACCTGTTGTTGTAGGTGTATCGAACCGGCAGCCGGGAAATAATGGACGCGGACAAATCCCTGGGATCGGTCTGCCACTGTTTCGCCGTGTAGTTCTTGAAAAACGCCTCAAACAGAGGCCGCCCCACCAGGGAGATGCCCTTCGTCTCGAAGTTGTTTTCCGCGTCTTCAGGTGCAATCTCCGAGGATTGCTCCTTCACCAGCGCGCGAGCTTCGTCGGGCGAATACGACGCCGAGAAAAACTGGTTGATAGTCCCAAGATTCACGGGCATCGGGTAGACGACGTCACCAACGTTTGTATAGACGTGGTGAACGTAGTCCGTGAAGGTGGTGAACTGGTTGACGTAGTCCCAGACCCTCTTGTTCGAGGTATGGAACAGGTGCGCGCCGTATTTGTGCACCTCAATCCCGGTCTCCGGGTCGACCTCCGAGTAGGCATTGCCACCGATGTGGTCGCGCTTCTCCACCACCGCAACCCGCTTGCCCCATTTGCGGCTAACGTGCTCCGCCACGGTCAAGCCGAAGAGTCCCGACCCGACAACCACGAGGTCATAGTTCACCTGGTTCCCCTTCCAGTCCGGATTAGTCTAACCGCCTGGGATTAACGCCCGGCTACGATGGGTAGCACGTCGCTGAGAGATGCTGGGAGAGCCATGAGAGACCGCGAAGCCGATGCGCCCCTGTCCGTCGCTTTGGCTGCGGTCACGTACAGACGCCCGGAGCTGCTCGCCGTGCTCTTGGACTCGGTCGCGGAGATGAGTCCGAAGCCGGAACATGTCATCATCGTGGACAACGCTTCGGGGGACAACACCGCAGAAGTGGTTGAGAGTTACCGCGAAGCCCTGGGTAAGAACTCCGCTGGCCAAGACCGCCTCGTCTACGCACCTCAAGCGGAAAACACCGGAGGTGCCGGGGGATTCTCTGAGGGGACCCGTTTGGCTTACGAAACGGGGGCGGAGTGGATCTGGCTGATGGACGACGACGTGGCAGTGGAGCCAGACGCCCTCGACACTCTCCGTCCGTGGACGTCGCGCTACAAGGTGATACAGGGTCGACGCAAGAACTTTGACGACACACCGTTCTACTGGCAATACCACGTCAATGAGGCGCTAGGGATTCCCAGTCCAGTGGCCCGGGAGGACTTCGATCGGCGTGGGTTCTTGCCGATGAACACGATGTGCTTCGAAGGGGCTTTCTTCCACCGGAGCATTCCCGAGGCGGTGGGCTTGCCGGACCCGCGATTCTTCATTTACTGGGACGATTCCACTTACGGCTACTTGGCCTCCAAAGTAACTGACCCAATAGCCATCGGCGACTACGTGATGAGACGCACGAGGCCGCTCAAGTTCCTGGATATGAAGGTTCGCAGGCTGAATTCGACCTCTGACATGATCCGCTACTACATCATGCGTAACCGGGCGTACGTCGCGAAATATCTCCAGCTCGGGGGCGACTACAACCCGATTGCCTTCGGAGCCGGGACAGCTCTCACTTTCGCGAAGGAGCTCATACGCATCGCCACCGTAGACCGCTCGTGGCGGGAAGGGACCAAGGCACTGGTGCGGGGACTCCGCGACGGGCGCAAGATCCACCGCGACCGATCGTGGGAGCCGATGCCCCCGCTAGGCACGCCATCCCACTAGCAAGCGGTCATGCTCGCGGGTATTCGACCGGAGGGTTGAATCTAACCGCCTCCGCCAGCTGCCGACTCATC
>CAYFQC010000041.1:0-11553 GCA_964345155.1 uncultured Actinomyces sp.
TTCTCCAAGGGAGAGGTCTACGCGGAAGTGGGGGACGTCCCCTGTCCGACGCAGGGCGCACGGGCAAGTGCACCCGATGGGGTCGCCGTGCGTGTCCTGAATACGACGCCGACTGCGGGACTGGCCAGTTCGGTGGCGGAGCAGTTGGCTGCCCTGGGCTACACCATCGCGGCAACAGACAATGCAACCGCGTTCCACGGGGTCGCGAAAATTGAGGCTGGACCCAACGGCGTCGACGCCGCCTACTCCCTTGCGCGATTCATCGAAGGGGACGTGAAGATCAAGCTCTCCAGCGAAGAGGACACTACGCTCACCTTGTCGTTGGGAACCAAGTTCGAGGGACTGGTCTCGGAAGAGGAACGTACATCTCTCCTCGAAGCGCACTCCGGGCTGGTGCCTCTGGCCGGGTGTGTGCAGATGGGGGAAATCCCGCCGTTGCCGCAGTCGGGACAACAATCCGGCCAGTCCGGTCAATCGGGGGAGCAGTCGGGCTAGGGTGAGCGCCGGCGGGGGTCATCAGGCTTCGCCCGGCAAGTCCGAGGCGGGTCAGGCCAGGATACGTCTGCGGGCCGCGACCATTTGCTGAATGTACGTCACGGCAGCGACACAATGCAGAGCCACGCCGACCGTGACGATCACCAGACCAATGGCGCGCAGAATGTCATTGTGAAGAGCGGCTGCAAGCAGCAGGAACGGCAGGCCAAACAGGAGCACTGTGGTCCTGATTTTCCCCACTAGGTTCACATGGGTGGGCGGGTAGCCGTTGAACCAGGCCACACCAAGCGCCAGCAGGAGAAGGTCCGCGCCAAGGATGACGGCGAAAAGCTGCCAGGGGAGGACCCCGGCAAACACGAGACCCAAAGAAACGAGCAGCACCGATGCGCGGTCGGATACGGGATCCAGTTCCTCACCGAGTTTGCTGGTTTGGTTGAGCTTCCGTGCCAGAGCCCCATCCAAGCCGTCGGTGAGACCCAAGAGTGTGAGAGACACGAGCGACCAGCCGTAGTATCCGGAGGCGATCAACGCCAGAGACAGCGGTAGAAGAATCAGGATGCGTGCGAACGACACACGGTTCGGGATTGTCCACACGACATCGGCGGTGGCGTCGTTCGTCATGAGCTCCTCTGTATGCTGGTCGAACCGAAATGGCGGCCGGCAGGCGGCCGACAGTTGGCGTTTCGCTCATTATCTCCCGGGAAGGCCTATGAAGGGACAACCGCTGCACTTTGAGCAGCTCTCCAAAAGCTTCGGCCGCGTCCAGGCGGTCAAGGACCTGACGTTCACGGTGGAGCCGGGAAAAGTAACCGGTTTCCTCGGCCCGAACGGTGCCGGGAAAACAACGACTCTACGCATGCTGCTTGGACTCATCCGTCCCAGTGAAGGGCGCGCCACCGTTGGCGGGCTGGAATATGCCCAGTTGGACCAGCCGACGGCCGTCGTGGGTTCCCACCTTTCCTCCGACGCGTTCCAGCCCGGGCGCACCGGCCGCGACCATTTGAAGGTGATGGCCGCCGGAAGTGGGCTCGCCGGGAAGAACATCCCGGCTCTCCTCCAATTGGTGAACCTCAGTCAGGACGCAGACCGCAAGGTTGGAGGGTACTCGCTGGGAATGCGGCAGAGACTGGGCTTGGCGGCCGCGCTCCTCGGGGATCCCGGCGTTCTCGTCCTGGATGAACCCGCGAACGGTCTGGATCCGGAAGGGATCTCCTGGCTACGCGGCTTCTTGCGCACCCTCGCGGCGGAGGGGCGGACGGTGTTCTTGTCGTCACACCTGCTCGGCGAGATCCAACAGATGGCTCACGATGTTGTCATCATCAACCACGGGCGGCTGATCACCCACGGTTCAGTGGCGGAACTGGAAGCGCAAGCGGGCGCCGCCGTCCTCGTCGGTAGTCCCGATGCAGACTACTTGGCGCAGGCGTTACAGACCGCGCGGTTTGAGGTGGAATTCGCTGCAGAAGAGCAGGACGTTTCACCACAGCTGCTGCGGGTTCCGGGTGCTACCGCTGAACAGGTGGGCCAGGTCGCGTTGGCGGCAGGTGTGGCACTGACTCACCTGAGCGAAGAAACTACGGGTCTTGAAGATGTCTTCCTGTCGCTCGTTGGGGGGCCGCGATGAAACGCTACGGGTACGCCTGCAAAGCGGAGCTGCTGAAGACCTTCACCACCCGCACTTGGTGGGTTTTGGGGCTGGTCATGGTGCTGTTCATAGGCTTCACCGCGGCGCTCCTTGGACTCGCCTTCTCAAATCTGCTCGGAGAAGGAGACGGTGACCTGGGCCCCGAACCGGCGGTGATCATCTATTCACTCGGCTCGGCCATGGGATACCTGTTCCCCGTCCTCCTGGGCGCGTTAGCGGTGACCGGGGAATACCGGCACCACACAATCACCCCGACGTTCCTATCCGTGGGACGCCGCGGCCCGGTTTTGGCCGCGAAAGCCACCGTCCAAGGCGGAATGGGCTTGCTCTACGGGGTCGTGGCGCTGTCTGCCGCAGTGCTCGGCAGTGTGTTCTTCTTCCTGGGCTCCGGCATGAACACGGGGCTTGGGGACGGGGCCACCTGGGCAATGTTCCTGCGTTCCATCATCGCAATGGGCCTGTGGGCGGTAGTTGGCGTCGCCTTGGGAGCGCTGATCCGCTCCCAAGCCGGCGCTATCGTCCTGGTGCTGGTCTTCACCCAGTTCATTGAGCCGATCGCCCGCATGGGCGGAGCTCTGAACGACACCGTGGCGACCATCACGAAGTTCCTGCCCGGCTCAGTTTCTGACGCTTTCGTTGGCCAGAGCATCTATTCGGTGATGGCCGCCGGGAGTGGAGCAACGCTGTCCTGGTGGGAGGGCGGGATTGTGCTCGCGGCTTACGCCCTCGTGCTACTTGGCGTCGCATGGCTGACCCGGTGGCGTTCCGACGTGTCCTGATGAAGAAGGACGGGGCCCGGCTGCAAGTGCAGCCGAGCCCCGATGATCCACGCGGAACATTGGATTCCAGCGGATCTACTTCGTTTTTTCGCTCCCCCCGTCCCACATGTGTTCGATGTCGTCCATCGGGAGGCTCCCGTCCAGCCCATCAGGTACGGACTGCGGGGCGCCCTCGCCAGCAGGCAGTTCGCGTTTCCGCTTCGCGTAAGCAACCGAGTCCAGTTCCGTCCCCGCAGGAGCCGAGGCTGGGCTGGCCGCCTCCAGATTAGTTCCACGCACCTTGGAGATCCCGCGCATCACCTGATAGATGACAATCGCCGCCGCGCTACCAAGTGCGATTCCCTCGAACACCAGCCCGCCGGGCGACCAGGTGAAGTTCGCGATCCCCACAATCATCGCAACAGCGGCGGTGTTCAGGTTCACGGGGTTTGAGAAGTCAACCTGGTTCTGCACCCAGATCCGCACACCCAGAAGGCCGATCATCCCGTAAAGAACGGTCGCGGCCCCGCCAAGGACACCCGCGGGAATCGTCGCTATCAGGGCACCGAACTTCGGCATCAACGACAGCGCGAAGGCGGCCCCCGCTGCGATCAGGTACGCAACTGAGGAGTAGACACGCGTGGCAGCCATGACGCCGATGTTCTCCGCATACGTGGTGGTGCCCGAACCGCCCCCTGAGCCGGCCAGCATCGTCGACAATCCATCTGCGAAAAGCGCGCGCCCAGTCAGGTCGTCCAGGTTCTCACCGGTCATGGCAGCAACCGACTTCACGTGTCCGACGTTCTCAGCGATTAGGACGAACACAACCGGCACGAAGAGGCCGAGGGTAGAGACCGAGAACGCTGGTGCCGTGAACTCCGGCAAACCGATCCATGCGGCCTGGGACACGGAGGTGAAGTCCACCTCGTTCTGCAAGATCGCGGCCACATACCCGATTAGAACTCCGAAGAGTATCGATAGGCGCCCAATGATGCCTTTGAACAGCACCGTGATCAGCAGGATCGAGGCGATGGTGATGACGGCTGTCAGCGCCCCCTCCTTCACCCAGTTCCAAGCTGCGGGCGCCAGATTGAATCCGATCAACGCCACGATCGCGCCAGTCACTACAGGCGGCATGATCACGTCAATCCACCGCGCGCCGGCGAAGTGAACAATGATCCCGACCAGCGCCAAAGTTGCGCCGGTGGCGATAATGCCGCCTTGGGCGTAGTTGGCTCCCAGGGTTCCGCTGACCGCCAGGATGGGCGCAATGAGGGCGAATGAAGACCCCAGGTAGGAGGGAATCCGCCCCGCCGTTATGAGGAAGAACAGCACCGTGCCGATGGCGGTGAAGAACAAGGTGGTGTTCGGAGAGAACCCCGTTAGGAGGGGAACTAGGAAGGTCGCACCGAACATTGCGACCACATGTTGTAGGCCGATCCCCGTGGTCCGCCCCCAGCTCAAACGCTCATTGGGAAGAACCACTTCGCCTGGATCGACTTTGACGCCGTTGCCGTGAAGTTTCCACTTGAATAGTGCTGCTTTGCTGCTCACCGAGCACTCCGATCAGTTAGTCGCAGCGGTCTGCTTCCGCTCGCGCACCGGTCGGAACATCAGGCTATCCGCCCGGCTCCGCATCTCCACCAAAGTGCCCGGAGTCCGTCGAACGTTGCGTGGAGAGCGTTCCTTCGACAAAGATGGGACAGGTTATTTCATAATTGAAGGCGCACACCCATGTCCGAACTAGAAAATGAGGCCACAAGCCCTGAAACGTCCCCCGTGCGTCTGCAGGAATTGGCGAACGATTACCCGCAATTGCGTCCCCTCATTGCCATGAATCCCGCCACCTATCCGGCGCTGGTGGAATGGCTTGGAGAGCTGGGAGACCCGGCCGTGAACGTGGCGCTTGCGCAGCGTGCCGCTTCAACGCAAGGCAGCGCAGCTCCTCGACGCGTCTCCGTCATGGGTCGATCGGCGGGGGAACCAACTCCCCCAGCGCAGAGCCCGATGCCGCCATCCACAGCGTCAACCGTGGACGAGGACGAGCAGGGACAAGCAACCCCCGTAACCACGGGAAGCCGTCAGCACCTGACCACGATGTCTCCCAAGGCGCGCGTTGACACCGCCAACCCGGCGTGGCGGGGGAGTCTCGTCGTAGGGCTGATCGTGGCAGCCGTCGTCCTCGCCCTGGTCTACTTCGGGTTCCGCTTCCTGCACAAGGCGCCAGCGGAAACGGATGAAGCGGGGTCCGCCAGCAACCAATCCCAAGACAGCGAGCAATCCGAAGCAGAGCAGTCGGATGCTACCCCCCAGATTGTCGAACAGCTACCGGAAGAACCGGTTGTCTACCCGGCGCCGAAAACCGCTTTGGAGTTGAACCACTTTGTGGCGCCCAGCGGCAACATTGCCTGCGAACTGACCGGAGACAAGGCCACCTGTACGATCAACTCCTACTATTTCGCGGACGAGGCGCAAGCTGCCTGCGGCCAAGGACCGGTGACGATCGTCGCCACGAAGGAGGGCGCGGCGATCGACTGCGCCCAGACGCCCATAACTGCCTCGGGTGCGACGACGCTGTCCTACGGTGACTACGCAACGCAGGGCAACATTGCTTGCCGATCCACGGAATACGGGGTGGCTTGCTGGGACACGCGCAGTGGCGCCGGGTTCGGAGTGTCCCGCGGCGGGTATCTAATCGGATTGGATGAGCCCGTGGACCCGGAAGCTTTCCCCTGGAACTGACCGCGAGCCCAAATCCCGGGCCAGCCTGTCAGGCGCGGAAGGCGTCAACGAAACCGGCGATCACCCCGGCTGCGCTGTGCGCGCCCTCCGAGTGGCGCCCTGTCGCAACCAGCGCCTCCACGTCACCGAACCCGGTATCCCCCGCGTCCTCAAACGCCTCCGAGCGCCCCTTGATTGCCTCTGCATCCAGCTCCGGGTTGAACTGGATTCCGTACACCCGGTCTCCGAATCGGAACGCCTGGATCGGCACGTCCAATGAGCGCGCCAGTTTGACCGCCGGCTCGGGCAACCCATCCACGGCCTCCCCGTGGTTGGCGTAGGCCAAGAAAATCGGCGGCAGGCCAGCAAACACGGGGTCATCCTCCGCCGCAGCCACCAGCTCTACTTCAACGAGTTCGCCGTACTCCGCGAAATCAACGGAGACCGTGCCGCCGACGATTCCTGTCAGGATGTTCATGGCCGCACCTGTAGCCATGAGTGGGGTGCCTGCCTCCATCAGCTGGGTGAGCAGCGCCAGCAGTTCATCCCGAATGGCCTGCTGGGTGGGAGAAACGTAGCCGTCGCGGGCGCTGGCGCCGTAGGGGGAGCCGGCAACGAAAATCCCTGAGTACCGGTGCGGGTCAATCGGGGGCAACCCAAGCAGGTCGAACTCCGCTAGTTCCAAGTCCTCCCGCTCCAGGCCGGAGGCCCGCAGATAGGCCTGATATTCGCTGTCAAGCGCCTCTTCTTCCGGGCGCGTGGATACCAGCAGGAATGGCTTCATCCGCTCAGTTTATCCCGGTCAGCGCACGGCCACGGAGCCGAAGCCCACCTCTTGGAGACGGGCGAGGGCGGCGTCCGCATCCCATCCGATTTCCACGCCTGCACCTTCCGCGCCGCGGGGCGCCCGGTACGCCTGCAAAGCAAAGCTGGCCCCGCCCCGCTCTTTCACCCACCGGGCTACATCCAGCGCGTAGTCCACAAGGTCCCCGCCTTCCACGACTCCCCTGCGCGCGAGGAGTCCCGGCCACAGCGTCAACCTCACTTCATGCTCCACTTCCGGGTGACGCGCGAGGACGGCCAAGGACCTCTCCGCCTTCTCACCCCCGCCGGACCTGCCCGTGGCGACCTCATAGTCCCCAGGCAGCGCCTTAACATCCAGACCCACCCAATCAACGAGCCCAGCCGTAAGGAGTTTCTCCAACTGCGACGGGTAGGCCCCTGAAGCGTGCAGTCCCACTTTGTAGCCGAGGTTCTTTGCTGCTCGCATGGCCGCGGGCAAAGCCCCGGAGGCTGACTGCATGAGCGCCTCTCCCCCGGAGAACACGACTCCGTCCAGTAGCCCGCGGCGCGCCTGAAGCAACTCAAGGACCTGATCCCACTCCACGGGCCCCGTGGCGCGCGGGTCAAGAATCTCAAAGTTATGGCAGTAAGGACAGCGCCAAGGGCATCCCTGACAGAAGACGACAGCCGCCAACTGTCCGGGCCAGTCCACGCTGGAAAACGGCACGACGCCCGCAATGTTGAGGGACGGGGTGGACTCCGCCTGAACTCGCCCTAGCTCGCCTCGGCGCGCGGCTGGCAGGCCCAGGGCCACGGTCATCAGACTGCGGCCGGTTCCGGGATGCGAGGCCCTTCCACACCGAAGTCGACTTCACGGAAGTGGACGCGTTCGGCGTGTTCCCCTTTCTTCCCGATATTGAAGGAAGACACGGGCCGAAAGTAGCCCATGACGCGCGTCCACACCTCGCACTCCTGCGGCTCGCGGTCTGGGAACTGCGCTGCGCACTTCGGGCAACTGGCTTGTTCCCCGGGCAGATACCCGTGCCTGGGGCAGATGGAGAACGTCGGAGTGATAGTCAGGTAGGGGACGCGGAAGGCGGTCAGCGAGCGCTTGATCATCTGCTTGCAGGCTTCCCCGCTGCTCATGCGCTCCCCCATGTAGAGGTGGAGAACCGTGCCCCCGGTGTATTTGCCCTGCAACTCCTCCTGCTCCGTCAAAGCCTGGAAGGGATCATCCGTGTAGCCCACAGGCAGCTGCGAGGAGTTCGTGTAGTAGGGCTGGTCCTCCGTTCCGGCTTGCAAAATGTCCGGGTAACGCTTCTTATCTTCCTTGGCGAACCTGTAAGTCGCCCCCTCCGCCGGGGTGGCCTCCAAGTTGTACATGTGGCCGGTGGATTCTTGGAGTTCAACCATGCGTTCCCGAATATGGTCCATGACCTGCACCGCGAGGGTGTGCCCCTCCGCGTCGGTGAGGTCGGCGCGGTCACCGGTGAAGTTCCGAATGAGCTCATTCATTCCGTTCACACCGATCGTGGAGAAGTGGTTCTCCAAAGTACCCAGGTAGTGCCGGGTGAACGGGAATAGGCCGCCGTCCATCTGCTGCTGGATGACTTCCCGCTTGGTCTCCAAAGTCTCGGAGGACACGTCGATCAGGCGGTCCAGTTCTGCGATCAGCCCGGGGAAGTCCCCCGCGTGCTCATATCCGAGGCGGGCCAGGTTGATCGTCACAACTCCTATTGATCCGGTCAGTTCCGCCGAGCCGAACAGACCGTTTCCCCGCTTCAGTAGCTCCCTCAAGTCCAGTTGGAGACGGCAACACATTGACCGAATCATGCCCGGATCCAGATCAGAGTTGATGAAGTTCTGGAAATAAGGCAGACCGTACTTGGCGGTCATGCGGAACAGGCGCTCTGAGTTGGGACTGTCCCAATCGAAGTCCTTGGTCATGTTGTAGGTGGGGATTGGGAAAGTGAACACGCGACCCTCGGAGTCTCCTTCCTCCATCACCTCAATGAAAGCCTGGTTGATCAGGTCCATCTCCTCTTGAAGGTCACCGTAAGTGAAGTCGCAGAGTTCACCGCCAATCAGCGGGTGCTCCTCTTTGAGATCGTCTGGGCAGGTCCAGTCGAAGGTGAGATTCGTGAAAGGGCACTGGCTGCCCCAACGGGAGGGCACATTCAGATTGAATATCAGCTCCTGCATCTCCTGCTTGACTTCTTCGAGATCCATGTCATCAAGCCGAACAAAGGGAGCCATGTAGGTGTCAAAGGAGGAGAAGGCTTGGGCGCCCGCCCATTCGTTCTGCAAGGTTCCAAGGAAGTTAACGATCTGCCCGGCCGCTGAGGAGAAGTGCTTGGGCGGCCGGGAGGCTATGGCTCCGGGCACCCCATTGAATCCGTCCTCCAGCAGCCTCCGCAGAGACCAGCCGGCACAATACCCGGAGAACATGTCCAAGTCGTGAATGTGGATGGCGCCGCTGCGGTGCGCAACGGAAGCCTCCGGCTTATAGCACTTCTCCAGCCAGTAGTTCGCCACCATTTTGCCCGAAGCGTTAAGGATCATGCCGCCCAGCGAGTAGCCCTGGTTGGCATTGGCGTTCACCCGCCAGTCAGACCGTCCCAAGTACTCATCGATCGTGGATATCGCGTCGATATCAAGCTGCGTCATTGCCAATCCTCTTCCCTGGCCAAGTCGCCCGACCTCAAATCCGGCCGAACCCAACTGCCGATACTAAGTTCGCCTCCGACCCGCCGATACCCAAACACGGCTGATTGGAGCCGACGTTCGGAAGGTGGACCACCGAAGCAAATCAAGCCTAGCACCCTACATCTAGTGGCTGGAAACGCCGCGCCCCACTAAATGTGGGTGTATTGCGCAATCTGGACCCAGTTCCCCACACCCGTTTTGAGGACCTTTGTCCCGAAATGGCGACTTCGGCGAAGGGCGTGTCAGAGGTGTCCCGCGTGTCGCCGACGGTCACCTGCCGCCAGCTAGCCCCTCCACCCCGAGCACAGCCAGACCACTCAGACTCGCCACCATGACGGCGAAAAGTACTGTGAGGATCAGGCCCGGTGAGGCAGCGTAGCCCAGCACCTCCAGAGAAACGGCTGGAAGGGGATCAGCGAAGACCGCCCTCGCCCACCACCCCACTCCCGCAACTCCGGCGACGGACACGGCCAGACCCAGCCACGCGGCGACGGAGAAACCGGTGCCGGGCGAGGACGCGGTGGGCGACCACTCCGACGGAAGCACCAAGAACGCGAAGGCCGCTGCCACGAGAATCCCAGCAATAACGTCGCTGGGCCTGTGCCAGCCCAGACCCATTACGGCCACAGAGACCAGGCTGACCGCGAGCCACGCGATCACGGCGGCAACCCTCTTCCATCGGCCGGCTGCCACCGCGACCAGCGCCAATGCCACAGACGTAACCAAAGTGACGTGGCCGGAGGGATAGGAGTTCGCCAAATCGTGCCCCACCCCAAGATCCGGGCGGCTCAGCGCCACTTTCAGTAGCTGGGTCGTCACATTGGCCCCCACCAGCAGGATGCCCACCCGCAGGACGAGGGCGAAGCGGCGCCGCCACAGCCCCGTCGCCACAATGGCCAGGGCGAAGACCACGAGAGCTGGAACGCTAGCGACCCCCCGAAGCAGGGTAGAAGCAGCGGATTTGAACGGGACAAACGCCGCGAAACCATACATGGCCACTGTGTCCAGGCTCTGACCAAACTGAGTCCTCAGACTCCCCCAAGCCAGGAGGAAGACAAAGAACGCCGACGCCGTCACGGTGACTATTCGGAACCATCGATTTCTCTGAGCGAACTCTCTGCTACTGGCGCCGCCGCGGGTACGCCGAGGGCTACCGCCCTGGCCGGACGCCACTGAAGCCAAGAATCCCTCCCCTGTTATGAGCCCGCTATCTTCTGAGCAGAACGTACCGAAGCAGTAGTGTTGTTGCACAACTGAAAGGGGCCTGCCGTGAAGACTCTACGTCCCGTGAGTGCTCAACGCGTCCGCAGCGCCCTCAACATGCAGCACCTCTCTTCGGCGGAGATGCCGGCCGGAGTCTGGACCGCACACCTACGGAACTACGTGGTCACGTGGAGCCTCAAGAACTCGGCAATACTGCACGTCAAAGGCCAGTCGAACAGGCGGTTCCGCGGGACCGCAGCGCTGCGGGGTCTGATGAACTACGTGAATGCCAGCAACCGGAATCGCGTTCTCCCCAAGGCCTACCTTGAGCTGGCGGAAGAGCCGACCGGCTACACGGTCAGCGCTGAGGTCGATCGGATAATCTCCCGCGGCATGAATGAGCTGCAGTTTAACGCGTTCAGTGAGACCGCAACCCTCGCGCTCAGCACTTTCTTCGGCGATTTCGAGCTGGCGATCAAGCGCGGCCTGGCCGGGGGATCGGATGAGTAGCCCCCTGTTGTACGCCGTCCCGGACCAGCCCGGCACGCCCTATCCCGTTGATATGGCAAGAGTCGCGACTGCTCTGGGTCGCGTGGATGGCCGCCCCCTCTCCGTGCTGGTCCAGGGAGGGTCGGCTCGCATCAAGTACAACGGCCTGACGATGATCGCAGCCTTCGTTCGCAGCGGTCAGTACTTGTCCGTGCGCTCCACCGTGCACCTGCCTGACGCTGGAGCCCAGATACGTTTCGCTCTCTTCTCTTCGATGAACACGTGGAACCGGGAACACTACTTCCCCACTCTCTATTCGCTGCCTCCGACCGAGGGGGAGATCCCGGTGATCGCCGACATGGCAACCGATGTGCGTCACGGACTCTCCGATGACCAGCTGGAGGAGGAGCTACGAACCGCCCTCGACACGATCACCGAGGCGACTGACTACGTGAAATGGGTGGAGGAGAGGATAGAGTCCCTCGAATGAGCGAGGCCCTGCCTGATCGGCTCCTCCAATACCTGCTCGAGGAAGGTAGCAAGGACGAGCGACTTGTCCACTTGGAGGAGATCCCAGGGCGCCCCGAACAGACGGTGGGCTGGCCGGAATGGGTGAACCGGCAAGTCGTCCTCGCCCATAGGCGCTCCGGAATACCCGGACTGTGGTCCCACCAGGCGGAGGCGCTGGAAGCTGTCGCGAACAACCAACACGTCGTGATTTCAACGGGAACGGGATCTGGCAAGTCTCTACCG
>CAYFQC010000042.1:0-11417 GCA_964345155.1 uncultured Actinomyces sp.
GCGGGCGAGGGCGGATAGGTTCTGCTGTCGTCATCTGCGGTCATCTGTGCTCCTTTGCCGATACCGTGGAGCCTAACGATCCCATCTGAGGGGCACTCTTGCACCCGTGCGTCTTAGGATCCGAAATGCGGCGGGCTGGCGGGCGGCCTGGTAATCAGGAGACTTACGACGCGGCATCGTATTCGGTTGTGTACCAGTAGTTAGGGTTGATACGTGGCTCGCTCATTTTTCTCGCGTAAAGGACATCGTTCGGGGACCGGCCGGGACGGTGCGACAGTTGCGCCTGCTGCCGCTGGTACGGGACCGGATGATTTGGTCACGGAGCCGAAAGGCACCTCGGTCACGTCGACTGAGGTTCCCGAGGGGGCACCGGATTCGGGCGAGGACGCCGGACCGGAGTCTGCTGTATCGCAACCGGTGGACCTTGATGGCGCAGCTCTTCGCTGGAAGAGCCAGCTGGCAGAAGCAGCGAAGGAGGAAACGCAGGCGCTTCGGAGTAGTTCCGTTTCCCTGTCTTCCGCACATCCCGGCGGGCTTGCTTCCCTGTACGCGGGGATTCCAACCAAACTATCGACCGTGATCCGAGAATCTGGATCGCTTGCCGCCGCCAGAAATGACCTTGAGTCGCTGCAGCTCTTCGTCGAGGAACTACGCCAAAAACACGGGGCCGCCGACCTTTACCTTTCGATCGGACTGGCTTCCTGGGGCGGGGATCAGCCGGCGGAAGCAGTCCCGGCTCTGATGCGGAAGGTAACTGTAGAAAAGACCGGGTCCGGGTTGGAGCTTTGCCTTCAACCGGGCGTGGAGCTCTCGTCCCGGCTTTTGCGAGAAGCGGCGCGCAACGGAGCGGAGGTGGACCACCAGGTTCTGGTCGAGGCCCTTGGAAGCTCAGAGGGCATGGCTCCGACGGCTGCGCTGGAGGCACTAAGAGAGCTGGGGAAGGTCATCCCAGGATTTCAGCTGGCCGAGCACCTGTCCGTGTCTATGGTTCGCCACCCGGCCTCTCGTATCTACCGCGACCTCTCCGATCGGGAACTGCTCTCCGATTCCCCTCTGGTTGGGGCCATTGCCGGTGTCTCCGATGACGCAGAGTGGTCTCGAGTTGAAGTTGACTACGACCTGACAGACAGGGACCCGTGGCAGGAGGTGGGTGTCGGAGACCAGTCACCCGCGTCTCAAAGCGTCATTGAACTGCTTGCCGATGGGGGTTCCCACCTGGCTCACTCTCAGTCGAACTCGGACCTGGTGGCAGCTGCAGTCTCCACCGCGGCCACCCTCGCGCAGGAAGGAAAGAGGGTTCTGCTCGTGTCGTCCGACCGGGCTTTCCGCGCCGCCATTTCGGCCCGCTTAGAAGACACTGATATGGCCCCGGTCGTCGCTGATTTCTTCGCCGGTGAAGGGGTCGTAGCGTCAAGGCTTGAAGAGGCGATGAAGGACGCCTCACCCTGGGCCGAAATGTCACGCGTGGACACCATGCGGGCGGCGCTCAAGAGGGTGCGCGCCTCTCTGCAGTCTTACGAGACGACTCTTCACGAAGAGTTCGCCGACTGGGAGGTCACCCCCTTCGACGCCCTGCAAGTGCTGACGGAGCTAACCTCCGACCCGGACGGCCCCACCACGCGTGTGCGCCTGTCGGAGACGACGCTGTCGGCACTAGCGGAGGACGGTGGGGAGGGGGCGCGTGAACTGCTGGAGGAAGCCTCCGAACAGGGATTCTTCACTGGGGAGGCCGCACTGACGCCCTGGTCACAGGTACGCCTCTCCGATTCTGCAGAGGCGGAGACGGTGTTGGGTGCCGCCACCGAGCTGGCCCGGGACCAGCTGCCAGCGTTGCGAGTACAGATGGCGCGCGTGGCGGGACAGACGGGTCTGCGGAGCGCCACAACCCTTGCTGGGTGGGCTGCGCAGTTGGGACTCATTGAGGAGGCTCAAGGCCTCCTGGACGAATTTCGGCCGGAGGTTTTCGACCGGTCGCCAGCTGATCTGATCGTCGCCACTGCGACCCCGGAGTGGAGGAAGCAGCAGTCGATCTCCTTGAAACGCTCGAAGAGACGGGTCCTGGTTCGTCAGGCGCGGGATTTGGTGCGGCCAGGGGTGCACGTTCCAGATCTTCACTCCGCGTTGCTCCGGGTCCAGGACTGCCGCCAGAGGTGGATGGCGGCATCCACGCAAGGGGAGCCGTGGCCGGTCGTCCCAGAGGGCCTGTCTCAATGCAGGCAGACCCAGCAGGAGGTAGAGGCGTCGTTGGCGGCCGTAGCGCCCTACCTGGAGGAGGTTTTCGGAGATCTGCAGACGATGCCGCTGGATGAACTTTCAGCTGCAATGGAGGCCTTGGCCGCAGACCCAGACGGTGCGAGGTTGCAGCCAGGGCGCCTCCGAATAGTGAAGCAGCTGGATGCTTTGGGGCTGCAAGAGCTGGTGGAAGACTTCCAGGTTCGGCGGGTTGACGGTGAGCTTATAGGTCTCGAGCTTGACCTGTCATGGTGGGCATCTGCTTTGGGCGTGATGCTGTCCGCTGAGCCGCAGTTGGGCGGCTTCGACCCGGAGATCCTACAGTCCCAGTTGTCCGACCTGCGTGAACTCGATTCCGCGCAGGTAGCGAGCCTCGGGCCTGCCATAGTCCAACGCATAAAAGAAAGACAAAGGGAGGCCCTAGCGCTGTATCCGGAGCAGTACACGGCTCTGGTGGCAGGGCTCGCAGATCAGGAGCCTGTCGCGCCCATGTTCGGCGAGTACGCTCTTGCTTGGGACATGCTACCCATCGTCCTAGCCGGTCCGGCGCTGGTCCCCGAACTGGTGTCCAAGCGACACAAAGTCGACGTGGTCATCGCAATCGGGACTTCGGGGGTCGCTGAGGGCGAAATGGTTCCGGTCGTCGCGAAGGCCGAGTCGCTGGTTGCATTCGCCTCGGGTACTCCCGGCGACTGGGGGTGGATGAACTCCCTGCGCGGAGCCGTGCCCGCCGTGCAGCTGCCCGCCCAAGTGCGTCCTGCCACCGGGCCGGTGGCCCGTGTGGTGGTGGAGACACTGGACCAGACGTCGCTGCTGTTTGCCCCCTCGCCGCGTCCAGACGCAAGCCTGGAGCTGCTGAAAGTGGATGGCTCAGGGATGCCGGCGCCAGGAGCGGTGGCCGTGGAATCCTCTGTTGGGGAGTCGGAAGCCGTGGCTGCCTACGTGAGGGATTGCGCATTGGAAGAACCCGATGTGTCCCTGGCGGTGGTCGCTTTCAGTGACATCCACGCAGACCGTCTTCGCTCGACCCTCCGAAGGCTAGAAGTCGGAGACGCCTTGTTCGGCGCGTGGGCCGCGAATCACGGAGGATCATCGGCTCTGGTTGTGACGCCGGGGGAGTTGGCTGAGGTTGGCCCCGAACACACCGTCATCTCCGTTGGATTCGCGAAAACCCCGCACGGCCGAGTGATTCACGATTTCGGAGTGCTCTCTGGGCCAGATGGCGATGCAGTGGTGGAGGCGCTGGCCCAGGGCGCTTCCTCCCGGGTGACTCTGGCCACGACGCTGGAGAGCTCGGAGATAGATCCGGAACGCGTCAAGCAGCCCGGTGCCAGGGTCTTGTTGGCCTTGCTCCGCGCCGCAGAAGGCGAAGACAGGGGAGGCGCCCAGCAAGGACGCGCAGAGGTCCCCGATGATCTCCTGGTAGACCTCGCCGATCGGTTGCACACGAAGGGACTTGAAGTCGTCCCGAATCTCGGCTCCGGCTCGATGAGGATACCTTTGGCCGTTGGTCACCCGGAGGTTCCCGGGCGTCTCCTCGTCGCGGTGTTGACGGATGATTCTGAGTATCTGCGGGAGCCGTCGCTTCGCCTACGTGACCGGTGGAAGCACGAGCAACTGGAGGCTCTGGGCTGGAAGGTCCGAACCGAACTCTCAATGTCTGTGTTCATAGACCCCAATCATGAGGTTGACCAGATCGTTAACTTGGTCCTCGATGCGGTCGATCAACACTATGTGGACACGGGGATGCCGATGACGCCAGCGTCCGCGCAGATGCTGGCGGAGGCGGATGAACCCGAAGGTGGCAATGCCGAGACAAACGACTCGGCTGGGTTCCTGGTCGAGGACGACTACGACGCCGTATACGTGTCCACTGAGACAGGCATGATTGAGGCCGTCCGTTCGGATCACGAAAGTCCCACTGAAGGGCAGGACGAGGAAGTAGAGACAGTTGATGCGGTTTTGCCCGGAGAGGAGGCACCGCAACCCGAAGGCCTCGCCGAGCCGGCGGGGTACACGGATTCTCCGAAACATGAGCCCAGCGAGGCGATTTTGTCCGGCGATGCGCGCGCAGTCGGTGGGGCCGCGCCTTCCGTAGTCAAAGGTCTCCCGCTTGCGGCTTACAGTGACGATCAGCTGGACGAGGTCGGCGCCTGGCTGTGGTCCGAGCACCCAGATGCCAGCCGTGACGAGATGGTTGACCTTCTCCGGGAATTCCTGGGTCTGCGCCGGCGCGGGTCTCAGTCCCAGGCGGTGCTCGCCCACGTGGTGGAACGGACAAGCGGTGGCGCGGCAGAACCCGAGGCGTAGAGCCGTCTACATCAGTCCGTCAGATGGGGCCGGCGAGGACGGAGAGATCGTTACGGGTTCTGATCTGAGCGTCGCCTCGTCACGGCCGGTGGTTGTCGGAAAAGATGAGGCTCCGTCGGTTGACGGAGCCTCATCGGAACGGGACCGCTGGCTGCTCAGCAACGTGCCCCCGCACTGGGGAAGCTGAAGGCTGCTAGCGCTGCGGGCGGAACTAGGCGTTCTTGGCCTGGCCGGAGGCGGGCTGGGTTTTCAGTGCGTCCCGGATCTCCGTGAGCAGTTCTACCTCTGGAGAAGCGGTGTCCTCTTCTTCCGCCTTCTGGATGCCGAGCATCTTGTCTTTCTTTTCGTTCAGTTTGTTAATCGGCAGGACCACGAAGAAGTAAAGAGCAGCGGCGACAATGAGGAAGTTCAGGAGGGCGGTGAGGAACACTCCCGGCTTTACTGTTGCTGGTTCACCCCAAAGATGCACGGTGAACTGAAACAGACTGCTGAAATCGGGCTTTCCGAAGACTGCGCCGATAAGCGGGTTTAGAAAGTCGTCTACCAAGGCGCTGATGACTTCTCCGAAAGCTGCACCGACGACGACACCGACGGCCAAGTCGATCGCGTTGCCACGGCTTATGAAGTCTTTGAATCCCTGAATCACTCTGTCTCCATTCCTTCACACAGTGGTTCCACTGGGTGTGGCTAACGTAGAACAAAATGGAGACGTCTTGCTTCGGCTGCCCGTAACACGGTTCCCACATCGTTCGCAGGCACCATCAGAACGATGTTCGTGCTAGCTTCTCCTCCTAGGACCGAGGAGCTCGGCGTCTCAACCGCAACCACGCTGACACCCTGGCTCAACCGGAGAAGAGGACAGTCCGTGTCTGCGCAACTGTTGCCCGGCCCCCATAGCTCGACCCGGTCCCCAGGCGCTAAGTTTGCGTCGGATTCGTCCACCTCGACGCTGACCCTGGCAAAGCCGTCCGGCACGTTTTCTCCGCTTTCACCTTCAAGGAGGGAAGAGGAGACGACTGTCCCAGCGGGAAGAGAAATCAGGGGCCGGGAGCCCACAACCTCCTGCAGGGACTCAGCTGCGCCGACGGGAACCGCCGACTCCGGAACCGTGACCAGCCGAAGTTCGGATGCAGTCAGGGCCCTGCCTGCCGTGACCTCCCCTTCTGTTGCGACTACCGTTATTCCCTCCCCGGCCGGGCGCATGAGAGCAACCACCACTACGGCGGCGGCCGTGACGATGAGAGCAAGAAGGGCGAAGCCGAGCCTGCGTGCCGCCCCGGCCGCCCGGGAGCCAAGTGTGTGCGGATTTGTGGCTTTCATGCCTCCAGCTTGGGCTTTGTTCCACCGCAGACTTGTCCCGACTTTGGGAGCTGTGGATTAGTTGCGTGGCAAGTTCAGAGCAGACGTAGCCCGTCCGTGGTGAGCAGCGCGTGGACGGGCTGGTCGAAACTCTCCGTGGGGAGGACTCCGCTGCGGAGGACGTCCTCGGGAAAACAGACGCCAACGCGAATGGCTGACCCGCCAATCTCCGCGAGCACGCGGTCGTACCAACCCGCGCCCCTCCCGATCCTGCGGCCCGATCGGTCGAACGCCAGTCCGGGAACCAGCAGAACGTCCGCTTGTACCGCTGCTGTCGGCAACGTGGCTTTCCCGCCACCCACCGCTCGCCAGCGGGGCTCCGCACGCCCCGAACTCTTCAGAGCCTCATCTGTGGGAACATATACGGTCCCAACCTGTCCACTCCACTCCCGCAGCAGCGGGCGGACGTCAACTTCAGAGGGGAGGGGCAGGAAGCCGGCCAGCACCGCCTCCGGACCGATTGGGAGTTCGTCAGTCAGCACTTGCAGGACTTCGGGGCTGAGACCGGATCTACTCCTGCGGCCGTGTCGGTCAGCCGCCCGTCGAGCTGCGCGTTTGGCTAGGGATACTCTTCTCCAGTTCTGCTTGCGTGTCGCTACGTCTCCGGCCTGCATGGCTTCATGGTAAATGGCGTGCCGCTAGGGTGTAGGAGGCGTGTGCTTAGGGCGAGAGCGGAGGCGGGCTGATGCGTTCAGTAGCTGATTTCTACCAGGACTGCCTGGCTATAGCCCAGCAGCAGGCCCCTTTGGACCTGTTGCTCGCTGACTCGGTTAGCTGTGTCGCGGCTGTGGACGTGATAGCCCCCTACGACCACCCTTCCGCGGACCTGGCAGCCCTGGACGGCTACGCGGTCAGGGCGGCTGACGTCGCGGGCGCATCGCGCAGCAACCCTGTCTCGCTTGCCGTCACCGCTCAAATCGAGGCCGGGGACTCCAACCCGGCAGGGCTCGCTACGGGAGGGGCCGCCCGGATCGCTTCCGGGGCACCCCTGCCACTTGGCGCTGACGCCGTCGTTCCGCTTGCCGACACCAACCAGGGCCAGATCGAGGTCGACGTGATGTCTGCGTGCACCGCCGGCGCCAACGTTGCGCCGATGGGCTCCGATATCCGGGCCGGCTCCGTCGTGGTTCCCCGGCTGACTCGCCTGGGTCCCGCCCAAATCGCCGCGATCGCCGCCGCTGGGGTCGCGCGGGTCGTGGTACATCCCCGGCCCCGGGTCGTAATCATTTCCGTTGGAGACGAACTGATCGAACCGGGCAGCAGGCCCAGGGCTGGCTCGGTTTTTGACGCCAATGGACTTTCGCTTGCGGCCGCCGCGGAAGACGCCGGAGCAGAAACCTTCCGCTGTTCAGCGGTCGAGGACGATCGCGTGGCGCTCCGGGAACTCATTGACGATCAGTTGATGAGGGCGGATCTGGTGATTACGACGGGGGGCTTGTCGCACGGTTCAGGCAACACGGTGAGGGAGGTCCTTTCCCCTCTGGGCACCGTCCGTTTCGAACGGGTTGCTTCGACCCCGGGAAGCATCCTGGGAGTTGGAACAGTCAACGTTGAGGCGGACGAGGCCACGCAGCCCGTCCCAGTGTTCTGTCTCCCTGGAAATCCTGTCGCCGCGCAGGTGTGTTTCGAGGTATTTGTGAGGCCGGCGCTTCGAAAGATGCAAGGGTGGAAGAAACTCAACCGACCTTCGGTGCGCGCACAGATTGACCGCGAGTTTACCTCTCCGGTCGGAGTGCGTCAGTTCTTCCCGGTTCGCCTCAAAGGGGATCCGAAGGTGGGATACGTTGCCTCGCCGCAGGGGCCGGCTGCGGGGGGAAAGGTATCGGCACTCGCTGCTTCTAATGCTTTGGCCGTTGTGCCCGAGGACACCACCTCGGTGCCGGCGGGCACGGTCCTGACTTGCATGCTTCTTGATTAGGAAAGCCGTGGCGCTGTCCGACCTGTGGAGGAAAAGAAGAGTCTGGGGACGCCGTCCCGAAGAACTCGAGCTGTACTTTGAAGGCGCCGATCTGGCGCCCTTCGTGTCGGATCCCGGAATCCGCTCGGTCAGGTTGCGCCCGGCGTTGGGCCAGGACCACATTCGCGCTGAGGTAGTGCGCCGCGAGAACCGCGAGTGGCTTGGTCCATGGGAAGCAACCCTTCCTCCGCAGTCAGCGACCCAGCTTCCGAGTTGGAATGCGTATCCGAGGCTGATGGATGATCGCCAGTCACGTTCAGAGGGGCTGTCCATGCTGATCGAGGTCGACGGTGAAGTCGCGGGCCTGGTGACGCTGGGGGCGGTTGAACACGGGGCGATGCAGCAGGGGATTTTGGGGTACTGGATTGCCCAGAAGTGGGCGCGGCGCGGGGTTGCGTCTTTGTCTGTGGCGGCTGTTTCAGATCTCGTCATCGGAACGCTCGGTCTGCACAGGGTGGAGGTGAATGTTAGGCCGGAGAACGTCCCTTCCCTCGCCCTCGCCCGGCGCTTGGGTCTGAGGGAGGAGGGGTACAAGATCAGGTACATGCACATAAACGGCGCTTGGTGTGACCATGTTGGATTCGCTGTCGACAAGGAGGATCTGGGCGAAGAGAGCTTGTTGGCGCGCCTTCGGCGCAGGCGAAGCCAACCCGGACGGAGTGGCGCAGCCCAGTAGCCTCCCGAAGCCAATATGTTTGCTCTGTGGAGTTGGCTGGTCTGGTAGTTGCGATTGTGGTCTGCGTCGTCGTTTTGTATGCAGTCCCAGCAAGAGTGGCGCGCAGGCACGCTGTCGTCACCTCACGTGAGGGCGACCGGTTTTCAACCGGGATTCGGCTGATCGAGGCCGAGTCTCCCGGGGGTGAGGGTCGCAGCGGCGGCTCGGGAGAAGGCATCATATATCTTGACCGCCCATCCACGCGGCCGCTGCTTGCTCGAAGTGGTGTCCAGTTTTTTGACTGCGGGGGGCAAGTCATGGGGGAAGAGAGTTCTTTGGAAGCGGTGAACGCGGAGTCGACGGACGCCGGGGAGGTGAGAGCGAACCCGGCGCGGGACATGGCAGCGTTGAAGGCGCGCCGCGCAGCCCGGGTTTCCAGGGAGCGGGCCGCCGCTAAGAGGCGTGCTCTGGGGGCGGCGGTCGGAGTCGCGGCCCTGGTGCTGTTCACGGTGCTTGCTGCAACGAAGGTGATCGGCTGGGCGTGGCTCGTGCTACCCGCACTCTTCTTAGTCGGGACTCTGGCCGCTTCCGTATACGGGGGCAAGCAGGCGGAGAAGAAGAACCAGCAGGAGCTGGATGAACTCCGGAAGCTAAAGGCGAGGCGCGCGCAAGTCCGCAAGGGCCTCCAAGCTGCCCGGGTCGTCACTGTCGAGAACCAGGATGAAACCCTCTCCGCGCAGGTAGATCGGTTCGTTCGGGACGAGCTGCTAACCCCGTTGCCGGTGACCCCTGCCGACGCCACTGAACCAGAGGTGGAGCACGAAGCGCCCTCCCGAGTGGAGGTCGCGGAGACGGTGTCCGCGGAGGTCGAAGAGGAAACCACCGCTTCGTTGCCGGGCGAGGACGAGGCGCCTAAGCCAGCCCAGACCTGGGACGTGATCCCGCTTCCCCCGGCGAAGGCCAAGCGAACCCAGCCGCTTCCTCCGCGCAGAGTCCACGCTGACACAGACTTGGTTCCCAAAGTGGAGCTCCGTGGCAAGGGTGTGCCTGCCAGGCCGGTGCGCAAGTCTGTTGTGCCAGGTGCCGCTTCCGCTGTCGGCCAGGTGACCGGCCCCACTTTCCGTTTCGACCTGGACGCGGTCTTGGAACAGAGGAGAGCTCAGTAGTCGGAAGTCACCCCCTTCTCCGGTTGGGCCCTCCGCGCAGGCGGTGCTATGATCTTCCAACGCAGGGGCTATGGCGCAGTTGGTAGCGCGTCTCGTTCGCAATGAGAAGGTCCCGGGTTCGAATCCCGGTAGCTCCACAACCGCATCGATGAAACCCCGGTTCTAAGGAACCGGGGTTTTGTCGTTCAGACTGTGATGAGGCTACGTCGCTTGTGTCTCCTGCCGTTCAAGTCGGAGGAGCAGCTCCTTGAGTTCCGGGCCTCCCGCGTATCCGCCCGGCCCCTTCGCCGCGGTGACGCGGTGGCACGGAATGAGGATGGCAAGGGGGTTGCGCGCACAAGCCGACCCAACGGCGCGGGCTGCCCCGGGGCGCCCCAGCTCCTTCGCGATCTGGCCGTATGTGCGAGTCTGCCCGTACGGAATCCGTAAGAGCGCCAGCTGAACTTCGCTCAGGAACGGGGCAGTCGGGGAGACGAACGGACTGGGTTCGGCGTGCGCCGCCCTCGCCCCGGAAAGCCCGGCCTGTGGGGGGAGCGTGGGAAGCAGATCCAGTGGAAGGGAGAACCAGGTCCGCTCTCCGGCGAAGTACTCATCTAGTTGTTCGGCGGCTTGGTCCAGGAGTTCCGAGGCCAACGGACGTTCGCTAGGACGGCGCCCCTGGGGAAGAGAAGCGTTTGTTCTCCGGAGGCTTGACTCGGTCTCATCTGGGAACAGGGAGACAGCAACCACGCCGCGATCGCTCGCAACGATGAGGACCTCGCCCAGTGGCGTGGAGTGACGACGGTGCCGCAATGTCGCGGATCGCGATGGAAACATAGGGCAATCGTTGCAGCCGCAGGCCAATCGCGCGCGCAGGAATGCCGGGTGTCGCCGATCCTGGTAGGCTGAGGCGGATGAGTAATGCGGGACACGTTCTCGCGCCACCCGTTTTAGGAGTAGTTATGCGCAGATCGATGGTGACCGCAGCGGCACTGGGAGTCTTGGTGGTGGGAATGGCGGCTTGTTCGGGATCCGGGTCGAAGTCTGCCGAAGAGGAAGGGCCGGTGACTGCGGAGACGATTGTTGGCACCTGGGTTCTTGAGTCCGGAAAGACGGGCGAGGGCGAAGTCCCGCTCCTCCAAGGCCAAGACATTGACCTGACCGTTGAATCCGATGGGATGTTCTACGGCTTCAGCGGCTGCAACCGGATCACCGGCACACTCACAGTGGACGATGGGAAAGTGGACATGGGTGCCATCGGACAAACCATGATGATGTGCGATGAGGCCGCTATGGCGACTGAGACGGCCTACACGTCAGCGTTGGACGCAGTCACCCAAGGCGAAGCGACAGCGGACTCTTTGACTTTGAGCGGAGGCAGCTCCGAGCTGCACTTCAAACGAGTTGAGGGGGAGTCTCAGTCCGAGTAGAGGACCCAACTTTGGGGCACCCGTCGTGTAAGCGGCGGGTGTTCTTGTTTTTGGGTGGACACGCCCGGGTGCGGGTCGTGGGTTGGGGTTTTGGGTTTTGTGTTTGTGCTGGTGGGAGGCGGTTTGCCGGCCTGTGGTGGGCGTCACCGCGAATCCGTTTGACGCCTGCGAGGGACATGCGTAAAGTTCTATTTCGTTGCCGCGGAGAACGGCGAAAGGGAAAAGCCGAAAGGCTCCTACGAACTCCGAAGGTAATCACCCCTCCAATGTTTGAGGGATGTTGTTTGTGAACTTGATAGTGTGTTTTTGTTTGTTTGTTTTTTGTTAGT
>CAYFQC010000043.1:0-11046 GCA_964345155.1 uncultured Actinomyces sp.
GCGGAACCCGCCTCCGCCCCCTCCGAATCCTCCTGGGCCGCCGAAGCCCGCCGGTGGCCGTCCGTGGCCTCCAGAGTTCCTACCGCCGCCCATCATGGACCCCAAGAGCACGCCCCAAAGAAGGGAGTTGTTGCCCGACGACTTGTAATTCACAGGCGCCGGTTGGGTACTTTGAACCGCGCTCATAGCGCTCTGAGCGGAAGAGAGCGCAGAGTTCGCGGCGTTCACCGCCGAGGCGGGGTCGGACTGCTCCAGGCTCCGGGCCAAGGAAAGCTGCTGCTGGGCAGTGGCAAGAGAGCTGCGGGCCTGGACTCCGCTTGAGTTTCTGCTGGAGGACAGCATGGCCTGCGCCTGACTGACCATGGTCTCTGCGGCCGCGATCCGCTCACGGGCCAGCGATGCGTTGCGTGTGCGTTGGTCGTGCTCCGAGCGCAGGGGGGCGAGCGCCGTGTCCAGTCCATCTTCAGCTTGCCGCAGCTTCTGTATGGCTGACAGAGGGTCGGCTTGCCCCGCTCGCGCCTGCTGCCCAAGCGCGATCGCTGCCCGGGCTTCTTCAACTAGGGGAGCGAAGTTCGCTTGGTTGGTGGCCAAACGATCGACGTCATCTAGGTCTGAGGTTATGGAAGCGATTGCACTGGCCAGCACCGTGTTGGCCTGAGCTATTGTCGCCTCCGCAGTGTCGACGGAGTTGAGTGCGGCAAGAGCAGACGAGAGCTGCGAATTGGCGCGGTCGAGCGCTTGCACCGCCCCCTGGCGGTCGCTGTTCATCAGGGTCTGCGCCTCATCGCAGTTCTGCACCGCCGCATTGAGGAAGGCCTGTGCTCTCTGCGGTTGGTTCTCAAGGGACTGGAGTTGAGCCGCTCCGAACCGAAGGCGGAGGTCATCTAGAGTGCGCTGACTCTGGCTCACTTGACGCCGGGCTTCGTCGATTCTTGAACGAAGGTCCGTAAGTCTTGATCCGGCGTCCGTCTGCCGATCACGAAGCTCTTTCAGCTGTTGCTGCGCGGCCTGCACCGGGGGCATGACCTGCGCGATCGTGTTGAGAATTCCCTGAGCGACCTGTGATTTCTGCGCGAGCGACGCTCCGTCCTGAAGCTCCGGCAGCCGGGTGAATGCCTGGTCTATAGCGGGTTGAGCTTGCTTGACCGCGCGGTCCAACTGATCGGCTGCGGAAAAACCCAACTGGGCTTGGGCGAACTGTACTTCTTCGGCAGCCTCTCTAAGAAGCTCGTCAGCTGCCAGCAGCTGCTGTCCGGCTTGATCGACCAATTCCTGCTGCACCTTCGGGCCTCCGGGGGCCCCGGCCCCGGCCGCCTTCAGCTTCTTCTTCCGCTTCGCAGACCGGAGGATGAACCAGGCGATGACCGCGACCAACAAGGCCAGGGCAACTACCCAGAAGACTGCGGATCCGGGCTCCGAGTCACTGCCGCCTTGGGCAGCTTGAGCGATCGAGTCGGAGAAAGCAATCCCCGCTTCGGCGGCATATTTGCTTGTCAACGGGTCTGCCTGTGCAGCCTCCGTGAGCGCTGCGTCCTGCGCGTTGTAGATATCCGAGTCGCTGACCACGGGGGAGTCCTGGGCGAGGTTCGTGCACCATCCGGAATCCCGCTCTTCGTAAGCCAACACAAAAACTATCGAGTCCGAGGAGAGCGAGGACTGGTTGCCAGTCTGCGAGCACCAGTCGTCCGGGTTATAGCCGGAAAAATCGGGAACAAGGACGTAGTAGACGTTGACGCCGTGAGAGGCCGTGATTGCAATGGAGTTGCGGACTTCCCCAGCCTCTGAAGTGCTGAGAAAGCCGCTTGGGTCGGTTACCGGCGCCGTGACGGTTACGGGCTCTGTTGCGGGTAGTGGGTCGGCAGCGGAGCTGGGAGCCACAAACGCAATCAGCGCAGTAAGGGCGGTCATGAGCGCTGCAGCCAGCGCCGATGCGACGCGAGGACGGGGGGACGCGTTTGTAACGGGCTTCACTCCGCAATCGTAACTGCCCTCTGGGACAGAATGCTTGTGCGCTTGCATGTCCGCCCTCGGCTGACACGTTTGACGCGCGCCTCAGCCGACGCCGAGCCAAGTAGAATCAACAGAAACCGGCATTCAGGTCGGTACTAAGAACGTAGATCGGGTGAGTGAAGTGCCTACTGGCAAGGTCAAGTTTTTCGATCCGGAGCGTCAGTTTGGATTCATCTCCGGGGACGACGGAGCGCGTGTTTACCTCCACGCGTCGGTCCTGCCTGCGGACACACCTAACCCGCGGCCCGGAACCCGCGTGGAATACGGCGTGGCGGAGGGGCGTAGGGGTCCGCAGGCGATCTCCGTGCGGATTCTGGAGCACCCTTCTGTTTCCCGCGCTCAACGACGCAAACCCCAAGATATGGTGCCGGTCGTAGAGGACCTCATCAAACTCCTTGACGGCTCCTCCGACTCGCTTCGCCGCGGACACTATCCCGCTAACTCGAAGCAGATCGCGAAGGTATTGCGGGTGGTCGCGGACGACTTCAGCGCCTAAGGTTGCCACACATGCTTTCCACTGAAACAAACGAGGACGGTGCTCCTTTGGAGACAACACGCGACTCTTCCCCCGACACTTTGGCTGGGAAGGTCGCGGTAGACGCTCGCCGCTCGCGTGCGTCCTACAGGAAAGACCAGACCCTCCTGGATGCGGTTGACACAGCCCGCTCCGCAGCGGAGACGGTGGCGAGGCCGGAGGCTCTGGGTGAGCACGTGGAAGCCAAGATGGTGGGGGAGCGCCTCGCCACGCACCGCTTCGCTTGTGAGGACCAGGGATATCCGGGTTGGTTCTGGGAGGTGACTCTGGCCCGGGCACCGCGATCCCGCAAGGTAACGGTGTGTGAGATCGACATGGCTCCCGGACCCGACGCACTCTTGGCACCCAAGTGGATACCGTGGCGGGACCGTCTCGAACCCTCCGACATATCCCGCACGGACGTCCTGCCCTACGAAGAGCATGACGCACGCCTGCAGGGTGTGGCGGAAGAGACAATGGATGTCGAGGACGAATTGGCCGGCCTGGACGCCATGGAGCACGGACGTCCTCGTGTTCTCTCCCAGTACGGCCTCGACCTGGCTGCGGACCGCTGGTATGGGTCCGCGCGCGGACCCGTACCGGGAGTGAAGCCGGACGCCATGTGTTCCTCGTGCGGATTCTTGTTGAAGCTGCGTGGCACGATGGGTTCCCTTTTTGGCGTGTGCGCTAACGAATGGTCGCCAGACGACGGGGCTGCGGTGAGCTTCGATCACTCATGTGGGGCCCACTCGGAAACGGACCAGCCGGCTCAGAGATCCGCTTGGCCTCTGGTGACTTCGCGGCTGGATGACAGCGATCTGGAAATCGACTGGAGAGATTGACCCATTCTGGGGTTGTTGCATTTTACCAGCCCGTAGGGAGCTGCCCGGCGGGTAAGACCATTCACTGGACGTTCACGTCTGCGCCGCAGAATCTTAAGGGTGAACACACAGGTAGCTGAGAAGCAGCAACACGGTCAATCACAAAAGTCACCCAAATCGAATCCCGAGTTCTTGGATAGATTCTTCAAGTTATCCGCTCGGGGAACTTCCGTCAGCCAGGAGATGCGCGGAGGATTGGTCACCTTCGTCACGATGGCTTACATCCTCATCTTGAACCCCGCGATCCTCGCGGCTAATACCGAGGGAACCGATATCACGATCCCCGCGATCGCCACAGGCACAGCCTTGGTCGCGGGGATTCTTTCTATCCTCATGGGCGTCTTCGCTAACTTCCCGTTGGCGATGGCGGCTGGCATGGGCCTGAACGCCCTAGTGGCGTACAACTTGGGTCTTGGCCTGGGCCTTACCTACCAGGAGTCCATGGGACTCGTGTTCTGGGAGGGCGTACTAATCCTGTTCCTGGTTCTCACGGGCTTCCGGGAAGCGGTGTTCCGCGCCGTTCCCCTCCAGTTGCGCAACGCCATCTCCGTTGGGATCGGCTTGTTTATTGCCTTTGTGGGCCTGATCAACGCGGGGATCATCCGTCCGGGAGGCACTCCAGTCCAGCTGGGCGTAGATGGCTCCCTTTCGGGTTGGCCAGCGCTGATTTTCGTGATCGGTCTGGCGGCGATTGTGATCCTGTACGCCCGCAAGGTGAAGGGCGCAATCCTGATTGGCATCGTCATCGCCACGGTCGTCGCGTTCATAGTGCAGCTGATCGCGAAGGTCCCCGCAGTCTCCGAGGAAACACCGGGCGGCTGGCAGTCAACGATTCCTCAGTTGGAGGGTTCCCCGGTGACCCTTCCTTCCTTCGCCACCATCTTCCAGATCGACTTCTTCGGCGCCTTCACCAAACTCGGCTGGCTGCCGATCATCCTGCTGATCTTCTCCCTGATGCTTGCGGACTTCTTCGACACCATGGGGACGATGGTCGCGGTCGGATCTGAAGGCAAGCTTCTGGACGAGAACGGTGTCCCTGAGAAGACCCGCTCCATCTTGGTCGTTGATTCCCTAGGCGCCATCTTCGGTGGCCTCGGTGGTGTCTCCTCCAACACCGCTTACGTGGAGTCCTCCGCCGGCGTGGGGGAGGGGGCCCGTACGGGACTCGCCTCCGTCACGACGGGCGTGCTCTTCTTGTTGGCGATCTTCTTCGCGCCGCTGGCTGCGCTGGTTCCCGCGGAAGCAGCCTCGACGGCGCTGGTCTTCGTGGGCTTCCTGATGATGACACAGGTAACGCAGATCAAGTGGACTGATGTGGAGTACGCGATCCCTGCGTTCCTCACCATCGCCCTCATGCCATTTGCGTACTCAATCACAGCCGGAATCGGCGCCGGCTTCGTCTTCTACACGGTGATCCAGGTGGCACGCGGAAAGGCGAGGACGGTTCACCCGCTAATGTGGGTTGTGTCGATCTTGTTCGTCATCTACTTTGCGCTTGGCCCGATCCAGTCGGCAATCGGAGGCTAACGCGAGGACCCGAAGGAGGTCCCCACACCTGTGAGTAAGACCTTCCAGTCGCTGGGCCAATACAACTACCGCCTCTGGTTTGCGGGGAACATCCTCGCTTCCTCGGGACAGTGGATGCAGCGTGTGGCTCAAGACTGGTTGGTTCTCACGGTCCTTTCCGGAGGGGGCGGGCTGGAGCTCGGCATTGTGACCGCGCTTCAGTTCGCCCCCATTCTTTTCTTCTCGGCGTGGGCGGGGCTGATCGCCGACAGGGTGGACAGGCGGCGGTTGCTGCAGGTCACGCAGAGTCTCATTGCCACGTTCGGGCTGATCTTGGGCGTGCTGGTCCTCAACGACGTCGCAGAACTGTGGATGGTGTACATCCTTGCGTTCCTCGGGGGAACCGCGGGAGCGTTTGACAACCCGGTGCGCCAAGCCTTCGTCTCCGAGCTTGTGCCCGACCGCATGCTTCCGAACGCGGTGGCTTTGAATTCCACCGCCTTCAACTCTGCGCGCCTCATTGGACCCGCGCTCTCAGGTGTGATCATCGACGCAGTTGGAACCGGCTGGGTGTTCATCGTGAATGCGGGCCTGTTCCTGGTGCCCGTGGCAACACTTGCGATGATGCGTGAGGACGAGCTGGGTGCCCCACCGCGGGTCCCGCGCCAGAAAGGCCAACTTCTGGAGGGCCTGAACTATATTCGCGGCCGCCGGGACATAGTCCTGATTCTTGTGGTCATGGGCATCGTCTCTTGCTTCGGGCTGAACTTCCAGATCACCTCGGCGATGATGGCCACCGAGACATTTGACCTCCCAGCTGGCGGCTACGGTCTGATGAGCACGTTCCTGGCGATAGGAGCGGTGACAGGGTCGTTGCTCGTGGCGCGCCGGAACAACCCCCGGATGCGCACGATCATCGTCGCGGCTTTGCTATTTGGCGCGACCTTGGGTGTGCTCTCCCTCACGCCTTCCTACACGTGGTTCCTGGTTGTAGCGGTGCCGACCGGCCTTCTCCTCATGCTGTTGATATCAAGCGCGAACGCTGCGGTGCAGATTTCGACGGACCCGCAGTTCCGCGGGAGGGTTATGGCCGTCTACTCGATGATCTTCTTGGGGACCACGCCTATCGGCGCACCTATCGTCGGCTGGGTCGGTGAACACTACGGGGCCCGATGGTCCATGGGCATCGGCGCGATCATCACCGTTGTCACGGCGGTCGCCGCCGCATTGTGGGGATTCTTCGTGTGGCGCATTCGTCTCGAGTGGGACGGGTATTATCCCCGCCTCAAAGTCCCAGGTCAGGACACCGAATCTCACGCACGTCACGCGGGCGAGGGCGGGCGTGTCTCCGCCGCGGCGCCCACCAGCCGTTCGCCCTCGCCGGAGGAGGCCGCGGTCACGGAACAGACCGAGGAACTGGACGAGCTCTCAGAATTGGAGAACTGACGCTTATCGAAGTTCGCGTTCGATCATCCAATCGAGGGTTGCAAGTAGCGCGGCGATGTCTTCCGGCGGGATTGAGGGGAACGATGGGATTCGAAGCTGGTTACGTCCGAGCTTGCGGTATCCCTCAATGTCGACGATGCCAACTTTCCGCAGCTCTTCAGCGATCTTCAGAACGGGCACCGAGGCATCAAAATCGACAGTGGTTATTACCGGGGAGCGCCACGCCGGGTCTTCCACGAACAAGGAAGCGAAGGGACGCTCTTGTGCCCAGGCCTGCACGAGGCCGGAGCCGGCGCGGGTTCGCTCGGTCATTGCGGGTAGTCCGCCCTCGTTCAGCATCCACTGAACCTGCTCGTCAAACAAGATGAGTGTCGCCAGGGCCGGGGTGTTGACGGTCTGGTTAGCTTTTGACTGCTTCAGCGCGGACGAAAGGTTGAGGGAAGCGGGAACGAAGCGGCTCTTGGATTGCGTTAGCCGCTCTGCGCGCTCCTGGGCGGCTGGGGAGAGGACGGCGGTCCACAGGCCACCCTCGGATCCGAAGCACTTCTGCGGAGAGAAGTAATAGGCGTCCACGACCTCCCAGTCAACTGGCGTGGCTCCCGCGATCGAAGTGGCGTCGACCAGTGTTAGGGCGCCGGGAGCCCCCCGGTACAAGGGAGAGGCGACTCCCGTGGAGGTCTCGTTCTGCGGGTACACGTAGGTGTCAGCTTCAGCGCTGGAATCTTCCACCACCGCAAGCTCACCAGCGGGGGCGATGGTTTCTGTTATGGAAGTCCAAGGGGCTGCGGCTATGTCGGCGGCGAACTTGGCTCCGAACTCTCCGAAGACGGCCGCCTTGGCTGAGGTCTCTACCAGCGATACGGTGGCCACTGACCAGAACACAGTGGCTCCTCCCACCCCGAAGGCGATTTCGTAACCGGCGGGTATCGAAAACAGCTCGCGAAGACCGTCCTTTATGGAGGCGACACGTGCCTTGACGGGCGCCTTTCGGTGGGAGGTACCCATCTCTTGCGCCGCGCACAGAGCGTGCATTTGAGCGGCTCGAATCCGCGACGGGCCAGCGCCAAAGCGTCCGTCTGCGGGAAGAATGTGGCTCGGAGGAAGCGGTTCTTGGCTCATGGTCCAACGGTAGCGACGGCGGGGCGCCGTCACATCCACCGGCCGGGCCTCGGACCGCCGGGTATCGTGTCTACGGACACATCGGCATTTCTGAGTTCTCCGGCGGGATGAGCTCCCTGGAGCGTCGGTGAAGGGGGCGACTAATGTCAGTCGATCTGATCGACACTACGGAGATGTACCTGAAGACCGTCTACGAGATGGAGGAAGACGGCATTACGCCGCTACGTGCGCGCATCGTGGAGCGTCTGGGTCATTCAGGGCCGACCGTTTCGCAGACCGTGGCGCGAATGGAACGCGATGGCCTGCTGAAGGTCCGTGAAGATAGGCGCCTTGAACTCACGGAGGACGGGCGGGCGGTGGCTCGCGAGGTAGTCCGCAAGCATCGCCTAGCCGAACGGTTGCTCGTAGATGTGATCGGTCTCGACTGGGCGCTGGCTCATGAGGAGGCGTGCCGGTGGGAGCATGTGATGTCTAAGGACGTCGAGGAGCGTCTCCTCGATTTGATAGAGGACCCGTCCTGCGATCCCTACGGCAACCCCCTCCCGGGCGTGAAGCCGACTGTCGCCAAAGAGCTCAGTGTGGAGGAGCTCTTGCAGACTCTCCCGGGAGCCAACACGGAGAAGGGGACAGTCGTTCGGGTAAGTCGGCTTGGTGAGCCGGTTCAGGCTGCGGAGGGACTCCTGGGCCAACTCCAGGCCGAGGGGGTGGTTCCGGGGGCGGACGTACACCTGGTGTCTTCGGGTGATCGGATACTGGTCTCGTCCGCGAGTGTGACCGATGCCTCTTCGGAGTTCTTGGGAGTGAGTATGCCCCGCTCTCTGGCTTCCCACCTCTTCGTTAGCGCTGACTGACGGCCTTTTCGGATGGCTTCTCTGGGCCCAAGGACCCTCGGTGGAGAGGGCATAAGCACATGTGAGCCAGACTTCGTAATCTGGGCGTGACAATCCTGACGCCTTGTTTTACGCTCGGAGAGGCGGCGAGAGCAACGCGCCGTCCGACTCGCAGTTGCCTAATCTGCGTTTCTGCCGAGTCGAAAGTGATAACGCAGAGCGGGGGACCCACCTTCGGCTACGGCCTTGGGGTTAAGTCCTTCACGAAGGACGGGGCTCTCCAGTTCCCAACCCGACAGCTAACCTCGCAGGCTAAAACGGGAGATTTGGATTGACGGTTTCTACTGTGGCGCCGCGGCATCGCAGCGCTTCTAAGACGCACACGCCTATGAGCGGTCTAACGGATACGCTCATCTCCGGCGTTTGGTCCAGGAAAGGCATTGCGGTAGCTTCGGCCACCGGCATTGCGCTTACTGCGACCGTTGCCGGCTCCGCTCTTGCGGATCCCCTTTCTCCGTCGGTGAAGGAGTCAAAGACAGACGACTTCTCCGCGAACCTTGAGGCAGACGACTCCGTAACCCTTGTTTCGCTGGACGTGGACTGGAACCCTGGCGACGAAGTGGCCGTAGTCGCCGCTGAGCCCGAACCTGAACCTGAGGTCGTTGAAGCGGCCGCAGACGAGGACGGCGGAGACGTTGCCAACCGCGACTACGACCGGAGCGACGCGACTGAATCCGTGTCTGCTCCCGCCGCGATGGGCGGGGTGGCGCAGACCGCGCTCCAGTACGTCGGCTACGCCTACGCCTGGGCTGGAGATAGTCCTGCTACCGGATTCGACTGCTCTGGGTTCACCTCATACGTATACGGCCTCCACGGCGTGTACTTGCCCCACAGTTCTTCGGCTCAGGGCGGCTACGGTACCGTGATCCCCGCGTCTGAAGCGCAGGCGGGTGACCTGGTGATCTGGCCTTATGGTCACACCGCTATCTACTTGGGCAACGGCCAAATCGTCCATGCAGCAACCCCCTCCTCGGGTGTCACGACGGATGGCCTGTTCGGTAGCTACTATTTCGTGCGCATCTGACGCGCCAATCGGGAGACAGGCCCCTGGATCGAAACGCGATCCGGGGGCCTGTTTTCTTATGGGATGGCACTAGGCCCGGGGTCTGCCGGCTGCCTCCCACGCTTCCACGTACTCGCTCTTGATTCGGCCCCTAGCTGCTACCTGCCCGAGCCCCTCCTTCTCCACGAAGGCCGCTATGTCTGCGCGGTCGCCGTGCCCGGACTCCGGCTTTGTACGTTTGGCTGGGGCTTCCCGCTGGCTCCGGTAGTGGGTGGATGGTGACACACTGTCGTCTTCGTCGACGATGAACGGTTCGATTGCTTCCAAGAGTTGTGCCAAGGATTCCTCGGTTAGGTGTAACTGCCATCCGCGGTCATCAAGTGCCAGATAGATATTGTCATATTTGCCGTCTACCTCTTCCTTGGTGTAGGAGTCAAAGACGATTTCCACGGTCTTTTTCATACTTACCTCTTCTTCATATGTTTGCGTATTAGGAATTTACCTGTTGTGGATTCTTTGTGCTAGCCGCCCTCTTCTTGTTTTCTAGACTGCCGCAGCGTCAAGATGCCCGTGGTCTGGGTCACATGAGGCACAATGGTCTTTAAGAAGGCCAGTGGTTGGCGTGTTGACCTCCATGGAGGAAGAGAATGTCCGGGGACCAGGAGTATGTCGTAGGTGTTGACGGCTCAAAGGAAGCGTTGGACGCGGTGGGGTGGGCAGCGGCGAACGCCGCTCGAACCGGGGCTTCTCTGCGGATTGTCTGCGCTTACGCGATTGCCTCATACAGTGCCACAGCGCTCGACGGAGGATTGGCCGTCTTGGACGACGATGCACTGCGGTTGGGTGCGGAGCGTGTGGTGGAGGAAGCAGCAGAGGTAGCGCGTGCATCTGAAGTTCGGGCTTCCACTCACGTCGAGGTGGGGGATCCTTCAAGCGTTCTGGTGGAGCTGTCCGGCCACGCCGACATGGTGGTGATCGGCTCGCGGGGTGGCGGGGGCTTCGCTGACCGGCTGTTGGGCTCCGTTTCTTCGTCTCTGCCCGCCCACGCGCGCTGTCCGGTGGTTGTGGTGCCGCCGCACCGTTCCGGCAAGCCATTCGTCCCCATCGAGCGGATTGTAGTGGGCTCCGATGGATCGGACACTGCTTCCAATGCTCTCAAGCGCGCTGTGGACGAAGCGGTCGCGTGGGACGCGGAACTGACGGTAATCGCGGCGGTCCCTATTGCGACCGGAGGTGGGGTCATGGGCTGGGTGCCTCCATCCATGGACCGCCAGGCTCTCATCGACGACATCCTGTCGGGACTCGACTGCGCGATCGCGGAGGCGAAGGACGGACGTGAGGTGAGGGTGGCTCGCCACGCCCTCGACGGCAGCGCGGCCGCCCTGCTCACGGAGTTCTCCACGGCGGTTGACCTGGTGGTGGTCGGGACCCGCGGGAGAGGCGGATTTGCTGGCATGCTCCTGGGCTCCACCTCTCAGACCGTCCTCGCACATTCGACGTGTCCTGTGATGACGGTTCCCTCTCGGCACCGCGACCGCCGGCCGGGTCCCGGCCAGGCTTGGGAACGGCGGTAGGCGGCGCTCGGTGCTACGCTGGTCCATGCTCTCCGCAGCGCGGAGAACGCCCTCGTAGCTCAGGGGATAGAGCACCACTCTCCTAAAGTGGGTGTCGGACGTT
>CAYFQC010000044.1:0-10794 GCA_964345155.1 uncultured Actinomyces sp.
GCTCAATGGATAGAGCATCTGACTACGGATCAGAAGGTTGGGGGTTCGAGTCCCTTCGGGCGCGCAGCAACCCCCGCAGCCGCGACCCGGCTAGCGGGGGTTCTGCTTTCTTCCGACCCCGGGGGAGCCGCGCTGGCCCCGATCTTGGTCCCTGGATCCAGCCCGGCGCTGGGAGCGTTACCAAATAGCGACCTAGTGAGACGGCGTTTGGGTTGCGGGTCTCCGGTCCCTTTGCTTTAGTAACAAGTGCGGTCTCCGCCACAGCTTTGTGCCCGGAGCCAGTCCATAAACCGTGGTACGGAGGAAACATGAATTTGAACAAGAAGCGGCTTGCGGGTGCAGCGGGTGTCGCTGCCGCGTCCGCGCTGGTGCTGTCGGCCTGTAGCAGCGGCGGCGGGTCTGTCGGTGGTGACACCGGTTCTGAGACCGGTGAGAGCGGCAGTGCCTCATCAGCCGAGGGCTGCGAAGAATTTGAGCAGTACGGGAGCTATCCGGACACGACGGTATCCCTGTTCTCATCCATCCGCGACCAGGAAGCGGACGCCCTCCAGGCTACATTCGACAAGTTCACCGAGTGCACCGGCATCACCGTCCAGCACAACGGCGTGGGTGAGTTTGAGCAGCAGCTGGTGGTGCAAGTCGAAGGCAACAACGCCCCCGACCTGGCAATCATTCCTCAGCCTGGCCTCCTGAAGAGGATGGTGGAGACCGGAAAGGTCCAGGAGGCCAATGAGAAGGTCACCAAGAACGTCGACGAGGGATGGTCTCCTGAATGGAAGGAATACGGGACCGTCGACGGCAAGTTCTACGCGGCCCCGATGCTCTCCTCTGTGAAGTCCTTCGTCTGGTACTCCCCTTCCGCATTTGAAGAAGGCGGATACGAGGTACCCACCACTCTCGATGAAATGATGGCGCTGACGGAGAAGATCGCCGCAGACACAGCTGGCGACGGATCCACCAAGCCATGGTGCGCCGGAATCGAGTCCGGAGCTGCTACGGGCTGGCCAGCAACCGACTGGATTGAGGACTTTGTGCTCCGCGTTGCGGGCGTCGATGCTTACGACCAGTGGGTGAGCCATGAGATTCCGTTCAACGCACCGGAGATTCTGGAGTCGACCAACGCGGTCGGTGATTACCTGCTGAACAACGACTTCGTCAACGGAGGCATTGGCGATTCGCGTTCCATCGCGACCACTTCGTTCAATGACGGTGGCCTGCCAATCCTGGACAACCAGTGCTACATGTACCGCATGGCTTCCTTCTACGAGGCCCAGTGGCCGGAGGGCACAACCGTCGCCCCCGACGGTGACGTGTTCGCCTTCTACCTGCCGGCCGAGACCACGGAAGAGCACCCGCTGCTGGTGGGTGGCGAGTTCGTTGCTCGCTTCGCTGACACCCCGGAGGCGGCTGCGGTCCAGGAGTTCATGTCCTCGGGCACCTTTGCGAACACCCGCGTTGAACTGGGCGGCGTGACTTCTGCGAACAAGTTCGTCGACCCGGAGCTGGCCTCTTCGGACATCCTGCGTCTCGCGATTGAGCTGCTGCAGGACCCGAACTCTGTGGCCCGCTTCGACGGCTCCGACATGATGCCCTCTGAGGTTGGCGCGGGTTCGTTCTGGACGGGGACGACCCAGTGGATTGATGGTCAAATCGATGCTGAGCAGATGCTGACCAACATCGAAGATTCCTGGCCTACGGACTGACCCGCACGGGTTAGTTCTGCGGACCGGTGGCGCAGGGTCGTTCTCGACCCTGCGCCAGCGAGCGTAGGAAAACATCGTGGATTGGCTTCTACACACTAAATTCGGCCAGATGGTCCTGGCGGTCATCGCGATTATCGCGGTGGTCGGGGTCCTACTTTTGCTGGCCTCGTTTGCGGACAAGCTGAAGGGACGGGGTCGCAACGTCGCCTCCGTCATGGTCTTCGCCTTGCCCGCCATTCTCTTGCTCGCCATGGCGCTCATTTGGCCTGCCGTTCAGACGACAAGAAACTCTTTTTACAACCGCACCTCAACGGAGATGGTGGGTTTTGACAACTACGCCTGGGTATTCACAAATGCGGACTCTCTGCGGGCCTTCCTCAACACGGCCATTTGGGTGCTGCTGGTGCCAGTTGTCTCCGTTGTGGTGGGCATGCTCTATGCCCTTCTGATTGACGGCAAGAAGTTTGAGAAGGCCGCGAAGTCTCTGCTGTTCATGCCGATGGCGATATCCTTTGTGGGCGCGGGTATCATCTGGCGCTTCATGTACGAGTACAGGGGCTCCGGGCAGACTCAGCGAGGGCTGTTGAACGCGATCATCGTGGGCTTGGGTGGTGAACCGGTGAGGTTCCTCCAAGACAGCCCTTGGAACACGGTTTTCATCATCGTCGTGATGATCTGGGTCCAGGCCGGCTTTGCGATGGTGCTCCTATCGGCGGCGATCAAGGCGATCCCGAACGACATCATTGAGGCAGCTCGGCTGGATGGCGTCAATGCGTGGCAGATGTTCAGCAGGATCACTGTGCCGTCCATACGGCCCACGCTGATAGTTGTCTACACAACCATCACCATCGCCACCTTGAAGGTCTTCGACATCACCATGACGATGACCGGCGCGAAGTTCCAGACTCAGGTACTGGCCAACCAGATGTACGACCAATCGTTCACCTTTGGGAACTCCGGCTACGGTTCCGCGACAGCGGTGATCATCTTCGTACTGGTCATCCCAATCGTGGCGTTTAACATCCGTCAGATGCTCAAGAACAAGGAGGTTAGAGGATGAGCACCACAGTTGAAGTGCTTCCCGATGACCTCCCAGGAGCCCCGAAGTCCGAGTCGAAGCACGACCTCGAAAAGGAGGCCCTCGGCTACGGCAAGAAGGACAAGAAGAAGGAGCACGTTGGCGCGGCGACGCTAGCCAAGAAGTCTCTTGGCAACCGGATCGGTTCCCTAGTGGCAGTGATTATCGCCGCCATGTGGACCATCCCGACTCTCGGGCTCTTCATCACGTCGTTCCGCCCGGAGGCAGAGATCAAGACGACGGGCTGGTGGACGTTCTTCGCCCATCCCTCCGTCACCTTGGCCAACTACGAGGCCGTTCTATTTGGTTCCACGTCTCAGGGAAACCTGTGGAACTACTTCGTGAACTCACTGGTGATCACGATTCCGGCCACCATCGCCCCGCTCGCGCTGGCGACCATGGCAGCGTACGCCTTCTCCTTCATGCAGTGGCGGGGAAGAGATCTTGTCTTCGTGATCGTTTTTGCGCTCCAGATCGTGCCGATCCAGATGGCGTTGATTCCGTTGCTCCGGATCTTCTCCTCCAGTTTCGGCAAGGATTTCCCATTCATGTCGATCTGGGTGGCACACACGGCATTCGCTCTGCCACTGGCGATCTTCTTGTTGCACAACTTCATGCAGGAGATTCCGAAAGAGCTGGTGGAGGCCGCGAACGTGGATGGCGCAGGACACGTCGCCACCTTCACCCGGGTCATTTTGCCCCTAATGGTCCCGGCGATCGCCTCCTTTGCCATCTTCCAGTTCCTGTGGGTATGGAACGACCTGCTGGTCGGCTTGACGTTCTCCGGCGGCCAGGAGCTTACGGCTCCGCTGACTGCGCGCCTGCAGTCTCTAGCCGGTTCGCGCGGCCAGGATTGGCACCTGCTTACTGCGGGTGCGTTCATATCGATGGTTGTTCCACTCATCGTCTTCTTCTCATTGCAGAAGTACTTCGTGAGAGGGTTGACGGCCGGCTCCGTGAAGGGCTAGCCCTGCCGGGGTGGACTCGTGAGAGTGGGCCGGCTCGACGAGCCGGCCCACTCTGCGTCTCCCGCGTCCCTTCCCCGGATCGCGGCATGCCTATGCTTCTGAGGAGTCAACTCCCAGCTCGGCCACCTTCACTGCCCCGAAACTGTGTGCCGAGGGCGTCCTCTTGCCTTCGGACCCGTCGGATCCGTCGTCATCTTTCTCTTCTACGACGATTACCCAGCCGATGTAGAGAGAGTGAACGCTCTGATCAAACACGGCGTCTGCCTGCTCCGGATCAAGGCCCAGCGCCCCGGCGTTCTCCAAGCTAATGAAGCCGTGGATCACCGCCCACAGGGCCACGGCCATCTTCTCCGGGTCGAGGTTGAGTTCCTTGAACTCTTCGGCCACACGCTCACACAGCTCCATGATCGGCTTGCGGAGACGCAGCGAAATGTTGCGAACCTCGGGATTCATGCGTTCCGTCATGGAACCAGGGCGCGTTGCCTCTTCCAGGGCCTCAAAGGTCCCCGCGAATGCCCGTGGGTCGGCGGTAGCCCGCTGCCGGTAGAACCGGGCGAGGTTAGCCAAATCCTCCTTCGAGTCACCAGTCCACTCAATGGAGAAGTCTTCCCCGAGCATTGCATCTAGGTCCCGAATCACCACTTCAGCCATTAGCGCTTCTTTAGATCCGAAGAGCGTGTAGACCGCGTTGGTTGAGGTGCCGACATTGCGCGTCAAGACCCGGAGGGAGACGCCGTGGTATCCGTCATCGGTCAGCATTTTGCGTGCTTCCGTAATGAGGCGCTCGCGAAGCGATTCATCGTAAACTCTGGGACGACCCACGGGTGGCTCCTACGGTCTCGGTAGTTGCGTCGGACAGTTTCCTTCGTGCCAACCAACTGTGACGGTGGCGCGGCTTAGGACCTCGAATCATAACGGCAACCATCTCCATATGGAGGCGCACCATTGGAGTCATGTCCCTGGCCGGTGGATGAGAATCCGCGCCCACACTACCCGCCTAATGGCTGCAGAACGCCGTTGCGTCGGCTATCTGCAGCCATTAGTACGTAAGAGTCTGCGTGGTCGGCAACATTTATTTTCTATGTGAAAATATCATAGATCCAGGGTTTTTGTAAAGTCTCGAGGCGTGGGAACTCCTCCAGGAAGTCCGCCGCCGTTCCCGACTTAGGTGCGCCTAAGGAACTCGTGATAAGTGTCACCACGTCGTGCGAAGATTTTCCACTCTCTAAGAGCTGGGTCATTGTCACCGCCCCATCCCGTTTCGCCAACCGCTTTCCTGTCGGTCCCAGCACGAGCGGCACGTGTCCGTACGTTGCCTCGGCTCCCCCCAACTCCTGCGTCAGATACGAATGGACGGGCGAGGACGGTAGGAGGTCGTCACCTCGGACGATTTGGTCAACACCCATCGCCACGTCGTCGACCACGACCGCGAGGTTGTAGGCGAACGTTCCGTCTCCGCGCCGCAGCACCACGTTGTCGATGGCACCGGTGAATGAGCCTCGGTACATGTCTTGAGCGGTCCACTCACTAGCTCTTGGCCGCAGCCTGAGAGCGGGAAGGAGCCCGCGTGTGGCGAACTCCTCCCGCTTCTCCTCCGCTTCCCGGGGGCTCAGGTGCAAACACGTGCCCGGGTAGTGGCCCACCTGCATATGAGGGGCAGACGCCGCCTCCCGCAGGTCTCTCCGGGAGCAGAAGCACTCGAAGGTGAGGTCGCGGTCTTGGAGCTGTTGGATTGCTTTTTCGTAACGGCTCAGACGCTCGCTCTGCACCACGATCTCGCCGTCCCAGTCGATTCCCAGGAGTTTCAGGTCACGAATCTGCCCCGCCGGATCGCGTCTGCGCTGAGCGTCGAGATCCTCCAAACGCAGGTAGAAAGCGCGGTTTGTGCTCCTCGCGGCCGCCCACGCAATCAGGGCAGTGCGCAGGTTTCCCAGGTGAAGATCCCCGGTCGGAGACGGTGCATATCGTCCCGCACCCATACAAACCTCGTTTCGGATCGTGGACCGCCAATTTCTTGGACGCTCGTAGCCACCCCTATTATCGAGCCCGTAACCATCTAGAGCAGCTGAGAGACCTGGCTCCCCGACGCTGCAGCAACCAGCCTTAGGCAAGGTGCTTCCGCCAGGACCGATGGAGGAACGTTGATCGAGTTAGTCGATGTCAGGAAGGTCTACGACATTCCTGGCGCCACCCCGGTGGTGGCGCTCGATGACGTCACTCTGAGCATTCCCAAAGGGGCCATTCACGGCATTGTCGGCCAGTCGGGGGCAGGTAAGTCGACGCTCATCCGGTGTCTCACCGCCCTCGAACGTCCCACCTCAGGGCACATCGTGGTGGACGGCATTGACATGACCTCCCTATCCGGCGCAGAGCTCCGCTCCGCCCGCCGGAACATCGGTATGGTGTTCCAGTCCCCGAACCTTCTCGATTCGAGGACGGCCGCGGGGAACGTGGCCTTCCCGCTCAGGCTGGCGGGGGAACCCAAGGACAAGATCGGTGTCCGTGTATCTGAGCTTCTAAGCGTCGTTGGACTTGGGGACCGAGGTGCCTCTTACCCTGCGCAGCTCTCAGGCGGCCAACAGCAGCGGGTCGGGATAGCCAGAGGCATGGCCACGAACCCTCCCGTACTTCTGTGCGATGAACCCACATCCGCTTTGGACGCACAGTCCACCAAACAGGTCATGTCCCTGCTGCGCAAGCTCCGCGACGAATCCGGGGTCACCGTCGTGATCATCACCCATGAGATGGACGTGGTCAGGGACTACTGCGATTCCGTGACGCTCCTCAAACACGGTCGCGTGGTCCAATCCGGCCCGATCGAAGTTGTCCTGGAGAAGCCGGATTCGGCTCTGGCAGAAGACTTGGTTCCCCGGCCCAACATCGACGGAGTGGAAATCCCGAAAGGCCAGACTCTGCTCGACATCTCCTTCACGTCCCGTCCGGGCATACCCACCGGTGCGGCAGTCTTGAACCTGGTGGCCTCCGTAGGTGCGGATGTTGCAGCGGGACGCTTCGAGTCGATAGGCCCAGTCCAAGTTGGACGCCTGGCTATCACGGTTCCCGAGTATCACAAGGGAGCGATTCGCGGGCAGCTGGAACGCAACGGCGTGTTCGTACGGGGGTGGGAGGAATGACTCAGATCGCCCTCGTCCTCGCCCGCGTCGCAGCGGCACTCCCGATGGCACCCGGCGGCCCGCGCTGGGGGGACAACCCCGCCATCACACAGAAGTTCTGGCCAGCGGTCTGGGAGACACTCCTGATGGTCGGTTGGTCTGGACTGTTCACGGTCTTGCTCGGCTTGCCGCTGGGACTCCTTCTGGCCTCCAGTTCCCGATCCGGAATCAAGCCGCGGGCAACGCTTAACCAGGTGGCGGGCGTAGTCGTCAACGTGGTGCGCTCGTTCCCCTTCATGATCTTGATAATCGCGCTGATTCCGTTCACGCGAATCGTGCTGGGTACCGCCCTAGGGTGGAAGGCCACAGTCGTCCCTCTGATCGTCGGTGCTGTCCCGTTCTTCGCTCGACTGGTGGAGACGAACATAAAGGACGTGTCTCCCGGAAAGATCGAGGCGGCGCAAATGATGGGCGCGTCCAATACCCGAATTGAGTGGGGGGTGCAGGTTCGCGAGGCTCTCCCATCCTTAGTCCAGTCAACGACTGTCCTACTGATCACGTTGGTCGGCTATTCGGCTATGGCCGGTGTTGTCGGCGGCGGCGGCCTGGGGGCACTGGCCATCAATTACGGCTACAACCAGTGGCAGGACGACGTCATGATCCTCACGGTCGTCGCCATCGTCGTGATAGTTCAAGTGATCCAAATGGCTGGCGACATGATCAGCCGGCTGGTGGACCACCGCTGAGGCAACCACCAGCCGGAGTTTCCGGCAGCCACGGCAAGCAGAACTACTCGTAAATCGACCATGCAACTTGGCCGCACGTGCGGCAGTCCACGCAACACAGCAAATCTGGAGGAAACCAAAATGCGTTCAGTACGTTACCTAGCGGCATTCGGAGCAGCCGCAGCCCTCGCCCTCGCCGGATGCTCTTCCAGCGGCGGCGACGCCAAGCAGTCCACCGAAGCGGAGAAGACTGACACCGCGACCGAGCAGGCCGAGGGCAGCGACGTCCAGGTCTTGACCGTCGGTGCGACCCCAAGCCCACACGGGAAGATTCTGACTTTCGTCAACGACAATTTGGCGGCCGACGCCGGAATCCAGATCAATCTGATCGAATATTCCGACTACATCCAGCCGAACGAAGCGTTGAAGTCAGGGGAGCTGGACGCCAACTTCTTCCAGACCGTCCCATACCTGGAGAACCAGGAGAAGGAACGCGGGTACGACTTTGAGGCGGGCGAGGGCATCCACCTTGAGCCGCTGGGCGTCTACTCAAGTAAGTACACCGATTTGGCGGAGGTTCCTGACGGGGCAACGATCGGCGTGATCAATGACCCGACTAACCAGGACCGGGCTTTGACACTATTGGCTGAGCAGGGATTCGTGGAGCTTCCCGCCGAGGGCGACATTAACGTCACCACGGTGACCCCACTGCGCGGCGTCAAGTTCCTCGAAGTTGAAGGCCCCAGCCTGGTCCGCAACCTGCAAGACGTGGATGTGGCGGTGATCAACGGCAACTTCGCTCTTGAAGGCGGTTTGGTCCCCTCGAAGGACGCGCTGGTCCTTGAAAGCCCGGAGAACAACCCGGCGGTTAACGTCCTCGTGTGGCAGAAAGACGCGGACAATGCTGAGGCGATTGCGAAGCTGGAGGAACTGCTCCACAGCGATGAGGTGAAGCAGTTCATCGAGGAGACCTGGACCGACGGTTCAGTAATCCCTGCCTTCTAGGAGGGTTCCGGCCGCTGCCGGGCGCTGAAAGGGTGGGCATCCGCAAAGGGTGCCCACCCTTAGTGTCTGTGGTGAGAACTCAGTCGATGACGCCGTACAGGCGGTCTCCCGCATCCCCCAGGCCCGGCACGATGTACGACTTAGAGTTCAGACCCTGGTCGAGGGCGGCGGTCACGACCGTCACATCCGCCCGGTCGCCAATCTTCTCCTCCAGCTCCGCGATCCCCTCCGGTGTGGCGAGGATACAGATGCAGACAATCCTCTTGGCATTGTGCTCAATGAGGTAGTTGATCGTGGCTACAAGGGTGTGGCCGGTTGCGAGCATCGGATCTAGGACGTACACCTCCCGTCCTGACAGGTCATCGGGGAGTCTCCGAGCGTAGGTCTCAATCTCCAGGGAGTCCTCATCGCGTCGCATGCCGAGGAAGCCGACTTCCGCAGTAGGCAGCATCTCGGTCATCCCTTGAAGCATCCCGAGGCCAGCCCGCAGGATTGGGACGACCAGTGGTTGCGGTTCGGTCAGCATGACGCCCGTGGTTTTCTCCACGGGCGTTTCGATCTCAACTGGCTCAACCGAGACATTTCGCGTCGCCTCGTAGGTCAGGAGAGTAACCAGCTCTCCAACGAGGGAACGGAAGGTCGCGGAAGGGGTGTTCTTGTTACGAAGGACAGTGAGCTTGTGGTCGACCAGGGGGTGGTCAATGACTTGCAGGTGCATGGTGCTAGCGTATCGCGGCACCACCCCCGTTCGGGTTAGTGTCGGCGCATGCGAACACGCACGGAGTGGGACGAACTGATGGGTCAGGCCCTCGCCCTCGCCCGTGAGGCGGCTGCGGAGGGTGAAGTTCCCGTGGGGGCCGTGGTGGTGGGCGAGGACGGGACGGTCCTTGGAGTTGGCCACAATCAGCGCGAACAAGACGCGGATCCCACCGCTCACGCTGAAGTTTTGGCTCTTCGGGAAGCCGGAGCTCGGCGCGGGACGTGGAACCTTCAAGGCTGCACGCTGGTCGTAACGGTTGAGCCGTGCACCATGTGTGCGGCTGCCGCAGTGGCGGCCCGGGTCTCGCGGGTGGTCTTCGGAGTTTGGGAGCCGAAGACCGGCGCCTGCGGGTCAGTGCGCGACGTAGTGCGGGACGTGCGTTCAAACCACCAGGTAGAGGTCGTTCCAGGAGTTTGCGGGGCGGAGGCCGCGGAGTTAATGGAGCAGTTCTTCCTCTCCCGCAGAGAGGCGTTGTCTCCTAAATCTCCCCTGGGTGAACCTAGGACCCTTGGCCTAGGCGCGCGTGGCGGGCTAGGTTAGAGGCATTGGCTTTAGCAAACCGAAGTCAAGACACCTGGAGGAAGAATGGCTGTTTACGTCCTACCCGAACTCGACTATCCCTACGACGCTCTGGAGCCCCACATCTCCGCGGAGATCATGGAGCTTCACCACTCCAAGCATCACCAGGCTTACGTTGACGGAGCAAACGCCGCTTTGGCAGCTCTGGAAGCGGCACGCGAGGCGGGGGACCTGGCCGCTGTCAACCTCTATGAGAAGAACCTGGCGTTCAACCTGGGCGGACACAGCAACCACTCGGTGTTCTGGAAAAACATGACGCCGAAGGCGAAGGCCGGACCGGAAGGCGACCTGGCCAAGGCAATTGACGCAAGCTTCGGGTCTCTGGACAACTTCAAGAAGCAGTTCACGGCTGCCGCGCTGGGCATTCAGGGCTCCGGATGGGCTGTGCTGGCCTATGACACGATCGGCGGCGGGCTGGTGACCTTCCAACTGTTCGACCAGCAGGGCAACGTGCCCGTAGGCACGGTTCCGCTCCTCATGCTGGACATGTGGGAGCACGCGTTCTACTTGGACTACAAGAACGTGAAGGCCAAGTACGTGGAGGCTTGGTGGAACGTCGTCAACTGGGACGACGTTGAGGCTCGGTACGAAGCAGCGAAGAAGAACTACTCCACTTTGCTGGTAGAGATTGCCGACTAGCCAATCTTGATTCGGCGGGCGGGGAGGGAGCGCGTAACGCGACTCACCTCCCCGCCTTCTCATGAGGAGGCCGCGGGCGTGTAAACTGCTATGGCTTGGAGACGTGTCCGAGCGGCCGAAGGTGCAACACTCGAAATGTTGTGTGGTGAATAGCCACCGTGGGTTCAAATCCCACCGTCTCCGCTGGTAGCCCCGGTATTCCTTGGAATGCCGGGGTTCTTCTT
>CAYFQC010000045.1:0-10374 GCA_964345155.1 uncultured Actinomyces sp.
ACTAACAAAAAACAAACAAACAAAAACACACTATCAAGTTCACAAACAACATCCCGTACATATTTCCGGGTGTTTGCCGGGCCGGAGGGGCTTCCCTTGGAAGTTCACCCTCAACTTCCGGCGAGAGATAACTTTACCGAAGACCCCACCCCACGTCCAGTCACGTCCACGTGATGGGCACCACAGGCCGGCAAACCGCCTCCCACCAGCACAAACACAAAACCCAAAACCCCAACCCACGACCCGCACCCGGGCGTGTCCACCCAAAAACAAGAACACCCGCCGGGGTCCCGGTGCGTGGGACAGAGGCTAAGAAAGGATCGCGTCGCCCTCGACCGCAGCCACGGCGAGTGTCTTGCGACCTTTGCGCAGGATTATGAAGCGATGCGCGAGCAAGTCGTCCTCGATCAGTACCCGGTCCGGGTCCTCGACCTTCACGTTGTTTACCGACAGCCCGTTCGACTTCACCAGCCGGAGGGCAGCCTGCCGCCCCTTCTCAAGCCCACAAGCCAAAACCGCGTCGGTAACCGTGGTCTCGCCAGGTTTGATCGCGCCCTTCGGGAGGTCGTGAACCGCCGAGGCGAGTGTCGCCCCGTCCACGGCGCCCAAGTCACCCCGCCCCCAGAGGGCTTCTGTCGCATCGAGGACGCGCTCCAACTCTTCCTCGCCATGTACCAGGCGGGTCACTTCGGCGGCCAGAGCCTTCTGCGCGGTGCGCAAGTGGGGTTTCTCGGAAGTTAATGTGTCCAGTGCTTCGATTTCACCGCGGGGAAGGAAAGTGAAGACTTTCAGCATCTTCACCACGTCCTCGTCGGCCGTCTGCAGCCAGAACTGGTAAAAGTCGTAGGGACTCATTAGCTCAGGATCCAGCCAGATAGCCCCGCCGGATGTCTTCCCAAACTTCGTCCCATCGGCCTTGGTTACAACCGGGGTGGTGAGTACGTGAGCCGTCGCTCCCTCAACCTTCCTCACCAACTCCACGCCGCCAATCAGGTTGCCCCACTGGTCGTTACCACCCGTTTGGAGGGTGCAACCGTACCTACGGAAGAGCTCCAAGAAGTCGTTGGCCTGGAGGATCTGGTAGGAGAACTCCGTGTAAGAGATGCCTTCCTCCGAGGAGAGGCGACGGGCAACCACATCTTTGGAGAGCATGGTTCCCATCCGGAAGTACTTCCCCAAGTCCCGCAGAAGACCGATGGCGGAGATCTGGGAAGTCCAATCCAGGTTGTTGACCATCAGCGCCGGATTGTCGGAGCCGAAATCCAAGAACCTTTCGATCTGAGCGCGCAACCGCGCCGCCCACTCCTCCACGACCTCGACTGGGTTCATCGAGCGTTCTCCCACTTCGCGTGGGTCCCCGATCAGCCCCGTTGCACCCCCAACCAAGGCGATCGGCGTGTGGCCCGCGTTCTGCAGATGACGCATGAGCATTAGCTGCACCAAGTGGCCGTGGTGCAGGGAGGGTGCGGTCGGGTCGAAACCGCAATAGAAAGTGACAGGTCCCTCCTCCAGAGCCACGGACAGGGAGTCGATATCCGTGTGCTGCTTGATAAGCCCGCGCCAGCGCAGTTCCTCGATGAGGTCACCCACTGCTTCTCCTCAAATAGAAAATAGAATCCCGTTTGTCAGTCGCACGTCAAACGGGCGACTGATACGTCCTCGGACCCGCAGAAGCAGTCCTGAGCAGAACCACCCTAGTGCGTGCCCAGCCTCAGCTTTCGCACCACCGCGCGGCGTGGAGCGTTGCCGCGCGAAGTTCCTCCACCTGCTCAGCAACCCTCTCCGGCGCCGTACCGCCAATGCCGGTGCGGGCCCGAACGGAACCCGAAACGGTAAGGACGTCCAGGACACCCGGCGTCAGAAGGCCTGAGACATTGGGTAGGTCTTCTTCTTTGAGGTCACCCAGTTCGATGCCGCGGTCCTCGCAGTAAGTCACGCACGCCCCCGCCACTTCGTGGGCCACCCTAAACGGCACCCCTTCCCGGACGAGCCATTCGGCTACGTCCGTTGCCAGCGAGAACCCCTGTGGTGCCTCCGCCTCCATCCGGGAGTAGTTCAAACGCATCGTCGCGATCATCCCGAAGAAAGCCGGCAGTAGGACGTCCAGTGTGTCGATCTGGTCGAACACTGGCTCTTTGTCCTCCTGCAAGTCCCGGTTGTAGGCCAGCGGCAGACCCTTGAGCGTTGCGAGCAGGCCAGCGAGGTCCCCGATCATGCGGCCCGCCTTGCCGCGCGCAAGCTCTGCGATGTCCGGATTCTTCTTCTGCGGCATGATTGACGAGCCAGTGGAATAGGCGTCGTCCAGTTCCACATACCCGAACTCGTGCGTGTTCCAGATGATTATTTCTTCCGCAATCCTGGATAGATCCACGCCGATCAGTGCGAGGACGAATGCTAGCTCCGCTACGACGTCACGGGCGGCCGTCGCATCAATGGAGTTGGGCGCCACCTCTGAAAAACCGAGTTCACCAGCAATGGCCGCCGCGTCCAAGCCCAGCGTGTTGCCGGCAAGGGCCCCCGCTCCGTAAGGCGACGACGAGGCGCGCCGGTCCCAGTCCTCAAGCCTCTCCACGTCACGGACCAGTGGCCAGGCATGCGCGAGCAAATGGTGGGCTACCAGCACTGGCTGCGCGTGCTGCATGTGAGTACGCCCCGGCATGATCGCATCTCCCGCGGCCTCCGCCTGCTGTATCAGGGCGTCCACCACGGACAGTGTCAGTGCCCCGATGTGGCGCGCCTGCCTGCGCAGATACCGCCGGGTCAGGGCTGCTATCTGATCGTTGCGGGACCGCCCAGCACGAAGTCGACCGCCCAGTTCTTCCCCCGCCCGTTCCATGAGGCCACGTTCGAGGGCGGTGTGTACGTCCTCGTCCTCCTCCACCGGCACAAAGACGCCACTAGCAACGTCTTCATCCAGTTGGTCGAGGGCGGCCAGCATCGCGGACAACTGCTGTTCCTCCAGCAGTCCGACCCGCGCGAGCGCCCTGGCGTGTGCACGAGAACCGGCAATGTCGTCCTCCGCAAGCCGCCAGTCAAAATGCGTGGACAAGGATAATCGCGCCAACGCGGGCGCGGGGCCGGACCGGAACCGACCTCCCCAGAGTGCAGTGGGCTTATCCGGGCTGGAACCAGAAGTGTTGGTCATGGGTCTAATGATTGCCGATTTGTCCCCGCTCGGCTAAGCGGTTCCGCGATCGGGAACCCACGCAGCACCAAAACTGACGCATGCGGATACGCTGGGTTCGTTCCAAGGGAGTTGAGTACCCATGACCAGCAAATCTGAACCAACCGCTAGCGAGTTCTGCGTTCGAATCGAGGATGAGATTTCGCCCCTCGAGGCAGTGATCGTCCACCAGCCGGGGCGGGAAATGGAGCGCCTCACTCCACCAAATCACGACCTCTTGTTGTTTGACGATCTGCTCTCTCCAGCCCGCGCCAGAGAAGAACACCAGTTTTTCCGGGAACTCATGCGGGGCCAAGGCGTCGAGGTGCTGGAATTCATGGACCTGTTCACGGAGACGCTTGAGGACCCTGTCGCCAAGGACTACGTCCTCGACAACACGGTGAACTACAAAAGGCTGGGCCCGCTCCTAGCTCCAAATCTGATGAGCTGGGCACAGGGTCTGTCACCAGCAGAAACGGCAGCTCTATGCGTGGAAGGAATAACGAAGGCGGAGTGGGAGGAGATCAACCCGACGCCCTCGCTTGTCGCGCAGACTCTGGCCGACGATGATTTCCTGATCGGCCCATTACCAAACCACCTGTTCACCCGCGACACCTCAGTCTGGATGTACGGAGGCGTCGCCGTGAACTCCATGAGCCGAGAGGTGCGGCGGCGGGAGTCACTGCACTACTCGGCGATCTACAAACACCATCCCAAGTTCAAGGACCTCGGCTTCGAAATTTGGACGACCGGCTTTTCGGGGGCGTCACGCTCGGCTGAGGGCGGCGACATGCTGGTGCTGGGCGAGGGTCTGGTAGCCGTGGGCGTATCAGAACGCACCACCCCACAGGGCGTGGAGCGACTGGCAGAACGCCTGTTCCGAGCCGGGCGGGCAAACCGAGTGCTGGCCATAATGCTGCCTGAGCGGCGGGAGTTCATGCACCTGGACACGGTGATGACGCAGATCGACGAAGACAAGTTCGTCATCTATCCGGAGATCCTGGATGCCCCCGCAGTGCTACTCCGTTGGGAGGGTGAGCACGTCGGACCGGGCTCCGACGAGTCGGCTGTTCGCCCTCGCACGCTTCCCGGCGACCTGGTCGGGCGAACCGTCGTCGAAGATCTGGGGCGCGGCATTCCACAGGCGATGGAGCGCGCAATCGGGCGCCCGCTCACGTTCGTTTGGCCGGAGGCATCCACCGCCGAACTTTCACGTGAACAGTGGAACGACGGATTCAACATGTTGGCCCTGGCGCCGGGTCAGGTAGTGGCCTACTCCCGCACGCCGCGGTCGAATCAGGCGATGCGGGAGGCAGGCGTGGAGGTGCTGGAGATCGACGGATCCGAACTGGGCAGGGGCCGCGGAGGGCCGCGGTGCATGTCCTGCCCGATCCGGAGGGCAGACCGGAGCGCTGGCTAGGAGATCACAACTCCCCTGCCGTATTGGGCGTCGCGAGCGGCTGCAAGCTTCGAGGTCATTCCGAAGATCTCAATGAATCCGCGGGCATTCGTCTGGTCGTACGTATCCCCAGTCTCATAGGTCGCCAGGTTGAAGTCGTACAGGGAAGTGTCCGACCGGCGGCCGGTCACGGTAGCGCGCCCTCCGTGCAGCGTCATTCGGATATCCCCCGAAACGTACTGCTGCGTGTCCTCGACGAACGCGTCCAGAGAGCGCTTCAGTGGGGAGAACCATTGGCCGTCGTAGACGAGCTCTGCCCACCGTTCGTCAACGCGCGACTTGAAGCGAGCCTGCTCGCGCTCAATGGTGACGTTCTCCAGCTCCTTGTGGGCGGCAATCAGCGCCATCGCTCCCGGCGCCTCGTAGATTTCACGTGACTTGATGCCGACCAGCCGGTCCTCCACCAAGTCGATGCGGCCGATGCCCTGAGCGCCCGCGCGCCGATTGAGTTCCTGAATGGCTTGAAGCGGCGTCACGGGACGGCCGTCAATCTTGACCGGAACGCCCTTCTCGAAGCTGATGACCACCTCGTCTGGGAGAGGAGGATACGTCGGATCGTCCGTGTAGTTGTAGACGTCCTTCGTCGGCGCGTTCCAAATGTCCTCCAGAAAGCCTGTCTCGATGGCGCGACCCCAGACGTTCTGGTCGATGGAGAAGGGATTGTTCTTGGTCGTCTCTATTGGAAGCGAGTGCTTCACCGCGTAATCGATAGCTACGTCCCGCGTCAGAGCGAGGTCGCGCACAGGAGCCAGGCACGTAAGATCGGGACCCACAGAGGTTATTGCCACCTCGAAGCGGACCTGGTCATTGCCTTTTCCGGTGCAGCCGTGGGCAACCGTGGTGGCCCCGAACTCGCGCGCAGCCTTGACTAGGTGCTTGGAGATAAGAGGACGAGACAGGGCCGAAACCAAGGGGTAGGTACCCATGTAAAGGCCATTGGCCTTCAGCGCGGGCATGCAGTATTCCTCAGCGAACTCATCTTTTGCGTCTGCCACATACGCCTCGACCGCCCCGCAATCCAGTGCGCGCTGACGAACCACCTCCAGGTCTTCGCCGCCCTGCCCTACGTCGACCGCCACGGCGACAACTTCGGCCCCAGTCTGCTCGCCGATCCAGCCGATAGCCACCGAGGTGTCCAAACCACCGGAGTAGGCCAGGACCACCCGGTCACGCGACTTGCTCATTTGCTTTCCTCCTTGCGCCCGCGTAGGCGCCCTTTCTTAGCTCATCGGCGAGGCCCGCAACCGGCGCCGAAATACTTGCGGGGTCACGCCCCCCGCTCGGCGAGATCCACCAGCAGACGGCGCACCCGCGCCGCCCGCTCTGAAGAATCGCAGATCACCAGGATCGTGTCGTCACCCGCGATCGACCCGAGCACGCCCTCCAAGCGCGATGAATCGATCGCGGTACCCAAAAGATTGGCGGCCCCTGCCGGTGTGCGGAGCACAACCTGATTCAGAGCAGCCTGCGCGCTGACCAGGAGATCCTGGCACCACCGTGCCAGCCTTGGATTCCCCTCGGAAGCGATCGGCTGGTGGCGCCCATTGACGTCCGGAATGGAGTACACGGCGGCACCCGTCGTAGTCTTCACCTTTATCGCTTGGAGTTCCGATAGGTCGCGCGACAAGGTCGCCTGGGCCGTCTCAAAACCGCGTTCTGCCAGGAGTTCGCGCAGTTGCTCCTGACTGGTCACAGGCCGTGAGGAGACGAGGTCAGCGATGAGCTCATGGCGCGCCGCCTTGGTCTCAACCGCTGACTCAGCCACTAACCCTCCTGCTTGCTGGCACCCGGCCGGGCTCCGCGGCCCGGCCGGCACTCACTCCATCGACTGAATAATCATACGGCGGAGTGAATAACTTGCAGCTAGGCGTCTCCGGTTCTGGACGGTGAAGTCTGCCTCAGGCCGTGCGGACCGTCGCCTTGAGCCGCTTCTCAAGGTCGCGAATGATCTTCGCACGCAGGGCTGCCACCTCCTGCGCATCCAGCGTGCGATCCGCCGCGCGCAGTGTAAAGGAGTAGGCAAGCGATCGGCAGTCCTCCGGAATCTGTTCCCCCCGGTAAACATCGAAGAGCGACAAGGACTCGAGTAGAGGACCGGCGGCACGTCGCAGGGTGGAGGCCACGTCTGACTCGGGAATGTAGTCCTCCACGACCACAGCCAGGTCCTCTTTCACGGGCGGATACGTGGACACCGGCTTCACCTGCAGGAACTCCGGCTGGACAAGGTCGGAGAGCAGGTCCAAATCGACCTCGAAAGCAGCGGCGCGGGCCGGCAGCCCGTATTCCACCACCACGCGCGGATGCAGCTCCCCTGCCCGCCCCACAATCTTGAATCCTCGCCCAGTCCGCACGAACAGAGTGGCACACCGACCCGGGTGGAAAGGAGCTACCTGCTCAGGCGCCTCGGCAGGGGTGGGCACCGGGGCTCCCCGCAGTTTCTGAGACCCTGCGGGGAGCCACGAGCGCGTGACCTCCATCCGAAGTCCGGCCATATCCGCCAAGTCCCGACAGGCCTGAATGGCGTCGGCCCAGCCCCAGTCTTCCTGGCGCTGCCCTCCCGCAGTCATCTGCTGCCCCGATAGCGGCGCAAAAGGACCCGCCAGAACACCCGCTGCGTGCCACGGTTGATGGGGAACCCCCGCCAGCAACGCTGACAACTCCTCCTGGGACGGACGTTCCTCAACGCCTATAATCTCCGCGGGCTCGGTCCCCGCAGGGCTTGCCACCTGCCCCAACTCAAAGAGCGCCAGAGGCGTGACGCCGCGGGACGCATTGCGCTCAGCGACCTCAAGCAGCGTGTCCAGCAAAGACGTCCGCAACATCGGCGCGTCATCCGCCAGGGGATTCCGCAAGCGAATGGCCTCTCGACGTACGTCGCCCTCGGGAATGAGCTGGCGGTCATGCGCATCCCCAACGAAAGGATACGACTTTACTTCGACCATCCCGCCCTGAGCCAGGGTCTCTGAAGCCCACCTACGCATCCGCTGGTCCGTGTTGAGGCCGGAGCTGCCCTTCCCCATCGCGACACGCGAGGGGATTTTGTCGTATCCGTCCAGGCGCGCTACCTCCTCTACCAGGTGAGCTGGACCAACCAGGTCCGGGCGCCACGTCGGCGGAGTGACCTGGAGCAGTTCGCCCTCGCCCGCATCGACGCGGCAGCCGATCGCCTCCAAGTAGCCAACAACCTGTTCACGGGTATACGGGACGCCGGTGAGGCGTTGCGGTTCCGTAACCCTCATAGTGATTGGCGAGGGCGGCGCGACCTCGTTGAGATCAAATCCCACCTCCTCGACGCGGCCGCCCCCGTATTGCGCCAGCAACTCCGCGACGCGCGAAGCGGCGACAGCCGGGAGCTGTGGATCCACGCCGCGCTCAAACCGCTTCGAGGACTCCGTAAACAGCCTGTGCCTGCGCGATGTGCGGGCTATGGACACGGGGTCGAAGTGTGCGGCTTCGATCACGACGTCTGTTGTGTCCGGCTGAACCTCAGAGTTCTCCCCGCCCATCACCCCTGCGAGCCCAACAACACGAGAACCCGGAACCTCCGGGTCGGGAGAGTCCGCGATCACAATGTCTTCAGAATCCAGTTTTCGCTCCACCCCGTCCAGGGTGGCGAATGCTTCTCCCTCGACCGCACGGCGCACAACGAAAGGAGCGGCGACGGCGCGGATGTCGTAGGCATGCAAGGGCTGGCCCAGATCCAGCATGACGTAGTTAGTGACGTCGATCGAAAGACCGAGGGACCGCATCCCTGCCTGTTCCAGGCTGCGGACCATCCACTGCGGAGTCTTTGCCTTCGGGTCTATCCCCCGGACTATGCGGGTCACGAATCTATCGGAAGCGGGTCTTCCTTCCCTAGCGGAATCATCGGCCACACGGACCTCAAAGGCGCCCTCGCCGGACTGAGGCAGGTCAATGGTCAGCGAGTCGGGAAGTCCTGGATCAGCAAACTGCGCGCCCGTGGAATGGGAGTACTCGCGAGCCAGCCCCCGCATCGCGAAACAGTACCCGCGGTCGGGGGTGACATTGACTTCCAGGACTTCTTCACCGAGATCGAGCAGTGGAATCATGTTCGTTCCCGGCTGCGGTAGGGGTTCGATCGGTAGGGACTTCCCCAGTGTGATGATCCCCGAATGATCGTTTCCAAGCCCAAGTTCCCGCTCCGAACAGATCATGCCGTCGGAGGTGTGGCCGTAGGTTTTGCGAGCTGAGATCGGGAATGGTCCGGGCAGAATCGCCCCCGGCAAGGACACAACTACTGTGTCTCCGACCTCGAAGTTGTGGGCTCCGCAGACGATCCCGCGGCTTGGCAATTCTGAAGGTTCTGCGCCGGCGCCTGGCGCATCGTTGAATTCTCCGACGTCAACGCGACAGTAGCGGATGTCCTTCCCGTTGGACTGCTTCTTCGTGTCGATCGTTAGGACCTTCCCAGCCACCAGGGGTCCGGTAACCGCGGCGGGGAAGATCTCCTCTTCCTCTATGCCAACCCGCACGAGGGCAGCCGCAACGTCCTCGATGGTGACTTCTTCGGCAACCTCCACATGCTGGCCGAGCCAAGACTTTGATACGTAGGGCACGTCAGTTCCCCTTCCCGAAGAGTCCGAACTGGCGGGAGAACCGCAAGTCTCCCTCCACGATGTCATGCATGTCTGAAATGCCGTGCTGGAGCATCAGCGTTCGTTCCAGGCCCATTCCGAAAGCGAACCCGGAGTATTCGTCAGGATCGAGGCCCACGGCTCTCAACACGTTCGGATTTACCATCCCGCAGCCGCCCCATTCGATCCATCCGGGACCCCCCTTCTTCTGCGGGAACCAAAAGTCCATTTCGGCGCTCGGTTCCGTAAACGGGAAGAAAGAAGGGCGCAGACGCGTGCGTGCGTCCGGGCCGAACATCGCGCGGGCGAAATGGTCCAGCGTCCCCTTCAAGTCGGCCATAGTCAGGTTCTTATCGACCGCCAAACCCTCTACCTGGTGGAAGACCGGCGTGTGGGTGGCATCGAGCGCATCAGATCGGAATACCTTCCCCGGAGCCGCGACGTAAAGCGGCGCACCATTCTTGAGCAGGGCGCGGGCCTGTACCGGTGAAGTGTGAGTGCGCATGACCAGCGCCCCAGCCTCGGGCGCGTCTCCACGGACCGTTGTTCCGTCCACGTAGAACGTGTCCTGCATCTGCCGGGCGGGATGGTCGGCGTCGAAATTCAGGGCATCGAAGTTGAACCACTCGTGCTCAACTTCCGGTCCCTGTTCGATCTGCCAACCCATCGACAAGAAGAAGTCCTCAATCTGCTCAATGAGGAGTTCAAGCGGGTGGCGGGCCCCAACCGGGCTACGCAAGGTCGGCATGGTGACATCGACGCCCTCGTCAAGAAGGGTCTGGGCCTCAGCCTCACGATCCAGAACGTCCTTGCGCGCCTCGTAGGCCGCCTGCACCTGTTTGCGGGCAGCACCCAGCGTCTGCCCCGCCTGCGCCCGTTGAGCAGGGTCAATCTTTCCAATCATCCGGTTGGCGAGGACGAGGGCGGACTTGTCCCCGAAGACCTGTATCTTCACGTCGCGCAGATCCGCTGGGGACGCTGCCTCCCCTATCAGTTCTTCCGCGGCACGCACCCAGGTACTGATGGCCTGAGCGTCCCGGGGATCCAATTCTGTAGCGTTGAGCGCGCTGCCTGCCTCAGGCATGGACGTCCTCTCCTCACGGGCCGGCCCGCTGGGTGCGGGCTGGCTGTTTCCACCGACCTACTTTAGTGGCCGG
>CAYFQC010000046.1:0-9651 GCA_964345155.1 uncultured Actinomyces sp.
TGTTGGGACTCTAGCACCGGCCGCTCTGGCCGGTGGACGCGAGTCAGCGGATCCGGGTCACCTGGGACACATCCCGCGCTGCACCCTGCGAGGCCGACAGGGCTGTCATGCCGTACAGCTGCAAGGCGGGTGACACCTTCCTGTCCCTGTTCTGCGGGGTCCAGGGGTGTTCCCGCCGCTCTTGGCGCAGCCGGCGGCGCTCCAGTTCCTCGTCGTCTACCAGCAGTTCCAGTTTCTCCTCGTTCACGTCGATGAGGATTCTGTCTCCGTCCTCGACGAGCGCGATGAGTCCCCCTGCGGCGGCTTCGGGGGAAATGTGGCCAACCGAGATTCCAGAGGTCCCTCCGGAGAAACGGCCGTCTGTGATCAGTGCGCATTTGGTGCCCAAGCCCCGGCCCTTAATGAAGGACGTGGGGTAGAGCATTTCCTGCATGCCCGGACCGCCGGAGGGCCCCTCGTATCGGATCACCACGACATCCCCGGCCTGAACGGTTTTGTCCAGGATCTTCTCGATTGCTTCTTCTTGGGATTCCATGACTCGTGCCGTGCCCTCGAACCGGAAGAGAGACGGGTCGATGCCGGCGGCTTTCACGATGGCTCCCTCTGGCGCCAGGTTTCCGTAGAGGACGGTGAGTCCGCCGGATTTGACGTAGGCGTGTTCCACGTCTCGTATGCAGCCGGCGGAAGCATCGGTGTCCAGTTCAGCCCACCGATTGTCCGTCGAGAACGCTTGCGTGGTGCGTTTGTTGCCCGGGGCGGCCCGGAACAGTTCCACAGCCTTTTCGCTGGCCTTGCCTCCCCGCACATCCCATTCATCGAGCCAGGACTGAAGATCATCGGAATGGACAGAATGGACATTCTTGTTCAGGAGATCGGCCCGGTTCAGTTCCCCGAGCAGCGCCGGTATCCCTCCCGCTCGGTGCACGTCTTCCATGTGATAGTCGTTGTGGTTGGGCGCAACCTTGGACAGGGTGGGGACGGACTGACCGATTTCTCCTATGTCGGTCAGATCGAAGTCCACTTCGCCCTCGCGCGCGACCGCCAGTATGTGGAGCACCGTGTTGGTGGAGCCACCCATCGCCATGTCCAGGGCCATGGCGTTCTGGAACGCTTCTTTCGTTGCGATGTTGCGAGGAAGGACGGAGTCGTCGTCCTCGTTGTAATACCTCTGGCACATTTCCACGATTTGGTAGCCAGCCTCTTCGAAGAGAGCTTTGCGCGCGACATGCGTGGCTAGTGTCGACCCGTTGCCGGGCAGGGATAGCCCCAGTGCCTCCGTCAGAGAGTTCATCGAGTTCGCGGTGAACATGCCTGAGCACGAGCCGCACGTGGGGCACGCCAGCTTCTCCAACTGCAAGAGTTCGCTGTCTGAGATGCTCTCATCAGCGGTAGCGTTCATGACGGTGATCAGGTTGCCGTGGCCGGTCTTGGATCCTCCGATAATCGCGTCTTCGGGTATGTTCTTCCCGGCCTCCATCGGTCCACCGGATACAAAGATGGCTGGAATATTGAGCCGCATCGCGGCTAGCAGCATTCCAGGCGTGATTTTGTCGCAGTTCGAGATGCACACCATGGCATCGGCGCGGTGTGCTTCCACCATGTACTCGACGGAGTCAGCGATGACTTCTCGGGAGGGCAACGAATACAGCATGCCTTCGTGTCCCATGGCGATCCCGTCGTCCACGGCGATCGTGTTGAACTCTTTGGCCACGCCTCCGGCACGTTCGATCGCTTCTGAGACCAGTTTGCCCATATCGCGCAGGTGTACGTGTCCGGGAACAAACTCCACGAAAGAGTTGACGACTGCGATGATGGGCTTGCCAAAGTCCCCATCTTCCATGCCGGTGGCGCGCCACAGTGCGCGTGCTCCCGCCATGTTGCGACCGGCGGTGGAGGTCGCGGAGCGCAGTTGCCTTGCCATGATTACCCCTACGGAAGTTGGATCTTGTTTCGTTCGGACTGCGGCCAGTGTAGGACCGGGCGAGGACGGTGGGGGGCTCCATTCGTCAAGCGGTCGCACTTCACAACCCGTTTGAGGGTCACTGTTAGGACGATTGAGCGCCCGAAAGCGTAGGGTGCCGCTCCTAGACTGGAAGTATGCACGGGGAATATAAGGAGCCAGGGGGAAAGCTAGTCGCCGTTGACCTGGAGGTTGATGGCGGCGTCGTTGTGGAAGCGAAGGTCGCGGGAGACTTCTTTGCAGAACCAGACGACGTCGTGACCCGCATGGAAAACGCTCTGCTGGGCGTGAATGCGGATGCCTCTGCTGTGGACGTCGCAGAAGTGGTGGAGGGGGCTCTGGTTCGCGGTGACGAACTGATGGGGGTTAGCCCCGCGGGCATCGGGGTGGCGTTTCGAAGGGCTGTGGGTGCCGCCCTCGACTGGTCGGACATTGACTTTGAGGTGATACACGGGCCGACTGTTGACCCGATGTTGAATGTGGCAATGGATGAGACCTTGGTGCAGGAGGTCGCAGCTGGGCGCAGGAAGCCGTTCATGAGGATCTGGGAGTGGGACGGACCCCAGATCGTGATTGGGTCTTTTCAGTCCTATGAGAATGAGATCGACCAGGAAGGTGTGGATAGGCACGGAATAACCGTTTCGCGCAGGGTTTCCGGCGGGGGCGCCATGTTCATGGAACCGGGGAACTGCATCACCTTTTCTCTGGTGATTCCAACAGCCCTGGTGGATGGAATGAGCTTCAAAGAGAGTTACCCCTTTTTGGATCAGTGGGTCATGAAGGCTCTGTCTCGCGTTGGCGTTGAAGCCAGTTATGTTCCGTTGAACGACATCGCCTCCCCTTACGGCAAGATCGGGGGCGCGGCGCAGAAACGCTTCGCGAACGGTTACATGCTCCACCACGTCACGATGGCTTACGACATTGACGCCGCGAAAATGCTTGAGTGCCTGCGGATCGGCAAGGAAAAAGTGCGGGACAAGGGGCTGCGCAGTGCGGCCAAACGCGTTGACCCCATGCGCAGTCAGACGGGGATGGAACGTTCGGAGATCATTGACGTGTTCTTGGATGAGTTCGCCTCGGAATACGGAGCGTCGCCGGGGACAATCACTGAGAGCGACTTGCGTGTGGCGCAGGCAGCCGTGGACCAGAAGTTCTCCAAGCCGGAGTGGGTCCATCGGGTTCCGTAGAGCGGCATCCGCTACGTGGCGCCGAAGTGAACGGTCCTAGCGATGACCCGATGTGCCGCTTGTGATGCTTCCACGTCCACCAGAACCGCCAGGCGGTAGGCGCCGGAAGCTTCTGGGTCTAGGATCACCTGCTGGCCGATCCACCACCGGTAGTCTCCAGCGGTGGTTGAGGGCAGCTCATCTTCACTGTCCACTTGGCACGCGTCCAGGAGTTCCTGCCGGGATGGGGATTCACGGAGCATGAACAGCTCTCCGGCGCGCGCCCTCTGGTCGATGACCACGTGGTCGAACTCATCCCAGTACACACCGAGCGCGCTCTCCCACCTCCGGTCGGTCCACGGACCGCGGGGGTCAAGGGCGGCTAGGCCTTCGAAATCGTCTCTTGCAACCAGCTCAACCATGGAGAACAGGTAGTTCCTCACAGCTCTCCTGAAGGCGGATAGGTTCACAGACCAGTCAACAGTCCCGGTGGCATCCGAGCCGAAGGCGAACTCCCCATCATCGACCGCGGATTCCGCGGGAACTGGGGCCGGTGCGCCCGACATCATTTCCTCCCACTCCACCAGCAGCGACGTGTCTACGTGCGACAGCATCTCCCGAAGCCAGGAGGTGACGGCGCCAACCTCTTCGGTCTGGAATTCGGCGGGTGGTATCTGCCTCAGTGCCTTGTACGTGTCGGTGAGGTACCGAAGCACCACTCCTTCTGAGGTTTGCAGCTGATATTTGGAGATGAGAGAGGTGAACGTGAGTCCTTCCTCAACCATTTCCCGGACCACGCTTTTCGGTGAGGGCTGCCGGCCCCGGACCCACGGGTTGGTGGCGGAGAACACTTCAAAAGCTGGCTCAAGAATCTCCTGGAGAGGCTTGGGCCAGGACACCTGGGCCAGAATGTCCTTTCGCTCCTCATAGTCGACCCCTTCCCGCTTCAGAGCGTGGAAAGTGGCGTCCCGAGCGGCCGCCTGCTGGGCGTAGAGGAGCGGGCGAGGATCCTCCATGACTGATTCGATGACTGAGATGACATCCATGGTGAAGTCGGGTGCGTTCGGGTCCAGAAGGTCCAGCGCGGCTAACGCGAAGGGGGCGAGGGGCTGGTTGAGCGCAAAATCGTCCGGCAGGTCACCGATTGCTTCTATGGCGGCTCCCGATTCGCCGCGTTCGACCGGCGGTACCCGGCGGATGAGGCCTGCTTGCAGGAGAGAACGGTAGATGTCCCCGAACTCTCGCAGGAAGCGGTTTGATTTCTCCCCGCCGCCGCGTCCATGAGTCGCCTCTTCGGCGAGGCGAAGGATCCGCGCCTCAGGGTCTCCCGGACCTTGGAGCACGTTCAGGAAAGCTGCATGGGAGGACTGAAACTTGGGTTGGAGCGGTTCAGGCTTGGCATTCGTCAGTCTTTCGAATGTCGCTTTGGTCCAGCTAAGCTCCCCTTGTTTCTTGGTTCCTCCGCCCTTCTTGGCCACCTTCTTCTGCTTCTTCTTGTCTCCGGCTTCCTTGGCCGCGGACATCTTGGCTCGACGGTTTAGCGTCTCAATCTCCGAGGGGGATCCCAGGGCTTTCACGAATCCGACTTCGTCGAAACCGGGTCTTCCCGCCCGTCCAGCAATCTGATGGAACTCCCGGGCGGAGAGGTGCCGCATCCTCTGCCCGTCGTACTTGACAAGAGACGTGAACAAGACGGTGCGGATCGGAACGTTGATCCCGACCCCGAGGGTGTCGGTCCCACAGATGGCCAACAACAGTCCACGCTGTGCCAGGCGCTCAACCAGGCGCCGGTACCGGGGCAGCATTCCCGCGTGGTGGACGGCGACTCCCTTCTCAAGGAGTTCCCGGAGTTGTCGGCCGAAGCCTTTGCCGAGAGCCTGCCCTCTCAGTTCCGCTCTGATCTGCTGTTTTGCCTCTTCAGACACCCGCAGGCTCCGGGATAGGTCCACGGCTGACCTCACGGCGTCTGCCTGAGTGAAGTGGACGATGTAGATGGGTGCTGCGCCCTCATTGGCCAGTCGTGCGACGACGGTGCCCATCTCATCCACCAGGTAGTCGAATTCCAGGGGCACGGGGCGCTCAGCGTTTGAAATCAGGGCAACTTCCCGGCCAGTCCGGTCCTCCAGGTCGGAGATGATCTGGGAGGTGTCCCCGAGGGTGGCGGACAGCAGTACGAATTGTGGGTTGGTGAGCTCCAAGAGCGGAACCTGCCAGGCCCAGCCACGTTGCGGGTCCCCGTAAAAATGGAATTCGTCCATCACGACGAGGTCCACGTCCAGGCCATTTCCTTCCCTTAGGGCCTGGTTCGCCAGAATTTCCGCCGTGCAGCAGATGATAGGGGCTTGCGCGTTGAGCGCTACGTCCCCGGTCACCATGCCCACGTTGGCGGCGCCGAACTGCTCCACCAGATCGAAGAACTTCTCCGACACCAGGGCTTTCAGCGGGGCCGTGTAGTAAGAGCGACCACCGCGCGCCAGAGAGAGGAAGTGGCCGGCGAGGGCGATAACGGACTTCCCGGATCCCGTCGGCGTTTCCGCAATCACATGGTTGCCGGAAGCCAATTCGACAAGCGCAGCCTCTTGGTGCTGGTAAAGCGGCTTGCCTTCCGTGGAGGCCCACTCCGCGAAGCCGTCTAGAAGTGCGCCTTCGTCTTCAAGTAATCCGTCATCCTCCAGGCGGTCGAGGACGACGTTCAAGTTCCGGGTCTCCACGCGCTCGATCATCCCACGGAGTTCCGGAAAACAGCCCCAAGGCGACGTTCTCTACTGCCGAGTTTCGCTGGTGTCGGTAAAGTTGAGGCATGCGTATAGTGCGATTTTCCGATGGTTCATCCCCCAAATTTGGTTTCTTGAAAGACGGCTCTACCCGCATCTTCGTGCTCCGGGGAGATCCGCTGTTCTCAAAGATCGAACTGAGCGGTGAGGTCTTCGAACTCGATGAGGTCCGCCTGCTGTCTCCCGTCATTCCCCGTTCCAAAGTGATCGGGGTGGGACGCAACTACCTAGCGCACATCGAAGAGATGGGTTCTGAGGTTCCCGCCGAACCCGTGTTCTTCATCAAGCCCAACACTTCGGTCATCGGCCCGGATGACCCAATCGTGCTGCCCTCCTGGTCCCACCATGTGGAGCCGGAAGGGGAATTGGCCGTGGTCGTAAAGACCATCGCCAAGAACATCGCCCCCGAAGACGTGGACGAATACATCTTCGGGTACACCATCGGCAACGACGTGTCAGCGCGGGACAAGCAGAAACTAGACGGGCAGTGGACGCGCGCTAAAGGCTTTGACACCGCCTGCCCTCTGGGGCCGTGGATCGTCGTGGATCCCGACTTGGACGTGGACAGCTTGGACTTGATGACACAGGTAGACGGGGAGATCCGCCAGGATGCTTCCACAAGCCAGATGATCGTTCCGGTTAGAGAGTTGGTGGCGGCGGCTTCGGAGGTCTTCACTCTTCTTCCCGGGGACGTTATCCTCACGGGAACGCCGGCTGGAGTTGCGCCCATTCACCCGGGGGACCGTGTGGAGATCACGATCGAGGGAATCGGGACCTTGTCAAACCCGGTGGTGCGCAGGTAACCCCGCTTCGCTATGAGGCGGCCTGCGCAATGGCGCCGACCACCTTCCTCCAGGGTTCGGGGGACATGGCCGCGTTGACCCGGATCCACCGGGAATACTGGGGGCCCAACGCCGTGCCGTCGTTCACGCCGACGTGGAACTTCTCCCGGAGAACCTCGGCGGGGTGGTCCATCCCCGGCACGGAGTCAAAGCCGATCCAAGCCAGGTAGGTAGCCTCCGGCCGGTGGTAGTCGGCGCGTGTCGCCGTCAGGGCCTCGTCCAGAAGGTCCAGATTGGCGTTGATCTGCGCGATTGCTTGGGCAAGCCATTCGTCTGATTCCAGGTAGGCGGGGACGGCAGCCAGCTGACCCAAGGCGCAAGCGGAGCCGAACTTCTGGCTCTGCGTGGCTTCCCACTTCTCGCGAAGTTCTTGGTCGGGCAGGATCACCTGCGCGCAGGAGAGTCCGGCAATGTTCCAGGCTTTGGATGCGGAAACGGCGGTGATCGTGTGGTCCGCGAATTTCGGTCCGAGGGACGCGTAGGAGTTGAAGCATCCGGGATCCCCCAGAACCAAGGGGGAGTGGACCTCGTCGGCGAAGACCAGGGCGTCGTACTGGCTCACCACTTCGTTGAGTTCGCGGAGTTCCTCCACCGAAAGGTTGCGGCCTGTCGGATTCCACGGATTGCACAAGATGACGAGTCCAGCACCAGCGTCGAGGCCGGCTTGAATTCCCTCCAGATCCAGGCGCCACGCATCTGCAGTAGCGGCGGCGTCCCGGTCGTGCAGTGATGGCACCTGGACGACTTCGCGTCCGTGCTGGCCCGGTATGGTGAGGAACGGCATGTAGGCGGGCGTGGGCACAATCACTGCGGAGCCCGGGCGCGTGAATTCTTCGATGGTGGTGCGTAGTGAACTGAGGATTGAAGGGGTCACAAAGACCCATCCCTCTTTCACGGCCCAGCCGAAACGGCGGTCTTGGAGCTCAACGAGGGAACTTTGAACTGCCGGGCCCGCCCAGCGCGGCGAGTAGCCGAAAAACCCTTGTCTCACAGCCTTGAGCAACCGCTCTTCCACGGCGGGAGAAGTCCCGAAGTCCATCTCTGCTACCCATGCCCCCAGAGTGGGTTCCCCGTCGTCTGTTCTGATCCCGGTCCACTTGAGCGTCCCGGCGTCGTAGAGCTCTGCCTCGGTTGGTTTCCACAGTTCCACGGTCTTGTCTTTCCACTCGGAGATTCCGGGTCCAGTCTGCCACCTCAAGGGCGCAGAACCAGCCCTCGTAAGGCGGCGGTAGACTTCTGAGTCATGACCAGTCAGCCTGTCTCCGGATCTGATGTCCGCGTCCGCTTCTGCCCTTCACCGACCGGCACTCCTCACGTGGGAATGGTGCGCACAGCCTTGTTCAACTGGGCTTACGCCCGCCACACGGGGGGCACATTCGTCTTTCGGATTGAGGACACTGACGCCAGGCGGGACTCCCAAGAGTCTTTCGACCAGATCTTGGAGTCAATGCGGTGGTTGGGATTGGACTGGGACGAGGGCGTTGGCGTGGGGGGCCCGTACGGCCCTTACCGCCAGTCCGAACGCATGGACATCTACAAGGAAGTAGCGGCACAGCTGGTCGAGGGCGGGTATGCCTATGAGTCCTTTTCGACGCCGCAGGAGGTGGAAGCCCGCCACGTTGCGGCCGGTCGCAACCCGAAGCTGGGATACGACGGCTTCGATCGCGACCTCACTGACGAGCAGAAGGCGCAGTTCCGGGCCGAGGGACGTGAACCTGTGATCCGCATGCGCATGCCCGATGAAGACATCACCTTCAACGATCTGATCCGCGGAGAGGTCACTTTCAAGGCCGGTTCAGTTCCCGACTACGCGATCGTCCGCGCTAATGGGGATCCCTTGTACACGCTGGTGAACCCGGTAGATGACGCGCTAATGAAGATCACACATATTCTGCGCGGAGAGGACCTGCTTAGCTCCACTCCGCGCCAAGTCGTGTTGATGCGGGCGCTCACGGAACTGGGTGTGGCCGAGGGCATTCCCCTTTACGGTCACCTGCCTTACGTGATGGGCCAGGGCAACAAGAAGCTGTCGAAACGTGACCCGGAGTCAAACCTGCTCCTCCACAGAGATAACGGGATGATCGCGGAGGGATTGCTCAACTACCTGGCGCTCCTCGGGTGGTCGATCAGCCCGGACGAGGACGTGTTCTCCATGGAGCAGATGATTGAGTCCTTTGACGTCCACGACGTCAACCCGAATCCGGCTCGTTTCGACCTCAAGAAGTGCACGGCCATCAACGCGACCCACATCCGCATGCTCGAGCCCGATGACTTTGCCGCCCGCGTGGTTCCCTTCCTCCACCGGGAATCCCTGGTTTCAGCAGACCGAATCGAAGCCCTGCTGCCGCGCGAGGTAGAGGTGCTCCGCCGTTCCGCGCCACTGGTCCAGACGCGGGTGCAGCTACTCTCGGAGGCGGCCAACATGCTCGCTTTCCTATTCGTCCTCGACGGCGAAGTGGAGGTGGAGGATGCGGCCCGCAAAGCTCTGAAAGGCGACGCTGCGCAGATCCTCGAGGCCACTGCTGCCGCCTTGGAACCAATATCGGAGGAGGAGTTCACTGCGGAGGGAATCCACGAAGCGCTGAACCAGTCGCTCATTGAGGGCCTTGGCTTGAAGCCCCGCTTCGCGTTCACTCCGGCGCGCGTAGCGGTGACGGGACGGCGGGTCTCGCCGCCGTTGTTTGAGTCCATGGAGATCTTGGGTAAAGACGCCACGCTTACGCGTCTGAGGTCCTTCGACGTCTGAGTGTTCGCCTCTGCGCGATCTTCCACACAACTGGTCGTCTCGATTTGAGGGAAGGTGGCCGGCTCGGGTAATCTGTTCTCTCGCTGGCCCCCGGGCCGGCGGAAACCATTGGGGTATGGTGTAATCGGCAGCACGAGTGATTCTGGTTCATTTAGTCTAGGTT
>CAYFQC010000047.1:0-8583 GCA_964345155.1 uncultured Actinomyces sp.
GTTACGGTTTTCGCCGCATCAATTCCAATTTGGATCGTTGCCGGCGTGTCAGTTCGTGCGGGGCTGCCTGATCATGGCGAAGGAGTTAGTGCCAGGAAGCTCGGAGACCACACCCACCAACTCAAAACCGTAGCGTTCGTAGAGCCTGCGGCTGGCGGGGGTCGTTGATTCCAAAAACGTGGGAATGGCGTCGCGGTCTGCGTGCTTCAGACGGTGCTCCAGCAGGGATGAACCCAGACCCTTTCCCCGAACCGAAGGTGAAGTCACCAGATCCTTTAGGTACCAGTGCGGACCGGCCGGGTGGAAACCCGCCATCACTGACTCATGCCGTTCGCTCCTGCGCATCCATGGAACGGTGAAGCCAGCGATCCGCCCGATCAATCTCTGAATGGGGGTTGTCTCGTGGCTGCTTCCGTCGGGGGTCTGATAGTTGAGGGCGCCGACGATTCTTCCGGTCTCGTCCCTGGCAACGTCGACGTGCCGAACGCCCTCGCCCTTTAGCTCCGCCCGGAAAGCGCCTGCTATGACTTTCCGCCGGGCCGATTTCTCAGGGACGATCGCGGTCCAGACCGGGTCGTCGAGGAATACGTCCGCGTAAAGCTGGGCTATCTCTTCCTGATCGCCGGGTTGGGCGCTCTCTATCGCGAACATCTGTTTCCTTTCTGCGCGTGGACCTCGGGCCGTCTCCGGCTCAACTGTGGCTGGCCAGATAAACAGTTGGCAGTATGCCTAGGGAATTGATCAGGGTCAGCGGCAGAACCCATGCTTTGTCGTCCCTCTTCAGCGCCCGCGTGACCGCCCAAACCCTAAGACCCATGTCGATCGATGCCAAGGCCACCACGCCAGCCGCAGCCCGCTTCGACATCCTTTTCACCTCAGGCCCGGCTCCCGCGCAGTTGCAGGGTCCAGCGGAGCACGCGCAGTGCTTGCCCTCCTTGAGTTCCATCCCGCAGACCGGGCACACGTGTGCGGTCCCGTGTCCACCGCACCCGCATGCGCAAGTGCAAGCCTCGCTGGCACAGGGTCCGTGGCCACAATTGCAATCTCCGGGCTCACAACCGCAGTCATCTTCGCAGTCGCACTCCCTAACGTCCCGATTGTGCCCGCAGCAGGTGCAACCGTGAGCGCAGCAGACGCACTGTCCGTCCTCAATCCGGGCGCATATGGGGCACTGGCACTTGTCGCAGTTGCACTTGTTCTCGTAGGCGTAGCTGTTTCCGTCTGCGGCGCCGTCGCGGTCGAGTTCCGGGCCGGCTTCCCTTGCGTCTTTATCTTCCTGAGCCATCTCTACCGGGTTCCCTTCCTAGCCGCTTGACGTGCAGGCTCAGGCTACCTCTACGCTGCGACGGGGGCTGGGTGGGGTGTCACCTTGAGCCAGCGGAACCCCCAGGGCGGAAGCGTGAGCCCGTCCTCCAGATCCACGTCCCCCCCGGTTACCACATCCCGCGCGATGGACGTCAGCCCGGACAAGGTTTTTGCGGACACGTGCGAGGGCGAGTCCCAGAAATTAGCGAGCACCAGAACCGAGCCCTGGCCGCCGGGCCGTTGAAACCCAAGCACGTGGTCGTCGTGGGTGTGGAAAGCAAGCAGCGCGTTCCCGGCGAACTCGCGAGTCCGCTTCCGTGCTTCCAGCAGATCCCGCATAGCAGCGAACACCCTCTCGGACACGGTTCCGTCCTCATGTCTTGCGGCGTAGGCAACGGCCGGGCGTATCGGGCGGTTCACCCAACGGCTGTCGCCCTCGTGGGCGGGGTCATCGCGGTAGTAGTAGTCGTTTAGCATTGCCACCTCGTCTCCCAAATAGATGAGGGGGATCCCGCCGGTGGACATTGCCAGCGCGTAAGCCAAGATCAGACGTTCCTCCCCGCCGGGGGCGTTCGACTCAACCCCTGCGAGCGACGCGGCGGTCCCCGCCACGCGCGCATCTCCGGTCTTCGGGTTTTCCTGGAAGGGGACTCCGCGCGCGAAGGAGCCGGGGAAGCGGCCGACGTAGAAGTCGTTCAGAAAGCGGCGGTGGTCGTAGCCGTTGATTCCGAACTCGGCGGCGTCCTCGTCTGCAAATGTCCACCCGATGTCGTCGTGGCTGCGGACGTAGTTCACCCACGCCGTTCCCGGTGGGAGGGCGTGTCTGCGCAACAGTGCTTGCTCCAGGAGACGGACGTTGCGGGTGGCCAGAGCCTCCCAGGTCAGAGCCATCTGGAGCGGATTGTAGGAGATTTGGCATTCCCCGGGGGAGATGTACTGGATGACCTCGTCGGGGTGAACTATGGCCTCCGACTTGAAGATGAGCGCGGGCGCGGAGATGCGCAGCACAGCGTTGAAAGCTTGCAGCAGGAGGTGCGCCTGCGGCAGCGACTCGCAGGTCGTGCCCATCTGTTTCCATATGAAAGCGACGGCATCCATGCGCAGGACTTCTACGCCCTGGTTCGCCAGGAAGAGCATCTCTCCGGCCATCGATTCGAAGACCCGCGGATTTGAGTAGTTCAGATCCCATTGGAAGTGGTAGAACGTGGACCAGATCCACCGGCCGTCAGGGAGCTGAACGAATGAACCTTCGTGGTCGTCCGGGAATATCTCCCGCGTGGTCGCGTCGTACTGGTCCGGTAGTTCACGGTCCGGGAAGATCCAGTAGAAGGATTCATAGTCGCCCTCGCCCGCAGTTGCTTTCCGCGCCCAGTCGTGGTCGGAGCTGGTGTGGTTGAAAATGAAGTCGACCACCGGGGAGATCCCTGCGCGACGCAGTTCCGTGCACAGCTCACGGAGATCGGCCATAGACCCCAGTTCGGGGCGCGTGTGACGGTAGGAACTCACCGCGTAGCCCCCGTCATTGTTGCCCTCTGGCACCGCGAACAGAGGCATGAGGTGCAGATACGTTAGTCCCAGCTCTTTGAAGTAGGGGATCTGTTCTCCCACTCCTCGGAAAGTGCCGGCAAACCGGTCTACGTAGCACACGCCACCGACCATCTTCTCCGAAGCGAACCAGTCGGCCTCCTTTTCCCTGCGTGCGTCCAGTGCACGCAGATCGTCGGGGCGGTTACTCCAGCCCTCGCCCGCCACCCGGATCACGGCAACGAGGGACTCTCTGCCGTCTGGACGCTCCGAGTAGATCTCGCGAAACAGCGAGTGGAGCGTGGGGAAGTGCTCCTCCAGTCGTCGCCGGAACACTGGGTCCCCAAGTGCGGGGTGTGAGGCGAGTTGGGCGAGGACGGCGGTGTAGTCGTTCTTCCAGTAGGAACTCAGTGGGGCCATACGGCGATCGTAGCTGCGCGTCGCAGCGCCGACCTAGTAAACCATTGACATAGAGAGTGCCGATATATCGTTGACAGCTGTCTGGTGTCGTGTAACGATATATCGGTAAGTATAAGAGGGGTCTGCGGAAGTCCCGCAGGCATCGCATCTAAGTCAAGGAGACACACTATGCACGCTCACCCATTTCGAGGCGGATTTGGCCCCGTCCCAGGCAGCTCAGAGGTGGCCCAGCGGTTCCACCACGGTGGACCACACGGCGGACCACACGGACGACCGCACGGCGAACCCCACGGTGGGGGGCGGGGACCAGGCCGGGGTGGCCGCGCACGGCGAGGCGCCATTCGCGCGGCCTTAATCTCCCTGCTCGCTGAGGAGGCAGCCAGCGGATACTCACTCATGAAGAAAATAGAGGAACGAACCGGGGGTGTTTGGACCCCCAGCCCGGGCTCCGTCTATCCCACACTCTCTCAGCTTGTGGATGAGGGGTTGGCGCTCCAGCTCCCGGCCGAGGGCGGACGCAGCGACTACGGGTTGACCGAGGAAGGCCGCAGGTACGCGGAAGAGAATTCGGAGCGCCTTGAACAGGTTTGGCGTCAGGAAGAGGATGAAACGGAGGGAGCACGGGAACTGCGAGAAGCAGAAAGGGAGCTTGGCCGCGTTCTTCGGCGGTTGCGCCATCACGGCACCAGCGAGCAGATAGCAGAAGCCACGCGCAAGACTGCCGGGCTCGCACGCTCATTGGGAGAGAGAGGCCTCCTGGAATAGGCTCGCCGGAAGAGCCCGCCCGGCAGAAAGGCCCCGCATGGATCGGCGCGCGTCCGTCGCACCCTCCCACGTCGAAGCAGTGGAGACCCCGGCGTCCCTGGGGCGCTGGGGACCTCTCGCCGTCGGCGTTCTGCTAGGCGTGGCCATGCTGGTTGGCACCTTCTTCGACTACGAGATCTCTGCCGGCCTCCTAGATGAGGGCTCCCGCTTCGGAGTGATAATGGCGGCCTTTGGTTGGTATCCGGCGCTGTGGGTTTTGTCCTCTGCTGGCTCGCTACTGGTGGTCGTGGGCCTACGCAAGGGGCGCGCGGGCCCATTCCTCGCGGTGTCGGGCAGCGCCATGGTCATCGGTGCCGTTGGTGCAGGCGCCATTGTGCCGCAGTCATACTGGGAAAGCGCCACCGGAGAAACGCTCAGCATGTGGTTGACCTCGGGTGTATCCATCCTGCTGAACGGTGCCGTCGTCCTGGGTTCCGTTGCGCTGAGTCGGAGGACCGAGTCCGGGCGCGTGCTGCAGGTCGCTGGAGTTCTTCTCTTCGTCCTCGTGGCGCAGGTGGCCGCCATCTACCTCATAAAGGTGCTGTGGTTGCGGCCTCGGATGCTACTGGTAGCGGAAGACCTGGGCGTCCCCTATGAGCCTTGGTGGCATGCGGGTTTCTCCGACCTCCAGTATTGGCTGGACGCGGGAGTTCCGAAGGACGACTTCAAGTCGTTTCCCTCGGCACACACCGGCAACGCTGCCAGCGCCCTCGCCCTCGCGCAGGTGGTGGCGCTCCACGAACGAGGACGACGCTGGGTCACACCCGTGTTCCTGACCGGATTCGTCCTGGCGTTGGCTGTGGCCCTGTCCAGGATAGTCGTGGGCGCCCACTTCCTGACGGACACGGCAGTGGCGATCGCGCTGGTTCTCGCGCTGCTCCTAATAAGCGCCAAAGCCGCTGCTCAAATGGGCGCCCGTAGCGCGCCGAGGGCGTAGAACGCGGCTAGTGTTTGTTTTATGACCAACACCGCGAGCACTGACGCCGCATCCAAAGACGCCGCCGTTGAAGGCGGTGCCAAAACCGGCGTTGCATCCGTACTGGGATTCCTCATTCTTGTCGAGGTGACCAGCGGGTTTGTCCAGGGCTTCTACACTCCACTACTCCCGGACCTCGCGAAGCACGTGGGCGTCTCGGGTGAGGCGATGAACTGGTTCCAAACGGCGCAGGCAATGGCTGCGGCGGTCATGGTGCCGCTGATGGCCCGCATGGGGGACATCTTCGGGCTCCGGAAAGTCCTGCGGGTTGCCGTCGCCTCCGTTCTGGCGGGAACCCTCTTGATTGCCTTAGTTCCCTCTTACCCAGTGGTCCTTCTGGGTCGTATCCTGATCGGTCCTCTTGGCGTTTGGCTACCACTGGCGATTGCAATCATCTACATCCGCACTACAAGCGGGTCGGCCACCAGATCCATCAGCATCCTGTCCGCTTCACTTATGGCCGGCATTGTGCTTGGCACAGTGGCGGCTGGAGTAGCCGAAGAGGTGCTGCCGAATCTGGTTCTCATGCTCCTGGTTCCGGCCGTCATGGTCGCAGCCTCCACCTACGCCGTCTATTTCAAGCTACCGGAAGACCTTCCGGGCCAGGAAGGGCGCATAGACGTGCTTGGTTTCGCGGGTATGGCGGCGTTCATGCTCACCCTGATTGCGGCCCTTGCTTTTGTCGGACCCAGCCACGCCACTACGTCCCTGGTTTTGTTCATCGCGACGGCAGTGATTTTTGTGCTCTGGGTCCTTTGGGAGCGTAGGGATCCCGATCCCGCTGTCGACCTGAAACTGGTGGTCTCCAAGCAGATGGGACCCCTTTACATAACCGGCTTCGTGATGGGAATCGTCATGATCGACGCGCCCCCCAACCTGGCCGACTACCTCAGCCGCGACCCGGACCGCTTCGGCTATGGCTTCGCGGCCAGCGGTGGCCTCCTCTCGGCCATGATCGCAACCATGCTCCTGTTCGCAACGGGAGGTGCCTTCCTTTCGTCCTTCATTGCCGCGCGTCTGGGAATGAGGACGACGCTGGTGTCTGCGGCCACCATCGGGGCGATCGGTCAGGCAATCATCATCCCGCTGCCACACACGATGGCCGCGTTCTGGGTTTCCGGGGCGCTTACCGGATTTGGGCTGGGCGTCCTCGTCGGTGCCCTCCCCGCGCTGGTGTCGCGTGCTGCCCCGGCAGGTCGGACAGGCATCGCGAACGGAATCTACACCGCACTCCTCGCCATGGGCGGCGCCGTTGGGGGAGCGGTGTTCAAACAGGTGCTGGTGGCCTTCAGGGACGACTCAAAGATGACGGCCCTCGGAGGTTACGTGACCATTTGGTCCATAAGCATGGCAGTCTTCATAGTTGCCGCAATCATGATGGCTCGGGTAGCCCTGCCAGAAGGCAAGGCCAGCCACGGGCACTGAGGCCACGAAAGAGAAAGGTTGGAGCTAATGGAGGACAGAATCCCCGGTTTGCCGGACTTCGCCGAGGAAGCGAAGGCCATCAAGGATGACCTGATCGCGCTACGTCGCACCATTCATGAAGACCCTGAGATTGGGCTTGTTAACCCTCGAACCCAGCAGAAGATCTTGGCCCAATTGGAGGGACTGCCTCTGCAAATCACGCTTGGGGAGGGACTCAGCAGCGTCGTTGCCGTCCTGGAGGGGGACAAACCCGGTCCGACAGTCTTGCTGCGCGGAGACATGGACGGCCTGCCCCTTCATGAAGAGACGGGCCTCCCGTACGCGGCGACGGGAGACACAATGCACGCTTGCGGGCACGACCTCCACACTTCCGGCCTGGTAGGAGCGGCGAAGCTGCTATCGGCCCACAAGGCTGACCTGCCGGGCAAGGTGATCTTCATGTTCCAGCCGGGCGAAGAAGGCCAGGGCGGAGCGCAGATCATGATCGAAGAGGGGGTCCTGGGAGCTACCGGGGAAATGCCGATAGCTGCATACGCGATCCACGTGGCTCCCGGACCCCGCGGGGTGTTCGTGACCAAGCACGGATGCGCGACGGCGGGATCGAACCAGATGTACGCGACAATCCGTGGTCGGGGCGGGCATGGATCCTCCCCACACCTCACCCTTGACCCTGTCCCGGTGGCCGCTCAGGTGATTCTCGCTATTCAGGCGTACGTGGCGCGGAAGATGAATGCGTTCGATCCGGTTGTCGTTTCTGTCACTCAGTTGGGGACCGGCGGTAACGCTGTGAACGTCATCCCGGACAATGTGACCTTGGGCGCCACCATCCGCACCCTGACCGATCAATCACTCGCCCAGATCAGAGAGGGCTTGGCGGAAGTCGTGAAGTCAACCGCTGAAGCTTACGGCTGCAACTACGACTACCGATTCTTGGAGCTCTACCCGCCCACAAACAACGACGATGACACGACGGATCTGGCCGTTGAGGACATGCGCGCCCAGTTCGGAGACGAACGGGTCCAGGTGATCAAGCAACCCATGATGGGTTCGGAGGATTTCGCGTTCGTGGCTGACTTGGTTCCCTCCACCTTCGTGGGTCTCCTGGCCAGTCCGCCCGACATGGATGCGAAGAAGGCGGAGTTCAACCATTCTCCCCGGGTCGTTTTCGACGACGACGTGCTGGCTGATGAGGCGGCGGCGCTGGCCTCGATGGCTTACGGAAGGTTGCTACGCGCCCAGGCAGATAGCATCTAGAGGGAAACGAAGGACTACGGAAGGAAGCGAAATGGCAATCGAAGTCAACCAGCCCGGTTTTGAGTGGGCCAAGAGGATGATCGAAGAGGGACGCTACGTCCTAGATGAGCACGGCGACTGGGACCAGATCAACCCTGATACGTCGCAGCAGGACGAGTTCATCCGTGAGCACGGCGTGGAGGCCTACGGCAACTGGCATTTGGGTGTCAAGGTGGGTGGCAGCTACCACGAGAAGACGGCCTACAGCTTCCCCTACGGCGACTATCACAAGGTCTACCGTTCGGGTCTGATTGCAGCCGAGGAGCGTGCGGCGCAGTACCACCATGGGGCCGTTGAGCAGGCCGCTAAGGACCTGCTCGCGATGCTGCCTGAGGGGGAGTAGTAACAAGACGCACAAGGGGCGGTGCCGACTCCGGAGAACCGAAGTGGCGGCCGCCCCTTCTGCGTGCCCCGGGGTCTTCGGATGAGCCGACCGGGAGTCAGCGCCGCGCTCATATGAAGATGATTTGAGCTCCCTCTGAGAGCTCGATGAAGTCCGCGGCGGAAATGATCCCCTTGACCCCAGGATGCAGCATCGGCTTCTTGATCTGCATCATCTCTGCTGACAGTTGACAGGCGTACATGTTGGCTCCCATTGCCGCCAGGTGATCGAGGAACTCCGGCACGGTTGGAATGTCCTGCTCTGCCATCATGGACTTCAGCATCTTCGTCGACAGTCCGGTCATACCGGGAACAGAGGCTAAAACCTGCGGGAAGCCCAGCGCCGATCCGCCCCCAATGAAGCGTTCTAGCTGCGGCATGTGCATCGCGGTGTTCCCGGCATAGGAGAACTTCAGGTCATTCATGGTGCGCACGTCGATGATGTCTAAGCCCCA
>CAYFQC010000048.1:0-5435 GCA_964345155.1 uncultured Actinomyces sp.
TCCTCCTACTCCCGCCCGACTTGACGCGCGCTCATTCCGGCGCCGGGTGGATTACCGAGTACCTCTACAACCGGCTGGACGCCGAGGGCGCGGAGGTTCACGTCATCCCCACCCTTGGCCAGCACATACCCCACACTCCCGAGGACAACAAGTGGATGTTCGGTTCCATTCCGGAAGAACGTATCCACGCCCACGACTGGATCGATGGCGTTGTCAACATCGGCACGGTTCCCGCCGACATAGTTCGTGAAGCCACCGATGGCGCCGTCGACTGGGAGATGCCGATCGACCTCAACAAGATGCTTATCGAAGAAGACTGGGACCTAATCATCAATGTCGGGCACGTCGTTCCCCACGAGGTACTCGGTTTCGCGAACCACAACAAGAACTACTTCATCGGTCTGGGCGGCAAGCGTCTTCTCGGGTCTTCCCATATGGCGTCAGCCGTCTACGGGATCGAAAACAACCTCGGCAATCTGCTGACCCCTGTTCGTCAGTGCTTCAACTATGCGGAAGAGAAGTTTTTGGGCGATCTGCCTGACGTCTACTTCCAGGTGGTCATGGATTACGACGATGAAGGAAAGCTGCGCCACACCGGTGTCTACGTTGGCGATGATTTGGACACCTACCTTGACGCTGCCCGTGCATCAAGAGAGCAAAACATCACCGTTTTCGATGAACCGATCAAAAAGGTCGTCGCGGTCATGCAAGAGGACGAGTTCCGCGCCACCTGGGTCGCAAACAAGGCGGTATATCGCACGCGTATGGTCATCGCCGATGGTGGAGAACTCCTTGTTATTGCCCCCGGGGTGGAGCGCTTCGGCGAACAGCAGGTGGTTGACGATCTAGTCCGCAAGTATGGCTACATCCCCCAAGCGGAAGTGCTTCGCCTCTACGAGACGCAAGAGGATATGCAGGACATTCCTCATGGCACTGCCCACCTCGCGCACAGCAGCTCTGAGGATCGCTTCACCATCACATATGCCCCCGGACACTTGACGCGAGAGGAAATCGAGTCCGTTGGGTACCAGTACATGGATCTTGATGAAGCTCTAGCCAGGTACGACGCGGACAAGATGGTCGATGGCTGGAACACCATGGAGGACGGGGAAGAAGTCTTTTACATCTCCACGCCTTCCGCAGGTCTTTGGGCTACGAGAGAGAAGATCCTAAACCGCAAGGGCGACAAGCACGACGAGCAAAACTAGCGCGCCGCCTCGCGAAGATCACGAACCAACTCCTCGTACGGTTTCCTCTCGAACTGGCCCGTCGATTCACGCCTTACTAAGTTAAGCGGGAGAAAAACGGGCTGATCGGCGACGCGCTCGCGGCTGATCATCCGCAGCAGGAGGTTCACTGCGTATGCGCCCTGCTCCATAAGTGGCGACGCAACCGAGGTCAGTGTCGGACTTGTCAGAGCGCTCGTAACCGAGTTGTCAAAGCCGAGGATGGAAACGTCCTCGGGAATACGAGCGCCGAGTGATTCCAGTTCGCGCATAAAACCGATCGCCAGCATGTCATTGAATCCGATCACCGCACTCGTTGGTCGCTCCAGCCACTCCTGTACGGCTTCACGCCCCGACCGAACGACGGGGGCGGCAGGCGCAGTTCTGCGAACGGTCATCAGCCGTTGGCGTCCCGCACTTTCTATCCCTCTCCAGCGTGTCCCATCCGCCCACGAAGACGGAGGGCCGCTGAGGTACGTCACTGCTTCGTGACCAAGGTCGGCGAGGTGTCGAATCGCTTCCTGAGCGCCCCTTTCGCCATCCGTCAGAATGGACGGCACGCCTGGAACTTCACGGTTGAGGACGACTGCGGGTCGGTGTTTCGAGATGGTTCTTATGCCGGAGTTCGATAGCCGCGCGCTAGCCAGGATTACCCCTTCGACGTTGCCGACCAACCGCTCTGCCGCCAGCCTTTCCTCGATGTCAGATTCCGCGAAGTGAGCGACCAGCAGCGTATACCCCTCTTTGTTCGCCGCTCGGGTGGCCCCGTGGGCGAGGGCCGCGAACACCGGGTTGCCGATATCGGCGACGAGCATGCCGAAGAGACGGCTGGCCGAATACTCCAAGACGGGTTTGCGCTCTTCTCGCCAGTAGCCGACCTTCTTGGCAGCGTCACGCACCAGTGCCGCAGTGTCAGCACTTACACGCCCCGGCCGTGACAATGCTCGGGAAACCGTGGATGCCGCCACGCCTGCCTCCGCCGCAACATCGTAGATTGTGGGGCGACGGCCAGGCCGCTGCGATTTTGGGTCTTCTTCCACGGCATGATCCCTTCGTCTCGATCCGTCGTCATTGTAGGTGATTTGAGCCACAAAAGGACTCCTGGCAACTGATGGCATTTCATGGGCCTCCATCCGGCCAGCGGTAGGATCGAGGACATAAGTCCCCTGGTACAAAGGAGTCTCATGAGCCCGTCTGGCGTGTTGAGCGCAGCCGACAGCATGGCGGCAGCAAGGGTTGAAGAGATCGTCCGCGAGTTTTTGCCGCTTGGCGTTGCGTATTCCGGCGGTGTTGATTCAGCAACCCTGCTGGCCCTAGCCGTGAAGGCGGCTGGCCCGGAAAACATTGTTGCCATACTTGCGGTATCTCCTAGCCTGGCCGCCAAGGAGCGCAAACGTGCTCACAAAACCGCCAATGACATCGGGGTCCGTGTCGTCGAAATTGAGACGAACGAGGGCGATAACCCGTTGTATCGGGCCAATGGACCAGACCGGTGCTTCCATTGCAAAGACGAAATGTTTACGCGCATCTCCGATGAACTCGTCGACGACCTCCAACTGGCAGCAGTCGCGTACGGTGAAAACGCTGATGATGCCCAACGGCCTGATCGACCTGGGGCGCAAGCAGCTACCAACCACCTTGTCCTTCGCCCCCTCGCAGACGTGGGAATGACAAAAGCAGCTGTTCGTCGAGTGGCGCGGGCTCTCGGACTGGACGTGGCGGACAAGCCCGCTGCGCCCTGCTTAGCATCGCGCATCCCTCACTTCCAAGAAGTCACTCCCGAAAAACTTGCGCAAATTGACCAGGCTGAAGAGTTCCTCCAGTCGCTGGGATTTGTCGACTGCCGCGTGCGCCACCACGGTGACATCGCCCGTGTTGAGCTCCTCAAATCAGACATCATCCGCGGAGCCGAGTTAGCCGAGCAGATAGACGCGGGTGTTCGCCAAGCCGGTTTCCGGTTTGCCGCCTTGGATCTGCGGGGAATTCAGTCCGGTGCTTTCACCCTGCCGTTAGTCTCCGTCAATGGCTGATAGCAACCCGCTCGAGTTCACGGATATCAACCTCGACTGGGATCGCCGCACTCGACGTGGGTATCCGGAAGCAATCTTGTGCGAACCGAAGTCACCGCAGCAGGTTCGTCGAATCGCCCAGCAGGTGCGCGCCCGAAATGAGTCCACACTCTTCACCCGAGTGACCGCGCCTCAGTGGAGCGTCCTCGTCGAAGAGCTCCCCGACGCAGCTCTGCACGAGGACGCTCGCCTCATCGCATGGCCGGCTTCGCCACCACCCGCCAAAGGGGGGCTAGTCGTGGTCGCGGCCGCCGGTACATCCGATTTGCCGATGGCGAAAGAGGCGGCGCTGACCGCCCAGTACCTAGGATGCCCAGTTGAGCTAATCGTTGATGTCGGTGTTGCGGGACTGCATCGCATATTGGCGCAGCAGAGTCTCTTACTCAAAGCAAAAGCCATTGTTGTTGCCGCAGGGATGGACGGCGCCCTCGCCTCCGTTGTCGCGGGCTTGGTTTCCGCCCCGGTGGTCGCCCTCCCCACCTCCGTGGGATACGGCACGGCCTTTGGGGGCATCGCCCCGCTGTTGTCCATGCTCAACGCCTGCGCGCCGGGGGTGGGGGTTGTCAATATAGACAACGGATATGGTGCTGGACACCTCGCTGCCCAGATCGCGGGAGCGCACTGATTCGGCAACAAGAGGCAATCCTTGTCGATCCGTTTCTTTCTTCTCCAATCACTGAGACGATCGGAGAGAGCGGCCGGTCAATCAAAGGAGAGTCGACGATGCAAACCGATGACGAAGCAGCACAGGCCCAGACGCTTCCAAGGCTAAGCAGGACCGTAGTTGATGCGCCCAAGGCTCCGGTTCGTATTGTTCACATGGGGGTGGGCGCGTTCGCTCGAGCCCACCAGGCTTGGTACACAGCTCATGCCGAGGACGCATCAGAATGGGGCATTGCCGCGTTCACTGGCCGACGGCCTCTCGTTGCTGACCTTCTCGCTCCGCAGGATGGCCTTTATACCTTGATTGAGCGCGCAGAAACGGGTGACTCTTACGAGGTCGTTGGCAGCATCTCCGAGGTCCACCCGGGCAGCAACCTCGACGCGTTCTTTGATCTTCTTGCTTCCCCATCGACGGCAGTCGTCACCTTGACCCTTACTGAGGCTGGCTACAAGCTTGACGCCTCCGGATCACTGAATAGGGCCGACGCAGAGCTACGAGAAGACTTGGGTTCCACCCACGGGAAGGTGTTTGGGGATCGGAAGACGCTGGTCGACGCTGCCCCGAAGACGGCGCTGGTCCGCCTCACCGCCGGCCTCGCTCAAAGAGCGCAAAACGAAAATGCACCGATCGCGATCGTTTCTTGCGACAACGTGCTCGATAATGGCGCAAAACTCAAACAAGCTGTTACCTCGGTGGCGGAAGACCTCGATCCGCGCTTGGCCGGATGGATTGATGACAACGTATCGTTCGTGTCGACGTCAATTGACCGCATCACCCCCCGTACCGACGATGAGACGGTGGAACAAGTTGGCGACGCAACGGGACTCTTCGATGCTGCCCCGGTGGTGACCGAGCCATTTTCCGACTGGGTGTTGTCCGGAGAGTTTCCCGCGGGCCGGCCAAAGTGGGAAACGAAAGGCGCGACGTTCACCGACGACATTGAACCTTACGAACTGCGTAAGCTTTGGCTCCTGAACGGAGCGCATTCGCTGCTGGCATATATGGGACTGCTTGAAGGCCACGCTACCGTCGCGGAGGCGATTAACGACGCCGATTGTCGAAGGGCCGTTGAGGCGTGGTGGGACGAAGCATCGGCGAATCTGCCCGACGGTCTTGGCTTGGAAGAGTACCGCGCGCAGCTCACGGAGCGTTTCCAGAACCCACGGATCGCTCACCGCCTCGACCAGATAGGGAACGATGGCCTCACGAAGCTCCGTCAAAGAGTCGTGCCAGTTGCAAAGTTGGAACGGGAGCAGGCCCGGGACGCGGACGCGTGTGCAACAGCAATTGCAAAGTGGATCGCTGCCAGTGAAGGGGACTTTGCATTTACGGACGCGCTTGAGGAAGAAATCGCTCCAGTACGGGCGACGGGCAGCGTCGGCGACTTAGTTGCTCTTCTCGATGAAGACCTAGGACACGACGAGCAGTTTGTCGCCCTCGTGCAACAGAAAACGCAAGCTAGCAGGAAGTGAACGG
>CAYFQC010000048.1:5535-7075 GCA_964345155.1 uncultured Actinomyces sp.
CGCGATCCAAGATTTAATGGAAACAGTGAGAATGGAACTGAGGAAAAGGGGACTGTAATGAGTGAGCAGAAAGCAAATATCGCCGTCGTCGGCATGGGCGTCATGGGCGCAAACTTAGCGCGCAACCTCGCGCGTGTTCCGGGGACGCGCGTCGCAATTTTCAACCGCACGGGCGCGCGCACGGACAAGGTCCTGGAGGACTTTCCCGAAGCAAACTTCATTCCTGCTTACACCTACGAGGAACTGGCGGACGTCCTCGAGGAGCCCCGCAAGGCAATCATCATGGTCCAAGCGGGTGGACCAACAGACGCCGTGATTGAAAATCTTGAGGCTGTCTTCTCCCCCGGTGACATCATCATTGACGGAGGCAACGCCCTCTTCCACGACACTATCCGCCGCGAAAAAGAGGTTGCCAGCCATGGATTTGAGTTCGTCGGTGCCGGTATCTCAGGTGGCGAAGAAGGCGCGCTCAATGGTCCGTCCATCATGCCCGGCGTCACACGCCGATCCTGGGAGTACGTGCAGCCTCTCTTTGAGGCGATTTCGGCGAAGGTCGATGGCGAACCCTGCGTAACTTACATTGGCCCCGATGGTGCTGGCCACTTCGTGAAGATGGTTCACAACGGTATCGAATACGCCGACATGCAACTCATTGCGGAGGCATACACCCTTGTTCGCGCGGCGACCGGAAAAACTCCTGCGCAGATCGCCGACATCTTTGCGACCTGGAATGAGACGGAACTCGACTCGTATCTGATTGAAATCACCGCAGAAGTTCTCCGTCAGGTCGACGCCAAAACCGGACAGCCGCTGGTCGACATCATCGTCGACGAAGCGGGCGCAAAGGGAACCGGGGTGTGGACAACCGAAGCCTCCCTCAACCTTGGCGTTGTCGGAAACACTATTGCGGAAGCCGTTTACGCACGGTTCGTCTCTTCTGAAGTGGAGCAGCGCAAAGCCGGCGCCGACCTTCCTGCTACAGTGACCGATCTGAAGGTAGAGGACGAGGACGCGTTTATTGAAGCGGTTCGCCTCTCCCTCTATGCCGGGAAAATTGTGGCCTACTCTCAAGGGTTCGGCATTCTCCGTCAGGGAAGCGAAGAGTACGGCTGGGATGTCGACCTCGCCGCCTTATCGAAGATCTGGCGGGGTGGATGCATCATTCGCGCCCAGTTCCTCGACCGCATCGCGGAGGCTTACACCGCCAACCCCGATCTGCCGCTTCTCCTTGCCGACCCGTATTTCCGTTCCGCCCTCGAACAAGCACAGAAGCCGTGGCGCGACGTTGTCGCTCAAGCGATGATGGCCGGGCTTCCCACTCCTGTGTTCGCATCGGCGCTGACTTACTACGACAGTGTGCGTAGCCCACGACTGTCCGCGGCTCTGATCCAAGGCCAACGCGACTTCTTCGGCGCTCACACTTACGGGCGCATCGACACCGAAGGTGTTTACCACACGCTTTGGGGAGGGGATCGCAGCGAAGTTCGGGAGGACTAACATGGAGCATGGACTTCGCAGAACTGACAACGCTTAGGGTCGG
>CAYFQC010000049.1:0-6952 GCA_964345155.1 uncultured Actinomyces sp.
TAGTTGATTTTCGGTGCCTTCACGCCCTTGGCAGCCACGGCCTCGTCGGGTGCCGGCACATCTCCGACTGCCTTGATCACGCCATACTGGGCCATGAGCTTGCCCAGTTCGTTGCCTTCGATGAGCTTTCTGAGCCAACGGGCCACGGGGTAGGGCTGCTGGTCGCGCATGTACGCTGCGGCTTTGAGGAGCTGGCGCACGTCGTACACCGAGTTGTAGACCTCAGGAACTCCACGGTCGATGTTGAGCAAGGTGTATGCGGCTTCCATGCCCGTGCGCACCGAGTATTCAGTTGTGAAGATCGTGTCGCGCGTAGATTCCGCGAACTGACCGATGAACGCGAAGTTCGTGACGCCCTCGGGGACCACCTTCGGGCGGTCCGTTCCGTTGCGCGGCAGGAAGAACGCGGTGATGAACGGCATCATACACGGCATAGAGATCAGTGCGTCCTCGCTGGAGAGCTCCTCGATCTCATTTACGGGCACGCCCATCTGGTAGAGCCATTCCTTGGCGATCTCCCGTCCGGTGCAGTCCCTCATTGGCTTCTTCACAAAGTCGCCCATACGGTCCGTGAAGAGCCCGTATACCCACACGACAGTCTGGTCGTCTGGCTGGTTGGTGAACTGTGGCTGCCGGTTGACGGTCCAGGACATCAGCCATCCGGAGTCTTTCACCGTCACGATTCCGCCGGTTACGGTCTTTCCCGTATTGGTTGGGCGCTCGCAGATCTGTTCTATGTACTTCCGAATGCGATCATCCTTGACGGTGATGGTCGCAGATTCCCACTGGGACTGACCCGTTTTTGTGCAGAAGTTGTCGGGGTTGCCGAATGAGGGATCCTGTGCGGCGATCTTGCGCCACAGCCACCACGAACCTCCCTCATGAATCTCCGGGTCGAAGACCGGGGGAGTGTCCATGTCGCCCCACGCGGAGTTCTCCACCAACGAACCGTTGGTGACGAACACCAGGTCGTCGTCCGTCAGCTCTAGCGTCGTCTCTTCGCCGCCGTGCACGTAGGTGAGAGTCTTGGCGCGCTTGGTGCCTTCGGTTTCGTTGATCTCGAACTGGATGTCGGTGACCGGCGAGTCGTTCTGGAAGGTGACTCCCAGGTCCTGCAGCCACTTCTTGATGGGCAACACGAGCGACTCGTACTGGTTGTACTTCGTGAACTTGAGGGCGGACATATCGGGAAGTCCGGCGATATCGTGGATGAAGCGGGCCAGGTAGAGTTTCATCTCCAGGGCCGAATGCCACTGTTCGAAGGCAAACATGGTGCGCCAGTAGAGCCAGAAGTTGGAGTCCAAGAAATCCTGGCTCATTACTTCTTCGATCCGCTTGTCGTAGAGCTTCTCGGGCAGCGCCATCACCAGGTCAGCGATGTCTTTCATCGCCTTCATCGACAGGCCGAACTTGTTGTCGAGGCCCGCGTCCTCGCCCTGATTGATGGTGACGCGGCGGTGAGTGAAGTTGGGGTCTTCCTTGTTGAGCCAGTAGAACTCATCTAGCACCGAACCGTCGACCTCGAGAGACGGAACTGAACGGTACAGGTCCCAGAGGCATTCGAAATGGGCTTCCATCTCTCGACCGCCGCGCAGTAGCCAGCCCGTCAGTTCATTGCCAGCGCCGTCGAGGGCGCCCCCGTCGACATCGGAAGCTTCCAGGATCGTGATCTTCTTCGGATCCATCTGGCCGTCGCGCACAAGGAACGCGGCTGCCGCGAGCGAGGCGAGGCCAGCGCCGACGAGCCACGCGCTTTTGCGCTCGACTCCCTCCGGCTTCTTGGGGCGCGCGAATGCTTCGTAGTTGCCATGTGAGTAGTACAAAGGGGTGCCTCCTTAGCATCGGCTGTATCTGTCATAACCATCGTTGCACCGGGGCTAGAAGAGCGCGCGGCGAGAGTTAAGCCGCTGGCCAAGGGGTGAACGAGAAAGGGCCGGAACCACGATGGTCCCGACCCTTTCGTCTGCCTTGCCGCCTAATTCTCCAGCGGCGGCGCAGCGTCGATCGCGTAGTTGAAGAGCTGGTACTTGTCGATGGCCTGCTGGATTACCGAGTGGTCCAGCTTTCCGTCGTAGACGAGGCCCTGAAGGACGCGTACTGCCGTGGACTCCGCATCCACGTGGAAGTAGCGGCGGGCGGCGCGGCGCGTATCGGAAATGCCGAACCCATCCGTCCCCAAGGTCAGGTAGCGGCCCGGGATCCATGGGCGGATCTGGTCGTGGACCAACGTGGCCCAGTCTGAGGTGGCAACAAAAGGACCCTCCGACCCTGCCAGCTTCTGGGAAATATAGGGGTGGCGGTACTCCTCGTTGGGGTGCAGGAAATTGTGCTCGTCAGCTGCCACTCCGTCGCGGCGCAGCTCATTCCAAGAGGTGACAGACCAAACGGCGGCGTCCACACCCCAGTCTTCAGCCAGGAGTCGCCGTGCCTCCAGCGCCCACGGCACGCCTACACCCGAAGCGAGGATCTGCGCCTTCAAACCACCTGAGTTTGTGTGGTCCTCCAGCTTGTAGATGCCTCGCAGAACGCCCTCGACGTCCAGGTTGTCCGGTTCGGCGGGCTGCTCCATTGGCTCGTTGTACACCGTGATGTAGTACAGGACGTTGGGGTCGCGGGGGTCGTCCTGCCCGTACATCCGCTTGATTCCGTCCTTCATGATGTACTTCATTTCGTACGCGTAGGCCGGGTCGTAGGATACGAAACCGTGATTCGTCGCAGCCAGCAGGTGAGAGTGCCCATCCAAGTGTTGTAGGCCCTCGCCGGTTAGCGTTGTGCGACCGGCGGTCGCGCCGATAACGAAACCGCGTGCCAGCTGGTCGGCGGCGGCCCAGAACTGGTCTCCGGTGCGTTGGAAGCCAAACATCGAATAGAAGATGTAGACCGGCAGAAGTGGCACGCCATGGGTGGTGTAAGAAGTGCCGACGGATTGGAGGGCAGCGGCCGACCCCGCTTCGGTGATGCCGGTGTGCAGAATCTGCCCCTCCGTGGATTCCTTGTAGGACAGCATCATGTCCGCGTCCACCGCCGTGTAGTTCTGCCCGTGGGTGTTGAATATCTTTGCGGAAGGGAAGATGGAGTCCAAACCGAAGGTGCGCGCCTCGTCCGGGATGATAGGCACCACGTACTTGCCGACTTCCTTGTCCCTCATCAAGTCCTTCAAAGCACGGACGAAAGCCATGGTCGTCGCGACCTTCTGGTGGCCTGAGCCCTTGCCGAGACCCTTGAATGGCTTATCGGGAATGGTCGGCCATTTCGGATCCCTCTGTTTCCTCTCTGGGAGGTATCCGCCCAGGGCCTGACGACGTTCGTGCATGTAGATGAGCGCCGGATCATCGGCCGGGGGCCGGTAGTACGGGGGGACGCCGGGTGTCTTATCCAGTTCCTCGTCGGAGATCGGGATTTGCAGGCGGTCCCGCAGCAGCTTTGCGTCTTCCGGTGAGAGTTTCTTCATCTGGTGAGTGGCGTTGCGTCCAGCGAAGGAGGGGCCAAGCGCGTAGCCCTTGATGGTGTGCGCCAAGATGACCGTCGGTTGCCCGGTGTGCTCGATCGCCGCCTTGTACGCGGCGTATACCTTGCGGTAGTCGTGGCCGCCGCGGCGCAGATCCCAGATCTCGTCGTCGGTCCAGTTGGCCACCATCGCCTTCGTGCGGGGGTCACGGCCGAAGAAGTTCTCACGCACGTAGGCGCCGTCGTTCGCCTTGAATGTTTGGTAGTCCCCGTCCAAAGTTTCATTCATCAAGTTGACGAGGGCGTGGTCCTTATCTGCGGCCAGCAGCTTGTCCCAGCCGCGGCCCCAGATCACTTTGATTACATTCCAGCCTGCGCCCTTGAAGAAGGACTCCAGCTCCTGAATGATCTGGCCGTTTCCACGGACTGGCCCGTCCAGGCGCTGCAGGTTGCAGTTCACGACGAAGGTGAGGTTATCCAGGCCCTGCACGGCCGCCATCTGGAGCAGGCCGCGTGACTCGGGTTCATCCATCTCTCCGTCGCCGATGAATGCCCAGGTGTGTTGCTGGCTGGTGTCCTTCAAACCTCGAAGGTGAAGGTATCGGTCCGCCCATGCTTGGTAGATGGCGGCCGCCGGGCCGAGGCCGAGCGACACCGTCGGATACTCCCAGAACCAGTCCAGCTGACGGGGGTGCGGGTAGGACGGGAGGCCGTGCTCGGTGGAGGCCTGCTGGCGGAAGCCATCCAGGTCCTCCTCATTTAGACGTCCCTCGACAAATGCGCGGGCGTAGTTCCCCGGCGAAGCATGTCCTTGGAAATAGACATGGTCCCCGCCGCCGGGGTGGTCCTTGCCGCGGAAGAAGTGGTTGAACCCAACCTCATACAAAGTGGCCACGGATGCGTAGGAAGAGATGTGTCCACCCACTCCCACACCGGGGCGCTGGGCACGCGTCACCATTGCGGCCGCGTTCCAGCGGATCCACATGCGGTAGCGCTTTTCCATTGCCTCATCGCCGGGGAAGTAGGGCTCCTGCTCCACCGGGATCGAGTTGATATATGGGGTAGTGGTCTCAAGGGGGATGGAGACATCCCGCCGCCGCGCCTCATCCAACATCTGGAGCAGCAGGTACCTGGCCCTGGGTGCGCCCTTCTCCTTTATCAGGCCCTCCAGAGATTCGACCCACTCTCTTGTTTCATCGGGGTCGTTATCCGGCACCTGGCTGAGCATTCCGTTGACAACCGGTCTGTTGACAGGGGTCACTTGCAACCACATCCTTGAAGTCCTTGGCCGCCCGCAGGTGGCGGACGCACAAGCACTATTGTCCAACATCCCCCGACTGGTAGCGAGTCCCGTTGGGACCTTTGGCCGATGATCTTGACCTCAGCTGAGAGTGTCCGGGTAACCCGCGCACTTCGCCCTCGTCGATCTTCCGCCGGACGACGCGGGCGGTGGCGGCCGGATCGCCCTCGCCAGTTACAATGTTGGGGCTGGAACAGGCGCCGCGTGTATCTGCGCCGAAACCGTTCGGAAGGTGGTTTGTCAGGTGGGCGAAGGACTCGGGTTCACCCCCGGTCAGGTAGTTCAGGAGTTCTACTTCGATGAGGACGTGGACAACGGACTGAGAGCTGCCGTGGAAAAGGAAATCGGCGGGGAGATCGTCGCCTGGGACTACGGGGACGTCGTTGATGGCGTTTTGATCTGGTGGCGCCAGGAAGACGCTTTCGAGGAGGACCTTGAAGACGTCCTCATGGATGCCAGCGCGAACCTGGACGATGCGGGCGGAGTGATTGTCGTGATGACGCCGAAGCCGGGGCGTCCCTCTGCCGTTCCGATTGAGCAGGTTGCGGAGGCAGCCAAGACTGCGGGTCTGAAGGCCACTTCTCCCACTTCGGTTGCCAAGGATTGGACGGGAATCCAGATGGTTGCCCGTCCGCGGACCCGCTGAGTCCTGCCGCGCCTAGCCTTGCGCTAAGCGCGTGCGCACTAATGACAGCAGGGTGTCGCCGGGCACACCCAGCTTTGCTGCCAGTTCCACCACGGCGTCAACGCCCTCCGACAGCGCCTCCAAGGCCGCCGCGTTGTCGGTGACGACTGCTCCCCGGCCCCGGCGCAGCTCCACTGTTCCTTGGTCGCGGAGCAACTGGTAGGCCTTGAGCACGGTGTGGAGGTTCACTTCCAGCTGTCCGGCCAAGTCGCGGGCGGCGGGCAGGCGATCTCCGGCAGCGAGGGCGCCGTAAGCGATCTGTGCCCTCACAGAGTCTGCAATCTGCTCGTAAATGGCCTGGTCCAGCGAGGGATCAATGCGAATCAGCATCTGCGGCCTCCCCGTCTTGTGTCTGGTTTGCATCAGCGATCAAGGCGGCCAGCAGGCGCGCACCGCCGGCGCTGTCTTCGGCCGTAACTGTGAAGGTCTTACCGGAGGTCATCGTTACTTGCAGTCCGACGCCCTTCCGCGTCACCAAGGCGCTCCCGCCGGGCCGTGACCGCCATCCGTAGCCGCCCCACTGCGCGATCGGGTCCACTTCCACCAGTTCGACGCTGCGGATGCGGGCTAGGGCGACGCGTTTCCCCGGCCATCCCAGATACGAGCGCACCACCAGGCCCTCGCTGCCCACCGACACTTTGAACGTAGTGAAGGCGCCGAGGACGATCAGCAGAATCGCCCCCACACCAAGCAGCGGCCAAGCGTCGGGGGTCCTCCCTAACGCGGCCGCAACCCCGGCGACGAGGGAGGCGGAGCCGACCACGAAGACGGGAATCGTGATCCACTTCGGGCTGGTGGCTTCGGACAGCCAGGCCGCCTTCTCGCCCGGGCGTAGGGGTGTGGGGGTGATCTGTCCGCCCCGGGTTGCCTGGGGCTGACCTTTCGGCAATCCCGCGTAAGTAACCAGCGCGAGGGCGGTGGCCCCGACGAGCGACCATAGCAGCGGGCCCGCTACTGACGGAGCCTCCGCCGAGGTTGGCAGGTCGAGCTGGACAATTTGACCACCGATGGTGACTCCCGAGAGCAGGCAGGCTATCCAGGTTCCAAGGGTCAGGTTCCAGCGCGACGTGGTCCAGTAGCGCCCTTTGCGGGCCAGCCTCAGGTTGGGGATGGCGATGGCCAGCCACAATAGCCAGGCCAGAGTGGTGATCGCCAGGTAGCTGGCGGGTGGGCCGAAGCCGTTGGGGGTGCCCGAGAAGGCCCAGTGGACGGCGACCGGATTGGGCAGGCGCGGGATCCAGAGGAGTGTTAGCACCAAGGCTGCGGTCAGGGCGGCGGCTGGTAGCGCTATCCCGAATATGGCAATGCGACGGCGGGACGAAGTCTCAGGTTTCATAGTTCTAGTTTACATAGAACTAAGCGCTAGGCGTGCTTGTGTCGTGATCTGGGTCGCCCTCGTTTCTATCGGCCGCGCTCGGCACGTATGATGTACGGGTTGCCGAGCGAGCTTCTTCGCGCGGCGGCTGCAGGGCCTATAGCTCAGTTGGCTAGAGCGCCACGTTTACACCGTGGATGTCGGG
>CAYFQC010000050.1:0-6163 GCA_964345155.1 uncultured Actinomyces sp.
TCGGGCGCCTTGGAACCGCTCCCCATATACTTGCCGTTGGACTTCGTTCCGCCGCGCTGACCTGTGCGGGTGCTTGAGATCTTTGGGGGAGATCGACATGAGTGGTTTTCTTTGGTTCATCGGGTTCCTGCTGATCCTTTGGCTGGCGCTGACGATCGCCGGGTTCGTCGTGAAGGGACTCCTTTGGCTGGCCGTGGTCGGCTTCATCCTGTTCGTAATCACGGGAATCATCGGTTACTTCGTGGGGATGCGAAACTAGGCCGCACCAGCGCAGCTCTGCAATTAGGAAACAGCTGCACCAGCAATTAGAGAACTTTTAGAAACGGCGATGCCGCGAAATCGCGAAGCCACTTGGGTGCTCCTAAATGGGGTTTGACCAGCGGGTTTGTGGTCGTGGATGACATGGTTGCGGGTGCGGGGCATTCTTTCCTTAATGGACCGCTCGGTTACACCAAAAGGGCGTAGCAAACACGGGCGGACACGAGGAAAGGAATGCGCAATGGCTACAAGCGAACTGCCCAGGGTCCTCGGCTGCACCGTCGAGTCCTGCTCTTACAACCACGACGACGCCTGCGCGGCGGCTGCTATCACCATCGGAAAGGCGAAGGACGCATCGTGCGTTACCTTCATTCCGCTGGGGGTAAAGGGCGGCCTGGACCGCGTGGAGTCCTTTGTTGGCGCCTGCCAGAAGGTCGATTGCAAGCACAACTCCCACCTGGAATGCTCAGCGCCTTCCATCCGCGTGGGGGCTGACACAGCGGAGTGCCTGACCTACGCGGTCTAGCCGGCACGAGGCTTTGGTGAGGCCCGATCTCTGAGGTGGGATCGGGCCTCTTTTTGCGCTAGGGCCCTGGACATCTCCGCGCCTTCGGGAAGTGACCGTCCCCCTGTGCTGAGTGCGTTCAGGAAAAAGTCCGCGGCACATCGTAAATGAATGGCGTTCCTTCCAGGTCGGAACGCACCATGAACCACTGGCTGTAGGAGAGCTTCCCGTCCAGCTCACTGGGGGACCATCCCCCGACAGCCAAAGTGTTGATGCCACAGTAGAAATATCCCGGTTCCAGGTATTCGACGGTAGGGAAGTAGACGCCGGAGTCATCGACGTAGTCTTGGCGCGTGCCGCCTTCGGGAATTGCGCCTCCAAGTACGCAGCCCTCGACGGTGCCTCCCGCAGGTGTGATCACCTCCGAGAAGGGAATGCTTCCGTCCCCGAACCCGAACTGGATCTGGTTTTTTACCTTCGTGCCTATGTGCTCGTAGGCGGCCGGGCTGTCTTCCGCCAGTAGGTCGTAGATCTCCTGGACTTGGTCCAGGTCAGGCATTCGTGCCGACCCCGTGGGCAGTTCGTAGATGACGTCCATGACCTGAGCGCTGGTCCCGTTCCACTGGTAGGTGACAGTCGCAGCGCCGGTTCCGCCGCCGGTGTCCCCACCCAGGAGGATGTTCTCAATCCTGGACTCGAACGTGTTTCCAGCCCCGGTGAACGTGCCGGCGCTGGCGCCGACTATTACGGGTGCAACAGCGGTAACGTCTGTCCGGTTGCCCTCGGCAAGCAGATTCAGATCTCGGTCGTAAACACCCCAAAACGCCTGGTAATAGGTCCCGCCACCCGTGCATGAAAAGCCCAGGGCCGCATACTGCTCCCCGTTAGCCTGGAGACTCGCGAAGCCGTCAATGCGGGCGAGGGCGCCGGAAAACTCCGTCTCAGCCGCGCCGTCCTCGAACGCTACTTCCCCGGGGGCAGTGTCCGCTGTGGTGACCAGCGACCAGCAGCCGCTGGGGACCGCGTAGGTGCTGTCCGCGAACTCAGCCAACGTTAGGGGTGAGACCTGGGTCGGCGAGGCCTCACCCGGCGAGGATGCATCGCCTTCCCCGGCGCCAGCCGCGGTGGCCAACTGGGACTGGGCACTCTGACCGGATGTGGCCCCGTTAGTTTGATCTGAGCGCGAGGCGGCCGCCCACAGTCCCAGGCCGACGATTACGGCCGCGATCGCGAACACCGCCGCGAAAGTCCTCCAGAAGACCTGTCCCGCCATGATCCCTCCTGCTAAGTTGCGCTCCCGCCTTCAGTCGGTGGAGGCCGCCTCGTCGTCTGCTTTGCCGGCCAGATCGGTGAGGAAGTCGTGCGCCCACTTGCTGATCGGGTGCTTCCACACCTGCCGCTGCAAGGCCCGCATCCGCTTCGCACGCTCCGAGTATGGGTCGGTGAGAGCCTCCATGATCGTGGCCTTCATCCCGTCCAGGTCGTAGGGGTTCACCAGGTACGCGCGTTTCAGTTCCCGCGCGGCGCCCGCAAACTCACTCAGAACCAGCGCGCCGGAGCGTCCCGGGTGGCAGGCAATGTACTCCTTCGCCACTAGGTTCATACCATCTCGCAGCGGCGTGACCAGCATGACGTTGGCCAACCGGTACATGGCGGCCATGGTGGCGCGGCTGAAATTGGAGTGCCGATAGGAGATGACGGGGCGCCCCACGCCTCCGTTCTCGGAGTTGATTCGCCCGACCAGCTGATCGATGTCGTCGCGCAGGATCCGATATTGTTCGACGTCCTCCCGCGATGGGTTCGCCACCTGGATGTACACCGTCTGTTCGGGGTTGAGTTTGCCTTCCGCAAAGAGCTCCCCAACAGCCCGGATGCGCTGCTTCAGGCCCTTCGTGTAGTCCAGGCGGTCGACACCAAGAAGAATGTTCTTGGGGCGTCCCAGCTCTTCATACAGAGCGTCGGCCTCATTGATGACCTCGGGGGACTCTGCCAGTTCGTGGAAACCTTCCACGTCGATAGAGATCGGGTAGGCCTTGGCAGTGCAGACGTGGCCGTCTGGCATGAGAACGTGGTTGCGTTCTGTTTTGAATTCCGTCCGTCGCCGCACCAGGCGCATGAAGTTGGAAGAGCCGCCGGGTACCTGAAATCCCACGAGGTCGGCGCCCAGCAGTCCGCGGACAATCTGGGAGCGCCACGGGATCTGCTCGAACAGTTCGATGGGCGGGAAGGGGATGTGGAGGAAGAACCCGATTCGCAGGTCGGGGCGCATATCCCTCAGCATCTCCGGAACCAGTTGGAGTTGGTAGTCCTGGACCCACACGGTCGCGTTCTTCGCCGCGGTGCGCGCGGTTACTTTCGCGAAACGGCGGTTGACGTGTACGTATGCGTCCCACCATTCGCGGTGGAACTCGGGGAAGGCAACGGAGTCGTGGTAAAGCGGCCACAGGGTCGCGTTGGAAAAGCCCTCGTAGTACTCCTCCACTTCCTGTTCGCTCAGTTCGATTGGGACGACTTCATATCCGTCGTGTTCAAAGGGCGCCAATTCCTCATCGGGGACTCCGATCCAGCCCACCCACGCGCCGCCCTTCTCACGCATCAGGGGTTCGAGGGCGGTAACCAGCCCTCCCGGCGCGGTCTCCCAGGATGCCTCACCTTCCGCGTTGACCACGCGGTTCACGGGCAGGCGGTTCGCCACCACAACAAAGCTGGCGTCACCGGTCGGTGTCTTCGGCACAGTGCCTCCTAAATAGTCCTCTTTCACGTTAGTTGGTGCGCCCGGTGTAGTCACGTTTGCGGGCTTCGACTTGCGCTGGAACGGAACGTGCTGCTGCTTGCGCCACTAGGCTGAGCGCGTGCGCGCTGCCTCTCCTTCCCTCTTGTCTCGGATGATGATCACGGAACTGGACTCCGTCCAGCAGGCCCTTCGCTACCGCGGCGTGGGCGTACCTGGAGGTTCCTCGGCCCGTGTCGCCACCGAGGAGCTCACAGGTATGCTGCGCGTCGGGCGTCTGATATCGGGCACGCTGCTGGTAACGGACGCGATGGTCCTGGACGGCCAATACTTCATGACTCTCGGCCCAGAGGGGCTCCTGCGCGCCCTGGGCGCAAATGACGGGCGCTTTCCTTTGGTGATCACTGGGCCTGCGGCCACGTTGCGCGACGGGCTTGAGTGGCGCTTGAGGAGGCAGGATTTTCGTTGGTCCTTGGACGGGATGGAACCCGGGGTGGAGCCGCCGGGGCGCTACGTTCGCATGTGGGAGGAGTGGCTGCGCTACGTGGAGAGTGGACTCATTGTCTACGAGCCGCAGGACAGGCATGACCCGTTCGAACTCCAGCTGGCCCCCGCTGCTCCTGACTTCGGTGATGGTACGGGGGCGCTGATCTTCGCTTTGGAGCGGGTGAAGACCCGAAGTGAGGCGTTCGCTTTGATCGAGACTTCGATTCTTGAACCGGACGCACAACGAGAAATGAAGAGGTGGTGGAACGATAGGTACCTGCTCGCCCTCGCCCAGCATCTTGGTGCCGACTGGTTGAGTTTCGGGGCCACGTCCTCTGAGACGGGGGTCGCCGTGGGCCGTAGTCTGCGGATGCCGCGGGATTTGGTGACGTGGTGTAAGGAGACGTCTTCGGCGGGCATGGCTTTGGCGTGGGATGCTTCTGGGCGGCAGCGGGATGCTCTGCGCAGGGCCGGGCAGTCAACGCGCCGCACGGAGGGGGAGATCCGCGGTCTGGGCTACCAGGCCACTCGCGTGGTTTCTGCACCGTCCCGACGCGGCACCATTTGGGACTCGGTTCTGCGTATCCTTCTGGGGATCGTCGCGATCCTCCTGGCTGTTCCTGCGTTTGAGATAGCGGCTTTTGATAGTTTCTTCGCCTGGCTGCTCCTGGGTGGCGTCATTTTGACGACGGTGCCTTGGGATTCGATCTGGGCGCTTGTGGAGCTGTTCAGGCCTTCTCCTACCGCGCGCTTGGTTCTCTATCGAAGGAAAGACAATGCCTGAGTCTGCTGGCGTGGGGGGTTTCCGCGTTCTCTATGAGTCCTCAGACGGAGTCCCATTTACGGTTGAAGGTTCCCAGCGTGTTGACGCTCACGGCGTGCCCTACACGCACCATCGCGTGCTCATGGCAGAAGGGCGGACAGGTGCGGTCACGCTCGGCTGGCGGGATGGAAGGGTCGTCCTCGTTCGGTCCGTTCGTCCCTCGGCGGGGAAGGAGCTGTGGGAGCTGCCCCGCGGGGTTGGTGATGTTGCGGACGAGGACGGGGTGGAGACGGGTTTGCGGGAGCTGCTGGAAGAGACTGGCTACTGCGGCTATTCGGCCGCGCAGATTGCCTGCTTCGTGATTGATTCTTCTGTTTATCCTCAGCCGGTGGCCGTTGTGACGTGCGACGTGAGCGAGGGCGCAGCCCAAGCCACGGATGGCGAGGCGGAAGAGTCCTCTTGGTTCACGCCCGCCGAAGTTGGGGAGATGATCCGCCAGGGGATCATCGCGGACGCTCTGACGTTGGCGGCGTGGGCCGCGTGGCAAGCGCAGAAGGTGCTGTAGCTGGCAGAGTGGTGCTATGAGCGAGCATCACTGGAGCGTGCAGACGCGTGCGGGAGTGGACTTCATGCAGTTTGCGGGGCGGCAACCCCAAGACACCCTGCTTGTTTTTGATTTCGACGGGACCCTTTCGCGGATTGTGGCCCGGCCTGGCGACGCGAGGATGGTGGAGGAGTCAGCTCTCGCGTTGGCTCGGCTCGGCGAAGCGGGTGCGTCTGTGGCGATCATCTCGGGTCGCCCTGTGGAGACACTGTTGGAGTTGTCGGGTATAGCTACGCGTCCGGGCTTGGCGAGGGCGAAGCTCTACGGCCAATACGGCGCCGAGCGTTTGGATTTGGCGACGGGTGAACGTTCAGCGCTTGCGGCGCCAGAAGGTGTCGGTGCTGCGAAGGAACAGCTGGTGGAACTGGCGCGGCGGTATTCGGGCGCCAGCGTTGAGGACAAAGGCTTGGCGGTTGCCCTGCATCTTCGGAACGTGGTGGACGCACAGACGGCATTTTCGCAGGTGGAGGATCGGGTGCGGCAGATAGCGGCGCAGTGCGGGCTGACTGTGGAACCAGGTCGCTACGTGTGGGAACTGCGTGGGACGAGCGTCACGAAAGGTGACGCCTTGACCGAACTGGTCAGCCAGGTGCGCCCGGTGGCCGTGGCGTTCGCCGGTGATGATTTGGGGGATCTGGCGGCTTTTGACGCCCTCGCACGGATAGGGGGGCAGGGCCTGGTGACGTGCGCGGTTGTGTCCGCGTCCGCAGAGGCCCCGCAGCTGACCGAGCGTGCCGACGTCCTGTGCGATGGGCCAGACGGGATAGCGGCGTGGCTGGAGGCGCTCGCGGAGGAAGTGGAGGAGGAGGCCGGACG
>CAYFQC010000051.1:0-1898 GCA_964345155.1 uncultured Actinomyces sp.
GGGCTGGACGTGAACCTACCGACCGCGTTCGCGAAGTCCCAGGCCGCGGCATACGGCGGGCTGCCAACTGCAGGCACCGTGTTCGTGTCGGTTGCGGATAGGCACAAGAGGTCCATCGTGTTCCCCGTAGAGAGGTTGGCGGAAATGGGATTCCGCGTAGTTGCCACCACGGGGACAGCGGACGTTCTGCGTCGATATGGGATCGCCGTCGAAGTCATGACGCGGCTGTCGGAGAGATCCGAAGGAGACGATTCCCCCTCGATCGTTGACCTGATTGAGGCTGGAGAGATCGACATGGTGGTGAACACGCCGCAGGGCCAGGAGGACGCGCGATCCGCCGGGTATGCGATCCGCACTGCTGCGACTGGATCGGACAAGGCCATGGTCACGACCATCCAGCAGTTCGGCCTGGCTGTCATGGCGATCGAGTCGCTCCGGCGCGGACCGTTTTCCGTTCGCTCACTCCAGGAGTACAACCGCGAGCGTGAGGAGTGGATGGCTGAGTTGGAGGCGCAAGAGTCGCCCTCGCTGAGTTGACCGCTTCAGGTGGTGGCGCGGTACTTGGACTGGGCCACGCCGAGCACTGGTTGCGACCGTGGTGGCACAGCTGCGGCGCCGCGACCGTCTAGAACCGGCGGCTGGGGGACATGAGGCTCGGAGGCGCGCTCACCGGTGTTGGCTGAACTGCGACGCCGCGCTCAGTAAGGGCTTTAGCCAAGTACGCGCTGAGGTGTGGTAACCGCCGGACCCTGTCATACGTCAGGTTGATGATGTCCCATCCCAGGTCTTGCAGGTCCTGCTGGCGGCTGAGAAGCTTGCGTCCCGTCTCCCATGCGGAGGCCTCCGTGTTCCCGAACTTGCCGTAGCCCGACACCTCGAATGCGACGCGCTGTTCGGGAAGGGCTAGGTCGAGGAAGTACGTCCCGCCGCGGTGTGCAACGGGAAACTGGCTGATCACAGGCACAGCGCGCGGGAGGACGTGCCGGAGGGTCCAAAGGGCTATGGACTCCGCAGGCGACTCTATGCCCGCGTTGACCATCTCCAAAACCGATCTAGCCGCGCGGATTCGGTGGGATCTCCCGAGGGCCGACAGCTGCGCACGCCAATCTTCCACAAGCAGTTGCTCACGGTCGCGGGAGGGCTTCAACATGCGGCGGTCGAAACCAGAAAGGGCCCGGAGCAGCATGGATGCGTTGTGGAGCGCCTGGAGCGGGTGGTGCGCGCGGAGAATATCCAACGCCACCACTTCGGGTCGAGCAGTCGGCACCGGGAGAGTTTCGCGTACAGGGCTAAGCGTTCCCACGCTGAGTGCTCCGGCGCCTTGAAACGGGAAAGCCTCTCCGGGAGCCTTGGATGTCATCCGGCGGACGTTCACCCCAGGGACGCGGACGTCGTGCACTATCACCGGCGCGAGGGCGGGAGAGTGGAAGCCCGACCCGCGGCGTCGGCACTCAAGGTCGGGGTTGTTCCACCAGGTGTCGATTCCCCAGGCCGTCAGAGCCGATTCGCCTGTGAAGAGAAGGTCGCCCGGCCTGACATAGTGACTGATCGCTAGGAGCCGAGCGGCCGCCACCTTCCTCCGCACCACCCACGGTGGCGAGTTGCTGCCGACCGAGCGGGCGCGCAGGTAGACACCCCGGTGGACGCGAACCAGCTCTTCGGCTGCGGCTCTCTCCTTCGAGACAAACGACCCGCGAGCACTCAGCGCAATCGCGTCCGGCCCGAGTATCGCTGATGCTCTGTCCACGCGCCAAGTCTGGCGTCCCGTCCCGCACCACGGTTCTGGCGAGGGCGGACCCTGTGGACAGCCATGGGCCTGGGTCGGGCCCGCTTGGTGCAGGGGGTGCAGGTGGGCCCCGACGTTGGTTGTCGCGGGTGAGGGGGTCAAGAGGGTGGGG
>CAYFQC010000051.1:1998-6125 GCA_964345155.1 uncultured Actinomyces sp.
CGGTTTGGGCCGCGGGCGGTGAGTGCTGGGCATGTTGCCTACGGTTGGTTCTATTGCCTACGGACGGTTGCGGGTGGACGGCGGTATAACGGGGTTTGGGTCGAACGGATCGTAGGTTTTGGGACGGATCGTAGGTTTTGGAACCTGACTGTGCCGAGACAAGGTGTCAAAGGGTGTGCCTGCGAGTTCAGGGCGCGGCGGGCCTGGTTTCGGAGTTCGGACCGGGCTGGCTGTGTGGCGGATTGGCTCGGGCCCCGCCGGCATCCCCAGAACGCAGCAGAGTGAGCAGCCCCACGCCCCGTCCGTGCAGATCCCGCCTGTTTCCACAGGCCTCGCAGTGCCCAACCTCACGCCCGTTGCCATTGCTATACACTACGGCGCCGCATAAGCTCAACATTTGCGCCCACGTGTCCGAGGTGACCTGTATCCACTCGCGTATCAGCGCCACGCGAGCAAGGACAGAGTTCAGTTAGGGGCCGGGCGTACGCGCGCAACCGCAACGAAACTTGCTGGGAAGGATCCCCTTTGGCTGCCAGTTCTACCGCGGCGAACGCCGCATACGAACCAACACACCGTATCTCTTTCGCGAAGCTCCGCGAACCCCTCCAGCCGCCAAACCTGCTGGAGCTGCAGATCCGCAGCTTCGACTGGCTCTGTGGCACGCGCAACTGGAGCAAATACTCCCAGACCGCCCTCGAGCAGGCGGTAGCCCGCGGTGAGGAAGTCCACGGAGAGTCCGGCCTCGACGAGGTGTTTGAGGAAGTCTCGGGAATCGAGGATCCGCGCAAGGAGATGCTCCTTGAGTTCCGGGAGCCTACCCTTGAACCTCCCATCTACAGCCCGGACGAATGTCGGGAGCGAGACCTCACCTATTCCTCGAAGATGTACGTGAAGGCTGACTTCACGTACTCGGAGACCGGTGAGATCAAGTCCCAGACTGTCTTCATGGGGGACTTCCCGATGATGACCGAGGACGGAACCTTCATAATCAACGGCACTGAGCGTGTCGTCGTGTCGCAGCTGGTTCGCTCCCCGGGCGTCTACTTCGAGCGGCAGTCGGATCCGAACTCGGACCGTGACACCTACTCGACGCGCGTGATCCCGAGCCGCGGAGCATGGCTTGAGTTTGAGATTGACCGCCGTGACGCTGTCTCAGTCCGCATCGACCGTAAGCGCAAGCTACCGGTCACGCTGTTCCTGAAGGCCATCGGCCTGACCACCTCTGAGATTGAGGTGCTGTTTGAGGACTACCCGCTGCTGCTGGAGACGCTCGCGAAGGATCCGGTTGAGACTCGCGAAGAGGCGCTGGAAGAGATCTACAAGAAGGTCCGCCCCGGCGAGCCTGCTTCCGTGGAGGCCGGCGACGCGCTGCTCTACAACTTTTACCGCGATCCGAAGCGCTACGACCTAGGCAAAGTCGGACGCTACAAGATCAACAAGAAGCTGGGACTCGACGTAGCGCCGAAGGTGAAGACCCTCACCGAGGACGACATTGTCGCGACGGTCCGGTACATGCTCGCCCTGCAGAAGGGGGAGAAGGTCCTGCCTGGGATTCGCGATGGCAAGCCTGCGGAGATCCGGGTTGAGACCGATGACATCGACCACTTCGGCAACCGGCGCGTCCGCGCTGTCGGTGAGCTGATCCAGGCGCAGATCCGCACGGGTTTGTCCCGCATGGAGCGCACGGTGCGGGAGCGGATGTCCACGCAGGATCCGAAGGCAATCACGCCGACCTCGCTGATCAACATCCGCCCTCTGACGGCCGCGATCAAGGAGTTCTTCGGGACTTCCCAGCTATCCCAGTTCATGGATCAGAACAACCCGCTGGCAGGTTTGACGCACAAGCGCCGTCTTTCTGCCCTGGGTCCCGGCGGCCTCTCGCGCGACCGCGCGGGCATGGAGGTCCGTGACGTTCACCCGTCTCACTACGGCCGCATGTGCCCGATTGAAACGCCTGAAGGTCCGAACATCGGCCTGATCGGTTCGCTGGCAGCCTTCGCGCGCATCAACCCCTTCGGCTTCATTGAGACCCCGTACCGCCGCGTGGTTGACGGCCGGGTCACGGAGGAAGTTGAGTGGTTGACCGCCGACGATGAGATCGGGCAGTTCATCGCGCAAGCGTCTGCACCGACCGACGCTGATGGCCACTTCAGCGACGAGTGGGTCCTGTGCCGCGTCGCCGGCGAGGATCCGATGCTGGTGGAACGCGACCGCGTGACTTACATGGACGTGTCCGCTCGGCAGATGGTCTCCGTCGCGACTTCTTTGATTCCGTTCCTTGAGCACGACGACGCAAACCGCGCGCTCATGGGTGCGAACATGCAACGTCAGGCCGTGCCGCTGCTGACCACGGAGGCTCCGCTGGTCGGGACCGGTATGGAGCGGCGCACTGCTCACGACGCGATGGAGCTTGAGGTCGCGGACAAGTCCGGCGTGGTCACCTCGGTATCCGCCGACGAGGTCGTGGTTGCCAACGACGACGGCACGCGTTCTCGCTACTCCCTGTCCAAGTTCAAGCGGTCAAACCCGGGTAACTGCATCAACCAGAGGGTGCTTGTGAACGAGGGTGACGTGGTGGAACCGGGCGCCGTCCTCGCCGATGGTCCGGCTACCGACGGTGGGGAGTTGGCCCTGGGTAAGAACCTGCTGGTCGCCTACATGTCCTGGGAAGGACTCAACTACGAGGACGCGATCATCCTGTCCCGCCGCGTGGTCGAGGACGACGTGCTCACCTCGATCCACATCGAAGAGTACGAAGTGGATGCGCGGGAGACGAAACTGGGTGTCGAAGAGATCACCCGGGACATCCCGAACATCTCGGAAGAGGCCATGGCAGACCTGGACGAGCGCGGAATCATCCGTGTCGGCGCTGAGGTCCGCGCCGGAGACATCCTGGTCGGCAAGGTCACTCCGAAGGGTGAAACTGAGCTAACCAGTGAGGAGCGCCTGCTGCGCGCCATCTTCGGGGAGAAGGCTCGTGAAGTGCGGGATACCTCCCTGCGCGTTCCCCACGGCGAGGAAGGCATCGTCATCGACGTGCGCGAACTCACCGAGGACGACGGAGATCTGGGTCCGGGCGTCAAGCAGTCTGTGCGCGTCCTCGTGGCCCAGCGCCGCAAGATCACCGTTGGAGACAAGATGGCTGGTCGCCACGGAAACAAGGGCGTCGTCTCCAAGATCCTGCCGATAGAAGACATGCCGTTCCTAGCGGACGGCACGCCGGTCGACATCATCTTGAATCCCATGGGTGTTCCTGGCCGTATGAACGTCGGTCAGGTGCTTGAGTTCCACCTCGGGTGGATCGCCAAGCAGGGGTGGGACGCGACTGAAGCCAGGGAGAAGGGTGAAGCGTGGACACGCGACTTGCACCCGGACGCCCTCGCCGCCCCGCCGAACTCCCGTGTTGCAACGCCAGCCTTCGACGGGTTGGACGCGGAGGAACTCTTGGGCCTGCTGTCGGTGACACACCCGAATCGTGACGGTGAGCGTCTGGTTGACGACCTGGGCAAGGCCCAGTTGTTCGACGGGCGCTCTGGTGAGCCGTTCCCGCACCCCATCGCGGTGGGCTACAAGTACATGCTGAAGCTGCACCACCTGGTTGACGACAAGATTCACGCGCGTTCGACAGGTCCGTACTCGATGATCACGCAGCAGCCGCTGGGCGGTAAAGCTCAGTTCGGCGGCCAGCGCTTCGGGGAGATGGAAGTGTGGGCACTGGAAGCCTACGGTGCCGCCTACGCCCTGCAGGAGCTGCTAACCATCAAGTCGGATGACACCTCCGGCCGCGTCAAGGTCTATGAGGCGATCGTCAAGGGAGAGGACATCCCCGAGCCGGGCATTCCCGAGTCCTTCCGAGTCCTCATCCAGGAAATGCGGTCCCTCTGCCTTGCGGTGGAAGCACTGGATGCAGAGGGCAACGTCCTCGACCTTCAGGAGACCGAAGAGGACATGCGGGCAGGCGAGGAGCTGGGGATCACCCTGGACGCTCGCCCGTTGTCAGCATCCGGCTCCATTGACATCATCTGAGAGAACGTAGCTAGGAAAGAGGAGTAAGTCTTGCTGGACGCAAAGACCTTTGACAGTTTGAGGATTTCCCTGGCCACGTCCGATGACATTGCCAGGTGGTC
>CAYFQC010000052.1:0-5965 GCA_964345155.1 uncultured Actinomyces sp.
CCCAGCCGGCTCTTTTGAGGTCGACTGGGCAACTACTACGTCGGCTACTCCTGAGCGGCCGCCATCTGGGCAAGAGTCTGCATCATTTCGTAGACCTGCGGGGTGTCGCCCAAGGTGAGGCCGCCGTCGACGATCAGCTCTGATCCCGTCACGTAGGAAGCGGCGTCAGAGGCAGCGAACGCGACCACCTCGGCCACTTCTTCAGGACCGCCACTGCGACCCAGGGGTGCGAGCGGCAACGGCGAACCCGCCTCAACACCCGATTGTGCGGTCATCGGTGTGGCAATCGAACCCGGATGGATGGAGATGACGCGGATCCCGTACGGACCCATGTCCATCGCCGCAGCCTTCGTCATCCCCCGCACCGCGAACTTCGAAGCGGAGTAGGCAACAGTCTGAACCTGACCAACCATGCCGGCAGCCGAAGACATGTTGACGATAACGCCACCACCCTGGTCTCTCATGATTTCCGCCACCGACTTCATTCCAAGGAACACACCGGTCACGTTGACTGCCATTACCCGGTTGAACTCTTCGACAGTAGTGTCGCGCATGCATTTCATCAGCAGGATTCCCGCGTTGTTGACAAGGATGTCGATGCGACCCCACTTATCAAGGGTCGCTTTTACGACTTCTTCCCAGCTCTTTTCGTCAGCCACGTTCTGCCGAATGAACAGGGCGTTCTCACCCAACTCAGCAGCCAGGGCCTCACCCGCGTCTTCGTTGAGGTCCGTGATGACGACTTTCGCGCCCTCTCTAATGAAAACCCGAGCATCTGCGGCACCCATTCCCGAAGCCGCGCCCGTAATAATCGCCACTTTGTCTTTTAGACGTCCCACAACCAACTCCTTCGTTGTTTTCCTGGTCTAGCCCTATGGAAACCCTTGGTATGCCTTATGTCAAGGAATAGCGCTAGCGGTCGTTGGACAGTAGATCGTCAATTTCACGCGAGGTTAGGAGACCTTGTGCTCCGCCTGCGCTACCGACCTTCCATCCAGCGAAAGCGACTGCGCGTCGTAGCGCGACTGCGGGTGGCAACCCAGAGAAGTAGCCCTGAATGAAGCAGGAGAAGAGTGCGTCCCCCGCGCCGATCGTGTTCACTACCGGGCGGAACTGCAGTGCCCTTTCGTGAGTGAAGGTGCCAGTTCTAGATTCGTACATCAGGGCGCCGTCAGAGCCACACCCCATGACAACAATGCGCGGCCGGTAGCGTTGCACCAGGCTAGTAATGAAGCTTCGCGGGTCCCGACCCCGCAGTCCTTCATCACTGAGGAATAGCACTTGCGACGCGGCTATGAACTCCCGGTTGTAGGGATCATCAATGTCGCTCAGCACATGCACGTCGGTAGCAACCGGGATCTTCAACTCTTGGGCCAACGCCAACAATGGCCGGGAAAACTCAATGTTGCATAGGACGGCCGCTCCGCTGGCCGCCAACTGCCTGCGGGCCACGTCAAGCGGGTAGGCGGTTTCTTGGATATCTTTCAGATCCGTGTGGGCTTGGCGCCGACCCGATGGGTCTGTCAGGATCACTGACTGGCAAGTGGCGCTCAGCTCAGAGCGGACCCCACCACAGTCCAAGCCGTGGTTCTTCATTTCCTCTTGGACCCAGAAACCCTGGCGGTCGGGGCCAACCAAGGTCGCTAGAAAAACTTCCTCTCCCAAAGTGCTGAGGGCGGCGGCAACGTTGAATCCAACACCCGACACATTGGAACCAATGCCATCAAAGGTAAACCTGACCGGATCGTAGGAGACTGGGAACCGGTCGATACTAAGCGTCGTCTCCACGTTCGCTAAGCCTGCGACAAAGATCTGCATGGCGTCATACTAGGAGCACCGCTGCTAGGTTCGAGGTCGTGGTTCAGTCGGCTCGGGCGACTTCGAGGGTGGCCTTTCTTTCCGCGAGTCTTCCGATCTTGGTGATGCTCAGCTCCCGGCTCTCACAAAGGTAAGGGCTCCCGGCAGCGGACGAACCTTGCAACTTGCAGAACTGGGGCTGCGCAACAGTGCCCTCTAGTCGACACGCTCCTGCTCTTCGGGATTCCTGTGGTCTTCCCGCTACTTGCCGTCTACGCGCAGTATCGCCTGATTTGGCGGAGCCGAGCGGTGCTGACGGTTCCCAGGTGGCGGCGTCGTTTCTCCCAGCGCCATTTATTCTTGGCCTTGCTGCAGTTGTTGTGGGAGCGCGTGGTGATGAGCCAGCCGGTCCTGCGTCTTCTTGATTAGCGACCACGTACGCTGACGCACACCACTAGGTGGCCTCTTGGGGTTTCTGGGCTGACCCTAGCGAGGTTCTCTCCGATCTTGATGATCAGTGACTCCGCGACCAAACCAGGAACGCTACATGCCTCCCCACGCACCAGGCATGGCCGCGGGCAGCCAGTTTTCTCCGACCAGTGAGAGTCGAGCTGTCTCCCGTAGGACCCCAAGTAGGCCTCGAAGCTAGGTCCGAACAGGTTCGGTGCAGACCAAACGTCAGAGGAACACGCTCTGCGTACCAAGACCGACACGCCTTCGAAACGCCCCGCTCAGCCCGACAGCGCCTTCCGACATGCCAACGCCACAACCGAGAGCCGCGTTTTCCACGCGTCAAACCTCGATGACCTTGAGCTGGAACCGCTGTTCAGGCAGGGGTATCGGTACGTACACGGCTGGACGCGTTGGCGGGAAGCTCTCCCAAGAAAAGCAACTGGTGACCGTGCGGGGTCCCGCATCGCTCGGACTGACACTGCACGGGATTCTGGAGCCTTCATGGAGCAAAACTGGCGCGTGGAACGTTGGAGAGCTGTGGGCCAACTACACGCGCTACCCCTACGTGGAAAGGCTTGCCAACAGAGAAGTCTTGGATAACGCTGTGCGAGCGGCCTTGACCGCGGCGCTGACAGGCAACGAACACTCCGCCCCCACCAGGGCGGAAGAACAAGGAAACCGGGCGCTACAAGGGCCTAAAGAACGTTGGTCGAACCGCATCAGCGAGATCCAGAACGAAGTGATCAGTCACCTGGTTGGCGCCGACGCTCAGGTCACCATCACGATCGAGATCCAGGCTGAGAAACGGAGCGGCTTCACGAAGTCAGAGATGAGGACCGTGGATGAAAACGCAGCCACCCTCAAGTTCATCGAATCTGGATTCACCGAGCGCTGGCGCTGCCGGGTCGTCCGCAGCGAACGACGGGTTTTACGCAGGGAATGGCGTCAGAAGCAGTGAAAGGGACTACCTCTGCAACCTCTTCAGGACCACCCGCTTCGACCCAGTGGTGCCAGCGGCAACGAGAGCCAGCCTGAACAGGCTAGACGCCTAGCAGCGCCAGGGGGACAACTGCCACACCGTCGGGTCTGCGATAGGCTCTGTCCCCGGTTGTGATCACCGCCAGATTCACGACGCGATCGGGCATCTGGTCTCTGAGCCACAGCAGATGCCTAACGTCACGGTCGGCCACCGCAGGATTCAGCTTCACTTCCAAACCCAGAATCTGCCTGTCCTTCCCCTCAACTATCAGGTCAATCTCACGGTCTCCACCGGTGAGCCGCATGTGGTTTACTCGAGCCTCCAGAGCCTGTGCCATGCTTCGAACTCCCAAAACGGCGAGGGACTCGAACAACGGTCCAGCCATGTGTGCACCCGAGGGACCGAGCAAGGAGCCAGCGGACAAACCCAAGAGTCGCGCGGCCAGGGCGGGGTCGACCAGGCGAGTCAGGTACGCGTCTAGGAGCTGCGACCCGGATACACTACCGTTTGCGACTTAGGTACACTACCCTTTGCGGTCCAGGCACACTACCGTTTACGGATAGTGTTCCCGCGCGCGAACCGTCGGCACATCCTAGACTGCCTATTCCGCTACTGCCCCTGTGCGGCTGCCATCTGCGCAAGTGTCTGCATCATTTTGGTCATCCCTCAAACCGCGAACTTCAAAGCGGAGTAGGCGACAGTTTGGACCTGGCCGACCATGCCCGCTGCCACCGTCGTAGACGTTTGTTTCCTGCGACGCTCGGTTACTGCAGCGAAAAGCAGTTCAGACCAAGAACCCGCAGGAACACCCGACTGTGGCTCGCGCCTTCTCAGCACCCTGCTGGTCGAGGATGGTACGAAAACCAACGTGCGTGGACAACAACCGCTGCCGCAGCCTCTCAGTCGTTTTGTCTTTGAACGATCTGATCGCGTTAGCAGTGCATAACGAGAAACGTTAGTAACGCTAGGCGTCAACCCCGGTGTTTAGGACAGACAAACAGGACCAGAGCACCAATCTCCAGAGCAGCAGCCCCTGAGAAGGCAGAACACAGGAGCTTCTGGCTATCTCAACCCACCTCGACGAACTACCGATCCAGAACCGACCGGGCGTAGGCGCGACTGGCAGAGAGATCCACGACGAGGGTGTCCCAGACCAGCCTGGAGTCTGTCGCTTCGTGGTGATGGGCCAGGCGATCCCTCATCCTCTTGATCAGCGACCACGGCACGTCCGGGCGGGCGCCTCGAGTTTCAGGGCTGACCCTGGCGACGTTCTCACCAATCTTGATGATCAGCGACTCCGCAGCAAGACCAGGAACGTTAGACGGGTCCCCCACGAACCAGTCGTGACCGCGGGCCGCCAGGTCCCCACGGTGCACAGCGAGAGCCTGGTGCGGGAAAGGGCAGGCAGCAAGCCGAAGACGCTCAAGCATCCCAGGCGAAGCTCGACATCCCCCGACTCGTACGCCGCGATGTTCGGCTGGGCGACGCCCGATCGGGTAGCGAGTTCAGACTGGCTGAGGCCCGCCTCTTCCCGCAACTCACGAACTTTGTTACCCATCGGGCACTCATATCGCGGGATATAGAGACGCTGATTTGCCTCCGAACGTTCTGACGGCAAGACACCTGCAAAACCTCTGATGAAGTCCTCCACCAGGACCTCGCCAAGGAGAAGGACCTCTAGCCACGACATGGACCAGTGACAAGTCTCTTTCCTTTGCGACAGGGAAGAACCAAGAAACCGGACGCTAGGAGGGGCAAAGAGGCGAACTCGGTGCAGGCGGGACCCCGCTTCCTAAAGGGAAACCGCTCACCCGCTGCTTCGGGGCGGTCGAAGTGCCCCCTCTGTGAGACATTGGCTAGTCTATGCCCCGCGATTAGAGGGAGCAGTGTCGTAAACCAGCCCCTCGCAGCGGAGACCTCGGTGGAACGTCGGACTACGCGATCATCGTCGGACTGCACGGTCATCGCGGTCGCGACCGAGCCCGGTGTGGATCAAGGCAACGCGAGTCCCGTATGGGGCAAAGCTCTTGGTTGCCGCCTTACGTCTAGTAGACTCCTTACATGCGCACGATGTATGCGACGATCACATCGAAGGGGCAAATCACGCTGCCTGCCGCTGTCAGGCGCGCTCTCAACCTACAGTCCGGCCAGAAGCTGGCTGTCACAGTCCAGAATGATTCCGTTGTTCTCAACGCTCCCCGTAGCGTGCAATCCGTTCGAACGAGGCTCAAGGACGAGGCCAAGAAGAGCGGCACTTGGGGACACGTGCCGGTAGCCGGTGAAGGCTGGGCGTCAAGGGCAGAGGATCACCGTGCCAACGATTGACACCAACGTGATCCTCCGGTGGCTCCTTGACGACGTTCCCGCACAGACCAAGGCCGTCGACTACCTATTCGCAGAGTCAGCTGAGTTGGTTGCACCAAACGTTGCACTGGTCGAAGTCGTCTTCGTCTTGGAGCGCGTCATGAGGATTCCTCGCCCCGCCATCACGGAGGCGATCCATGCCCTCATGGGGAGAGCAAACATCAAGGTGGATCGCAGACTCTGGACGGAAGTATTGGCTCACTACGAGCGCCTTCCGAAGCTCTCAGTTGCCGACATCTTTGTGGCGCTGCAAGCAGAAACTAGAGACTTGGCGCCTCTGCTCAGCTTCGACAAGAAGCTGGCCAGCCAGATGGCGTCAGCAGAACTCCTGTAGCGAGACCCCGGTTCCCGAAGAGCAACCGCTAACCCGCT
>CAYFQC010000053.1:0-2579 GCA_964345155.1 uncultured Actinomyces sp.
GGTGGAGCGCGGCTACTGGGATGACTACACGGCAGCGTTCAACGACATGCTGAACCACACGTCAACCGACTACGCGCCGTGGTACGTGCTGTCCATGAACCACAAGTGGTCCGGACATGTCCAGGCTCTGTCTATCCTCATCGAATCCATCAAGGCACTGGATCCCAAATACCCCAAGGTAGACGCGAAGATGGAGGCGATCCTTCAGAACATGAAGAAGGAACTGGACGCGGGAAAGTAAACCTACTTCCGGTTCGGATCCAACACTTTCAGGCCAAGCATGCCCTGGGCGGCAGCCGACCCGTCCTCGCCGCCGCCCGGCCCACGCAGCAGGTACCCGATGAGGACGGCCAGGATTCCCCCCAGGATCGGCCCAGCCACGTATACCCAGTACGCGGTGAAGTCCAAACTGGCCATGTTGGGGCCGAAGGTGCGGGCCGGGTTCATCGACGCACCTGAGATCGGGGAGCCCCACATTCCGGCGAGGGCTATGTAGCCGCCCACACCCACCGACCCGATGATGCCGATGTTCTGCGCCCCCGACGCTGTTCCTAAAATCACTGTGACCAGGCCGAACGTCAAGATCAGCTCCATCCAGAAAGCGGGCCACGCGCCGTAGCCGCCGGATGGGTAGGTGGAGCCGTGCTTCGCGGAAACACCCAGCACGGCCTGCAGGATGTAAGAGGCTACAGATGCGCCGAGCAGCTGCGTGACGATGTAGCCGGGCACTCGCTTCCAGGGGAAGTCGCCGCGAAGAGCAAACGAGAGGCTCACGGCCGGATTGAGATGGGCGCCGGAGACCTTACCCATCGACATGATCACGGCCATGACCATCATCCCCGGGGCAACAACGGCGGCCAGGCGGCTAACAGACCCGTCAACTGCGGTTCCCATCATGGGAGCACCGGCGGCGACGAGCACCAGGAAGAAGGTGCCCACGAACTCCGCCAGGAGCCGGCGCCATTCCCTTCGCGGGTCCAGGAAGTTGATGGTGACCTGCCTTGGATCCTGCACCGGATCGCTGCTCAGCATGTGCATGTTGCCCTCCTTCGTCGCCCTGGGAAACGTCCCTGGATCAGGGTAGCCGTCCGACGGCTACCCTGACTGCATGACTACTCAGACCTGGCATGACGTCCGCTCCTCCGCCCTGGGTATGGCCACGACTCTGACCGTAATCACACCGGAGGCGATGGAGCACCCGGGCTTGCTGATACTCCTGCACGGTCTCACCGGAAATCATGCAGTGTGGCCGATTCGCACGGATCTGCAGACCCTGGCAGACCGCCACCAACTGGTGATCGCCCTGCCAGATGGGCAACGTTCCTTCTGGATTGATCAGGCTCGCGGACTTCGTTGGGGCCTGTGGGTTGGCTCAGAGCTGCCCGGGCTCTTGCGGGAGACCCTGCGAATCAGCCGCGAGCGTGAGGACACGTTGATTGGGGGCTTGTCGATGGGTGGATACGGGGCTTTTCGTGCGGCCTTGGACTATCCACAGACGTTCGGCGGAGCGTTCTCCCTCTCCGGGACCCTGGACGTTCTTGAAGATGCGTTCCGAAGCCGCCACCCCGACCTCTACGAGTTAGGGTTCGGGGACACCATTCGCCCTCGCCCAAAAGACGACCTAGTTGGGCGTCTGCGCGCCGGGGAGGGCACCGTCCTCGCCCAGACACCTCTGTTCGCGGTTTGTGGCGAGCGCGACCGGCTGCTTTCCCAAAACCGCCGCTTCGCTGAAGAAGCAGCGGCCGTGGGCGTGAGTCTTGACTACCGGGAGGGTCCGGGTGTCCACAACTTTCGTTTCTGGAACCAGTGGCTGCCGGAGGCGCTCGACTCATTGCGCGGACGACGCGAAACGGACTGAGCGTCGCTCTCCTGCGAACCTCGGCGGTTGTGGTACTACGTCTGACGTAGTACGCTAGGTGAAGTAAGGAGGCGGGGATGATAAGCAGCGACGCGATCCGCGGTTACATCGACATTCTGTTGCTCTCGCAGCTGCGTGAGAACCCCTCCTACGCGTACGCAATGGGGAAAACCATCTCGGAAGTCTCCGGAGAGCAGTACGCCATAAAACAGACGACCTTGTACTCGGCACTCAAGCGCATGGAACAGGCCGGGCAGGTTGAGGCCTATTCGGGTGAGAGCGAATCGGGGAAGCCACGCACGTACTACCGGATTACCCCCGCCGGGTTGGAGGCCTTTGCGGCCAAGTGCGCGGAATGGCGGCAGACCAAGGCGGTCGTCGACCGTTTCACGGAAGGAAGCTAGTCCAGGGAAACCATTGACAACTACCTTGAGGCATTGTTTGCGCCCTACCCTCCGACGCCCCAGGTGTTGGAAGCCAAGGCCGAGCTGCGCTCAATGATGGAAGACGCCTACACCGGGGCCAGGGCGGCTGGTCGGTCGAGGAACGAGGCGCTGGGACAAGCCATCTCTGAGTTCGGAAACCTTCAGGAGGTGGCTCCTTTGCTTGGCCTCCACCAGGAGGAGCAAGAGGAGGCCATGAGCAATTCCTCCGAGCCCGCAAGCCCGACCTCCACGTCCAGACCGAAGGTCAGCCTGGCGCAAGCGGCGAACTACGCGGC
>CAYFQC010000053.1:2679-5498 GCA_964345155.1 uncultured Actinomyces sp.
GCCGGCGTAGTATTCGGCGGCGTGGCAGCGATCGTTGGAGCCATCTACCCCTCCGCACAGAGCTGAGCGGGCCTCACCTCAATTAGGAAGGGCCCCGGCGCGAACCGGGGCCCTTCCTCTTGCTAAGCGCGGACTACTTGGCGTGTTCCGCTTCTGTCTCTTCCACCAGAGCACGGGTCTTCGTGGTATCCACGGGGATCCCGGGGCCCATCGTCGTGGACACGGTGGCCTTCAACAAGTAACGACCCTTCGCAGAGGCCGGCTTCAGTCGAAGGATTTCTTCCAGGACCGCAGCGTAGTTCTCGGTCAGCGCCTTCGCGGTGAAGTCGGTGTTGCCCAGCACGAAGTGGACGTTCGAGTGCTTGTCCACCCGGAACTCGATGCGGCCGCCCTTGATGTCCTTCACGGCTTTGGCCACATCCATGGTGACCGTGCCGGTTTTCGGGTTAGGCATGAGGCCACGCGGGCCGAGCACACGGCCCAGGCGACCAACTTTGCCCATCATGTCGGGCGTTGCCACTGCCACGTCGAAATCGGTGTAGCCCTTGGCCACCTTTTCGATCAGCTCGTCGCCGCCGACCTCGTCAGCTCCCGCGGCTTCAGCTTGCGCTGCCTTCTCACCAACGGCGAAGACCAGGACCCTTGCGGTCTTACCGGTGCCGTTCGGCAGGCTGACTGTGCCGCGAACCATCTGGTCCGCTTTGCGGGGATCGACGCCCAGACGGACGACGCCTTCCACAGTTGAGGGGAACGAGGTTACCGAAGTCTCTTTCGCGAGCTTCATCGCCTCGAAGGGGCTGTACAGGATGCCGGGAACGATCTTCTCGGCTGCTGCGCGGTACTTCTTAGAGCGCTTTGCCATTCTGCTTCTCCTTGCAGTCGTGGTGAGCGGGCTGCGCGGCCCTACCACTTGTAGATTTGGCTGTTTGCTTAGGCTTCCACCGTGATGCCCATGGAACGGGCGGTGCCGGCGATGATCTTCATCGCGGCGTCTACGTCGTTGGCGTTGAGGTCTTCTTTCTTTACCTCAGCGATCTCACGAACCTGATCTTTGGTGAGCTTCCCGACCTTGGTGGTGTGGGGAGTAGCCGATCCCTTGGCCACACCTGCGGCCTTCTTTATCATCTCTGCGGCCGGCGGGGTCTTCGTGATGAAGTCGAACGAGCGGTCTTCATACACGGTGATCTCAACGGGGATGATGTTCCCGCGCTGTGATTCGGTTGCCGCGTTGTAGGCCTTGCAGAACTCCATGATGTTCACGCCGTGCTGGCCCAGAGCCGGCCCGACGGGCGGCGCAGGGTTGGCTTGACCGGCGGGAATCTGAAGCTTGATGAGCCCCGTTACCTTTTTCTTCGGTGCCATAGTTTTTGTGGGTCCTTCACTACTTGCGATTCACTCCGAGACTTGCGGAGTGCCCAACCCACATGAGGTTGAGACGCGCGCCCGTGAGAGCACGCGCAATCTGCGATTCTACTAGCCGCCGAGGACGCGAAAGCCCGCCCGTGTGCGACTTCACTTACATCTGTGAGGCGCGGCTAGGCCAGCTTCTCAACCTGGTCGAAACGCAACTCCAGCGGAGTCTCCCGTTCGAAGATGGTGACCAACACCTTCAGGCGCTGTGTCTCAGGCATGATCTCCGAGATCTCGGCGGTGAGTTCAGCAAACGGCCCATCCGTGACACGAACGATCTCTCCTTGCTCCCAATCCACCACGATCGGGGCAGCCTTCTGAGTGGTCGCCTTCTTCTCTTCCTTCCCCACCAGCAGCCCGGGTGCGAGCATAGACACGACTTCGTCCATCGGCAGCGGCATCGGATTGTACTGATCCCCAACGAAGCCGGTGACGGCGGGAGTCTCTTTGACTACACGCCAAAGCTGCTCATCCATCTCATCGTCGAAACCCGTGCCCTGCATTTGTACGAGGACGTAGCCGGGAATCCGGCACCGCATCACCTTTTTGCGCACGGTATTCCGCACCTCGGTAACCTCTTCCATCGGCACTTCGATGCGAGTGATCAGCCGCTGCAACCCTTCGTTCTCGACCCGTCGCTGTAGGTTTTCCTTCACCTTCCGCTCGTGACCGGAGAAGGTGTGCACTACGTACCAGTCGCCCCCCTGCTCTTCAAACTCTTCTCTGAGAGCCTCAAGCGGGTCCAAGTCAGCGTCTTCCGCTGGTACACCTTCGCTGCTGCCACGGCCCTGTTCCCCCTCCTCGGGGTCCGCGGGGCGGGCCGCGTGAATCTCATTCACCGGCTGTTCGGCTAGGGCGATGGCCTCATCGGCTTCGGCTTCCGCGTCCCCATTCATCGCGTCTTCCGAATCCGAGTCGGAATCCACTTCGGGAGCGTCGAAGCCCTCCAGCTCGGCGTCGATTTTCGCTACGGCGTCGACGTCATCGTCCATGTCGATGCCACTAAAGAGTTCTTCGCTCACAGGATGTCCTTCCATAGGAGTCTGGCCGGGCGCACGGGCCGCGGCCGCACCCGCGGGTGCTGAGATTGGTTTCAAAAAACCCGCCTGCAGTTTCTGCGGCGGGTTTCTTTGAATGTGCTATCCGAATACTAGCCTAGATAGTTCCTTCGAACCGAAGTCGACGACCCCTGTGAAGAGCATCATCAGCGCCACGAACACTATGACAACCAGGAAGTACATCCATAGCTCTTCCCTAGTTGGATAGGTGACCTTCTTCATCTCAGCGATGATCTGACGCACGAACAGTGCAATCCTCTGGAAGACGTTCGGTTTCTTCTCCACCGGTCGGTCATCGCGCTTGCGTGTGGCCGCGGCCTTTGTGCGGTCTTTACCTTTGGAGGCGCTGTC
>CAYFQC010000054.1:0-2473 GCA_964345155.1 uncultured Actinomyces sp.
GGCCGCGGGCGCGGTGCCCACGCGCAGCTGCCCGGAGGGCTGCGCGTTCCCCGCCCGACGTCAGGCCCCTTAGAATCCACGCCGACCCCGACACGCAGCCGAACCTAAGAGAACGCAACACGCAGCCAAAACGAGGGTTCGGCCGCGTGCGGCAGCGCTGCGCGATGCGCGGCCGAAACGGGGGAGCGGAGGGGCTAGGAGGGGCTAGGAGCCGAAGTTGTGGATCTTCACCTTTTCGCCGCCGTCAACCTTCAGGTCCCACACCTCACCGTAGAACCCGAGCTCACACCGCAAGGCCTCGTGGATCGAGTGGTCGTGCGCAAAGATGTGTGCCTCGCCCGAAAGCTCCTTCAAAGCAACCGGCTTCCCAAGCTCCATCAGCTCCCGATACGTCGCCCGCACCCGGTTGATGCTCGCCAGCTGATCATCGGTCCCGTGCAACATCAGCAGCGGAGCCTCAATCCGTTCCAAGTGCATCAACGGGCAGCGATGACTCATAGCCTCAGGGCTGACCTCGTCGACACCAAGCAACCGCTGCGGGTAGTAGGACTCAAACTTGTTTGCAGAGTCCATGTATTCCTGAACGTTCGTGATCCCCGAGATCAACACCCCCGCGGAGAACACCCTGGAGTTCTCCAGCGACGAGAGCGCCGTGAACGCCCCAAAAGCCTCACCCCGCAGAGCGACCCGTGAGGCATCTACCGAACCCCTAGAGACCAGGAACTTCACACCGTCCTCGATATCGTGGGCGTCGATGGTGCCCCAGCCACCATTCAGTGCCTCCCGGTACTCCCGTCCGTTCCCGGTTGACCCACGCGGGTTCGGCTTGAACACCGCAAAGCCCCGCGACGTCCAGTACTGCACGTGAGCGTCCATGCCGCTCCGCGTCGACATGGTCGGGACCCGGTGCGTCGTCACAAGCAGCGGCGGCAGCGTTCCAGGCTCGCCTTCGTAGTCTTCCGACTTCGGCGGATAGAACAGCCCGTAGCTTTCGCTCCCGTCCCTGTTGTCCCAGGTGACGTACTCGGGCTGCGACGCGTACTCCTCACTGATCACAGCTTCGGACGAGGGACGCACGACGTGTGCCTGAGCATCCACAACCTCAACGATCGCAGGCGGGTCCGTCTCAGAAATCCCTAAGAAAACCACACGGTCTTGTGCGGCGCCAATGTTCCCACCGGGTTCCCACCCGACGTCCCACTCTTCAAGCAGGCCGTTATCGAGCCTGATCGACCCGATCTTCCAGGTGTTGCCCTGCGCCCAGCTGCAAACCAGGTGCTCGTGGTCCAAGTTGTCGTAGGAGTGCAACCCCAGCTGCCAGTGGGGCCTAGAAAAAGCCTTGTCGCTGGGGTGCAACGCCCGCGTCCGGAGCCTGGTTTCCCACGCATCAGCCGGTTCGCCTTCGCGCGTGCGGAACCCTTCGGTGCGGTAGAAGTTCGCCCACCCCGTCGAGTCATCCACGTGCATCAGGTCCCCATCAAGGGTCCAACGAGGCTCGTAAGCGCAAACGTCCGGAGAATCAACGAGCACCACGTCAGAAACAATGTTCCCAACCTCGTCCAGCGCCCCCACGTGCAGCTCAGACTCAGTCCACGCCATCTCCGGGTGCTGCCACGTCAGCCACGCTAGCTTCGTCCCGTCAGGGGAGAGCGTCGGGGACGTCACAAAGTCCGTGCCAGAGAAAATAGTGCGTATTTTGCTTTCATCCCTAGCCGCAGAGCCATCCAGCGGGATCGCAACCATCGTGTTGACCGCGTCCCGCTTATCGCCGCCCTCTGGCCTGTCCTCGCAGACCGCGTAAGCAAGGCCGCGGTCAAGGTCCAGTTCGAAGTCCCCGTAGAACTTCCCACTCAGCGGGGTCAGCGGCACCAGCTCCCTGTGCCTGTCCGCAACCCGGAAGGAATAGACGCGTCCATCATTGCCGTCGGTCAGCACCAGGTTTCCGTCTTTGACGGCGTAGGCTCGCCCGCCGCGCTCGTGAACGTGGGTTGCGACGTTGACCAGTCGTTGACCGTCCAGTAGCGGCAGGACTTCCCGGGTCTGTTGCAAAGCGTCCCTGCGTAGCAGCACGGACCGACCTTGCCGACGAGGGTTGTCCTCAACCCAATAAACGTCCGGCCCGTCGATGCGCAGTTGGCTTAGGATCACCGTCCGCTCCGTTAACGTCTCCGGGGTAATCGGGGACTTCCAAGTTCCGTAGGGAGCAATTTCTTTCGTCATTGGACCTCGATCAGTTGGCGCTCTGTCCCCAGTCTAATGGTCCCGCTCCGCTAGACTCCCTTCCATGGGGTCGTCACAAAACAACTCGCAGCGCCTTCTGGATCGGATCGACGCCCCCACTGACCTTGCAGGCTTGACATCCGTTGAGCTGGTCGACTTGTCCGGCGAAATCCGTGACCACCTGATCAACTCTGTCTCCAAAACCGGCGGTCACCTGGGCCCAAACCTTGGTGTCGTTGAGCTGACTTTGGCG
>CAYFQC010000054.1:2573-3675 GCA_964345155.1 uncultured Actinomyces sp.
AGCGGGGATGATTCCTGGACCGTCGCAGTGGTCGGAGACGGCGCGCTGACAGGCGGTATGGCCTGGGAGGCCCTCAACTCCATCGCAGCCGGCCCCGAAGTTCCCCTGGTGATCGTCGTGAACGACAACGGCCGCTCATACGCCCCCACGGTCGGCGGCCTAGCCCACCATCTGCAAGGCCTTCGTACGTCGGATAAGTACGAGGAAACCCTTGCCCGCGGCAAACGCGCCCTGCTTGGCATGGGGGAGATCGGGGAGCGCACCTACAACGCCCTCCACGGACTCAAGACGGGCCTAAAGGACGTCCTAGCACCCCAGGCAATGTTCGCCGACCTAGGCATCAAATACCTGGGACCCGTCGACGGTCACGATCTGATCTCGCTTGAGCTTGCCCTAGAGCACGCTAAGGCCTACCGCGCCCCCATCCTGGTCCACGTCATAACGGAGAAAGGGCGAGGCTATACGCCTGCCGAGGAAGATCTGGCGGATCGCTTCCACGCAGTCGGCCAGATCCACCCCGAAACCGGGCTCCCCGTAGCTCAGAGCCGGTTCGGGTGGACAGCGGTTTGCGCTGAGGAACTCCTCCAAGCTGCCGAAGAAGACCCGAAAATCCTGGGCATAACCGCAGCCATGATGGCTCCCGTCGGACTGCAGCCCTTGGCCGACGCCTTCCCCGACCGGGTAGTAGACGTTGGGATCGCAGAACAACACGCTTTCACCCTTGCCGCCGGCCTAGGTTACGGCGGAGCTCACCCGGTCGTCTGCGTCTACGCAACCTTCATGAACAGAGCGTTCGACCAGCTCCTGATGGATGTCTCTCTTCACAAGGCGCCCGTCACGATCGTCTTGGACCGCGCCGGCCTGACGGGGGATGACGGCGCCTCGCACAACGGCATGTGGGACCTTTCTCTCGCTGCAATGGTTCCCGGACTGAAGGTCTTCGCCCCCAGAGATGAAGCCACCTTGCGGAAGGGTCTGCGCGAAGCCCTAGCTTGGCAAAAGGGTCCAACGCTGGTGCGTTACCCGAAGGGTGAGCCACCCAGTGGACTCAAAGCACTCAGGCACGAAGGACACCTAGACATTCTCTTTGAGTCGCAGTCGC
>CAYFQC010000054.1:3775-5384 GCA_964345155.1 uncultured Actinomyces sp.
ACCTGGTGGACCTTGCTGCCGGCTACGACGTGGTCTTGTCGGTTGAGGACGGGCTCGCCAGCGGGGGAGTCGGCTCCGAACTAGCACGCCTAGTCGCGCTTGCGGGCGGACCAGCCGTCCAAGTGTTGGGGGTGCAGAAGCGCTTCCTGGAGCACAAACCAAGGGCATCGCTGTTGAAGGAATCCGGTTTGGATGCCAAGGGGATCACGACCAGCGCCAGGGCTGCTTTAGACAGGCTCTGACGAAGTCCGGAGCAGCTCTGCGACGGCTCTTGGCCGTCCTCGACTGAAGGTCAGAGCCGAGTCCTGGGACACCGGCGGGCGTCTTAGCCAAACACCAGCAGACCTGGGACTATTGTCCTGAACCCAGGTTTCGGGTCGCGACCAGTGTCACTGGAAAACGCTGCAATCGGGACCCCTGTGACAGGGTCCACCAGGGCGCCCCTAATCCCCGTGAGAGCGCCCACCTAGGCTTGAAGCAGCGGGGAAGAACCCCCGGAACAACCAAATATTGCAGGGAGCTAAAAGCGAATGGCTATCAGCACGGAAGCTGCTACCGACATCCAGACCGAGGCCGCGTGGAGGGGTTTCACCCCCGGCCTTTGGCAAGACCTTGTGGACGTTCGCGACTTCGTCCAGCTCAACTACACGCCGTACGTTGGTGACTCGTCGTTCCTACAGGGACCAACCGAGCGCACCGTCCGCGTCTGGGAAACCCTCTCAGGGATGTTCCCGGAAGAACGCGAAAAAGGTGTCTTTGACATTGACACGAAGACCCCCGGACGCATCACCAGCCACGGCCCCGGCTATATCAGCGAGGACGATGACGTCGTCGTTGGTCTTCAGACCGATGCGCCACTCAAGCGCGCGATGATCCCGAATGGCGGCTGGCGCATGGTTGAAAACTCACTCGCCACCTACGGCTACGAGGTCGACCCGTTTGTGAAGGAGATCTTCACCAAATACCGCAAGACCCACAACCAGGGCGTTTTCGATGTCTACCCGGACGCTGTCCGCAGGGCCCGTTCCTCGCACATCGTCACCGGATTGCCCGACGCCTACGGACGCGGCCGCATCATCGGGGACTACCGCCGCGTCGCCCTCTACGGCGTCGACCGTCTGATCCGCGCGAAACAGATGGATAAGGCAGAGCTGGGCTCTCGCATGTCGACCGAGGACGTCATCCGGGACCGTGAAGAGATCTCCGAACAGATCCGGGCACTGCAAGAGCTGAAAGAGATGGCTGCAAGCTACGGCTTCGACATTTCCCGCCCCGCTGCGAACGCGAAGGAGGCCGTCCAGTGGCTCTACTTCGCCTACCTGGCTGCGGTAAAGGAGCAGAACGGCGCGGCGATGAGCCTGGGCCGCACCTCCACCTTCCTGGATCCCTACTTCGAGCGCGACTTTGCCGAAGGCACACTCACTGAGACGGAAGCACAGGAGATCATTGACGACTTCGTCATCAAGCTCCGCATTGTTCGCTTCCTGCGCACCCCCGAATACGACGCACTGTTCTCAGGCGATCCCACGTGGGTCACCGAAACCATTGGCGGGTCCGGTAAAGACGGGCGCACCATGGTCACTAAGAACAGCTTCCGCATGCTGCAGAC
>CAYFQC010000055.1:0-5206 GCA_964345155.1 uncultured Actinomyces sp.
TTCCACCGGGCACTTACGCCTGGGATCCCGCCGCCAACAATCTCGGCTTGATGGCCGAGGGCGATCCGCGTGCCACTCTCCAGCGCGCAGCTCTTGATCAGGAGTCGGTAGGCACCGCACCGGTCACGATCGTGATCGCGGGTTCGGCCACGCGCCTGGAAAAGAAGTACGGACCGCGGGCTGAGCAGTTCACTTTGAACGAGGCCGGACACGCAGCCCAAAACACCCTGCTCATGGCGACCGCGCTCGACCTGGGAGCGGTGCCTGTTGGCGGGTTCCGGGAGGACGAGGTCGCCAGCGCGCTCATCCTTCCAAAAGGTGAAACCCCGTACTACTTGATCCCCGTGGGCATTCCCGCGGGTTGAGGACGAATGGTAGTCCACGGCCAGCCACACTGGGTCGCTCAGGACGGTCGCAAGTAGCCTTTCAGGGCGGCTTGATCCAGCGCGTCGTCCCGATTCGTCACGCCGAGTTTTCGATAGATATTGCGAAGATGGAACTTCACGGTGTTCACGGAGACGAGCATCATTTCGGCGAGTTCTGATGCCGATCCAGTTTCCACCAGAGAGTGGAGGGCCTCAAGTTCCATCGGGGACAGCTCGACGTGTGAGGGAATGCGGTAGGTCGCGGGAAGCGAATCAATCGCCGCCGTAACCACGGCGCTCGCGGCATCGAGGGGGTCTGACAGTCCCGCCGAATTGGCCACCCCGTTGGCGAACTCCGTTAGAAGTTCATAGGGAAGGATTGAAACCAACTCCGCACCGCCTAGGGACTTGAGATTGTTGGCAACGTCGGCGATTACCGAGAGGGACTCCTCAACGTCTCCAAGCCCCCACGTGGCCAAGGCGTATAGAACTTTTGCTCTGGCGGAGGCGCCCAACGTGTTCGAGTCGGAAGATCGCTGCTGCAGCAAGCGCTTGGTCATCTGGTACTTGCCCCGGAACAATGCGAGTGTCGCGCGTCCGATACGTTCGTGGAGAGAGCCGGGCGGGAGCTTTTCGAGGAGCAGTCGCGCGCGGTCGTAGTCTCCTGTTGCCAAAGCGAGGTCTGCTGCGTAAGCCCAAAGGGCATTTCGCATGGCGGGGGCGACGTCCAATGCGTCGGCCTGATTGTGGAGGCGGCTCATGAGCTGAAGGCGTGCGAAGTGAGCTCCGTACGCTCTCTGATAGAAGTGGGTTTCAGCAAGGACGGCTACCGGCCACATAGTTGTGTTATCTGTCTTGCCGTCCAAACGCGAAAGGATCGAAAGCCCCGCGTCAACGTCTCCGGTGTAGGCGGCCAGGTACAACCCGGCGATGTCGATATCAACGACCAGGGGACCGGTGAGCATGCCCGGGTTGGAGGCTGTCGCAGCCTCGCTCTCCATGAGAGCGCTGTGCGCGGCGGCGACATCTCCCGCCATCACTCGAGCGATGGCTTCAATTGCTCGAGTGTGAGCAATGGCCGCGTTGTCGCCCTGGGCTTCGGCCGCGCTGGCGCCGAGACTGGCTTGCTTGATTGCGGCCTCAAAGTTGCCAAGTAGTAGAGAAGACTGGCTCAGGGAAGCATAGACCAGCGGTATGCTCCGCCACTGCCCCACGGCAGGCTCGATTCTTTCCGGATCGAGGAAAGCGGTCAAGTCCGCACAGACACGCTGCAACTCTTCCCACGATCCCATGGTCCGAAAAGCGAGGGCAAGCCAGCCAGCGGCGATGGTCATGTCCTCCCCTTGCGCCGCAAGCGCTCGTTCCTCGGCGTGGTCGCGCAGCAGCTGGGCCGTTGCCTTGACCGTTGCTGCAGGCACGGAGGGCGTGGCGCTTTCGAGAACCAATAGCAGCGATAGCAACGTCGGATGGTCACTCAGCGCGTCCGTGTTGACCGCGCGAAGAATGTCTAACGCTTGTACCCCTCCGGCCAGTAGGCTCCGGAAGTATCGCTTGGCTAGCGCTTCGGCCTCGATGAGGTCGCCCGCCTCCATGAAGAGCTTCAACGCGTCGAGAGGGGATGAGCGTGACAACGCGCGCCCGCTCCGCCGGAGTAGCTGTGCGCTATCTTCCCAACCCCATTTGTCTGGAGGGTCGGCGAGAACGGCTTCAGCAACCGCAGGCAGGCAAACGATCCGCGCCAGAGATGATTCGTAGGCTGGTCTCACAAGCCCGAGGTCTTCTAGGCGTTGCAGCGAGTGATGGACTTGGTCCGCAGACTGCTCGAACTCATCACTCAACGGTTCTCTGTAGAGTCCGCGGGAGGTAGCGATCGCATAGAGGACGCGGCGGTCAATCGGCTCGATAACCAATCGTTCGAGGTCGGTGGCGAGTTGTTGGCTCGCCAATTGCGGGGCAGAACCTTCGAGTGACATACGTGCGAGTACTGCGCCTGCCAAAGGCCATCCGCCGAAGTCGTCCAGAATGCCATCGGCTAAGCAATCGGACCGCATCCCGTACTTGGCCAGCAGCTCCATCGTCTCATCGTGGTTGAACTGAAGGTCTTGCCGCCTCAAGACATTGACGGAGAATCCTCGGGTAGCCAAGGGGTTTCCCAGAGAGTAGATGCGCCGCGCTGCCACGATGACCCGCAGGTTTGGACTGCCTTCGATTAGGCGGATGATAGCGCCATCGACGTCGAGCGAAGACACTTTTTGGTAGTCATCAACAACCAGAATCGTGGGCTCCGTTAGCTTTTTCGCCCATCGAAAGAGGGGTTCAAGACCGAGGCGTCCACCCGCTCTCACTTTGAAAGGTATGTCGGCAGTGCGCAGCATTTCTCCCCAGAACTGGAGGGTGGTTTCTGCGCCTGCCGCAGACGCCCATAGGACTGGGGTTCCGGCCTTGAGCGCTCGATGTGCAATTTGCCTTGCGAATGTTGTCTTTCCGTATCCGCAGGGTGCGTGAAGCAAGGTGAGGGATGCCATGCTTGTTGCGGATGAGCCAATTTTCTGTTCCAAGTGCGGCCGCCTGATGGCCCACCTTAGATTATTCCGGCCCATGATCGCGCCTTTCGACCTTGTCGCCCGGCGCCCGCAAGAAGCCCAAGCGCTGAGCGCGCGATATTGCGTCTTGTTTACGTGACACCCGCAGCTTCATGTATATGTTCTTCAGTCGGAACTTGATGGTGTTGAGTGACAGCCCGCCGAGCGCTTCTGACGCCGCGGACAAAGACGCGGAGTCGGCAACTGCTTGGAGGGTTTGCGCTTCTAGGTCGGAGAGAGCTTCGTGCTGCTCTACCCGCAGGTGCTCTGGGATGTCACGGACGATTTCGGCGAATTCCTGAGGGACCTCCCGTTCAGCCGCCGCCATCTCGGAGAGAAGCGTGTAGGGCACTGACGAGAGAATGTCGGAAGAGGCCCATGGTTCAAGACGCGAGGCCAGCGAAATGTACGTGGCGGCCTCGCCCGTGTCACCTAGGGCATGCGCTGCCGCGGCAGCGAGCAGGAGCGCTTCGGCTCTCTCGTTCGAGGGCAGAGGTTGCTGGAGAAGCTCGGTTAGCAGAGCTCGTGCTCTCCTAGCGTCCGTTGCTAGGAGCAATAGCCGTGCCTTCGCCAGCCGAATTGAGGGCGTCGGCACCAGCGGGCCCGAGAGCAAGCGCCGTGCGACATCGACGAGGTCGCTGCGCATCGCCAGAGACGCCTCGACAGCTGATAGGCGCGACGACAGCGTGGGAGAAATCCACACTTCGTGTGGCGGGTGTGCCAGCCGAGACGCCATGAGGTCGTAGGCCGCTATGGCACCCTTGACCCGCAAGTTCACGGCTGCCTGCGCAATGACGAAATAGACCCAGGTCGCGCCGTGCAACCGGTGTTGCTGCACCGAATCGAGTGCGCTTACGGCCTCTTCTAGATGGCCTTGATGGGCAGACACAAGGGCCTGGGATAGCTGGATCGGGAGACTAGATAGAGAAGGTGTATCGCCGCCAGCCGACTCAAGAAGCAAGGTAATTTGGAGTAAATCCTCCGCAGCGGCCTCAAACTCCGAGGAGTCGGCGTGCAAATATGCTCGTAAGCCAAGTGCACGAATCCGTTCGAATATGTCCTTTTCGAAAGTGCTGACTTCCAGAGCCCGTTGGGCACTTCGCTTGGCAAGAACCATGTCACCCGATAGGAGAGCGGCTTCAGCAACCGTGGCTAGCGAGTTCGCGTGCCCTGATCGGCCATCGACTTTCGAGGCGCGAGCCTCATGGTGGACCAGACTTTCGAGGTCGGTGGCATGGGCTAGCGCCTGGTCTGCCATTCCCAAGGCGAGTTCTGCGCGGATGAGGTGGGTGAGTTGGCGGACCGTCGGCACGCCGCTGTCTTCCATAATCTGCCGCCAAAGCGCAGTCCGTAGTTGTGCAGCAATGCGAAGAACCTGCTTGCGTGGGACCGTGGGTTCAAGCTCTTCTAGAACAAGGCGTAGCGACAAGAGCGCGGGATGCTCAGTGATTTCATGCTCAGGAATCTGTTTAAGGAGCTCCAGTCCCTCCTTCGCGAGGCCGGAATACGTCGCGAACGAAGCATCAATCAAGTTCTCCGCGTCCGTGTATTTCTGCTGCGCAAGCATTCGGGCCAACATGGCGGCGGGGGCAGAGTCGCCTAGCGGCGGGCGCCGATGTGGCTTACGCGGAGCAGCCACAGCTGTTCTCGCCGCAGATAGTGGACCATCCAGGATGCCGAAGGCCCTCCCTATCAGAACAACGCGAAGTTGGGGGAGACGCTCCAGTACTCCGAGTAAGGCGAGGTCGTTATCTAGAGAGGAAACAAGCTCGTAGTTCGCTAGAACTAGGGCGGTTTCGCTCTCCTGGCCCAGCAGGTTCTCAACTCGTTGCTGCGGAGAGGCTGCCCCTCGCGAGCCGGGGATTTCTTCTGTACCGACCACTGCATTGATCTGAGTCCAAAGAGTGGTGCTGGGGCCCTCTGCGGTCAAGTTGATGATGTGACACTCGCTCTGGATCGTCTTTCGAGAAACTTCTTTCGCGCAGTCGAAACTCTCCGCTTCATCCTTGGCGGCCTCAACTAGCGTCAGATTCGGAAATTCCCGGACCGCGCCCGTTGCGTGCTCCCTGCTGATCCGAGAAACCATTGGTTGCTCGGTGGTGTCTTGGGGGTTGGAAGGCGCCGCGGCAGCTCGAAAGCGCGCGGGTCTCTTGCCAACGCGCGTCCGCCCCGCATTGTCTGATAGAGCCTTCTCCATGAGCGCCATGCTGGTGTCACCGCCACACTGGCTCATCAGAACAGCCGAAATACCACCCTTTT
>CAYFQC010000056.1:0-3108 GCA_964345155.1 uncultured Actinomyces sp.
TTTGCCTTTTGACGGCCGCGCCCCATGGCGTCGACCCCCTCTAACTCTTGCGGGTCCGTGTTCCGGTCCCCTGGGTCCTATGATTCTGTCGCGCGCACATTCTACCGCGGCGCGCGAAATCATTTCCACACGACCAGTCAACAGGTCGTGTGGATCACTCTGGCGGCGTTCAGCGGTGCTTGCGTCTCTTCAGGCGCCTTTTCAAGATCATCAAGGCAACGACGCCCGTTCCGATGGCGGCGGCCTTCAGAACTTTCGAGCGGGCCTGTGCGTCCCCGTCTTTGGCTTCGTCCAAAGTGGTGAGCACGTTGTATTTGACCTCTTCCACCTTGTACTTAGCATCCTCCAGCAGGTAGTTCAGCTGGGTTTTGGGCTGAACCTCATAGAAGAGTTGCTGGAGGGTGTCCGATAGGGCAGCGTTGCTGACCCGCGCCTGTTCTTCCAGGGAGGCTTCGACTTCTGCGCGTTCCTTGCTCACTTGTCCAGTCCTTCCTTGGCCTGAGCCAGGTCAGATTTCAAGGTTTCAATGTCCTCTTGCACCATGGCCTTCGGGTCCGGTGCGTCTGCCTTGGCGCCCAAGGCCAGGATGATTCCGACGGCGGCGAAGATGATCGTCAGCAAGAGGATGATTCCGAACATGATGAGCGCCGCGGCCCAGTCCGGAACGGCCAGGCGCAACGCCACTTCGCCGGTGTGGAAGGCCCAACCGAGCATGAACAGGGCGAAGATCACGGCCAGCACCAGCATTACGATGGCGCCGCTGGCCTGCTTCAATGCGCGTGTGGCACGCATCTTGAAGAGCTCAATCTGAGTCTGTCCGTAGCTCTTCAGTTCCTCTACTGCCGAGTTGAAAAGGCCCGGGAGACTGGCGTGCCGTGTGGGCGGAAGAGGAACGCGCCGGCGTGAGCGTTTCGGCGGCGTGGGATCGATCCACTCCACTTCCTCTACAACCACTTCGATGTTCTCCTCGGGGGAAGTCATGGCAATCTCCTCACTACACGCCCAACAGGATCGACTCTGACCGCTGGTAAGCAGTCTGTTCTAGGTCAAGTCTGCCATTAACCGGGCTTTGACTAAGCCCGGTTCCGCGTCCGACGCGCAGATCGCCGCGGAAGTGGGCCTAAGGGAGTGCGCCGCCCTCGCCTGCGTCTGGGATGGGTCCGGGAAGACGGGACAAGATGGCCTCTGCTTGATCGACAACTCGCGCCACTTCTGGCGGCAGTGGGGGCAGCGGTGCAAGAGCCTCCAGCTCCTCCTGCCTCACGACTCCCTCAAGCGGGGGTGTGCCGTCCAGGCTGACGGAGTAGTCGGCTTGGGCGGCGAGCGCTGGGTCGGAGGTGGTGAACAGCACCGCTGCCCCCAGGTTCTCGGCGGCGGCGCGCAGCCAGGGGAGAGAAGGCATGAGGAAGCGGCTGGGCCCATCGGCCTCGTCCACCAGGATCACCCTGCGGATCGCGGCCGCCACGGCTACGGCAGCGCGGATTGCTGGGTCCGGCTCAAGCTGGTAGGCGGGAATGTCCAGCACTTCTTCGAGGCCCAGCGTGCCGGAGAGCTTACCCAACCGGGCAGGGGAGAGCGGGGAACCGGCCAGCTGCCCCTGCAACTCCAGCTGTTCCCTCACCGTGAGGTGCCCGACTAGGGCGGCCGAGGACAGTGGTCTACCGACCTTCAGCGCCCGCATGAGGGCGGGGGCGGGAGCCGCCGGCCAGGGAACGCCGCTGACTTCAACCTTTCCAGACGAGGGAGCCTCGAGGCCGGCCAGCAGGCGGATGAGCGTGGACTTGCCCGACCTGTGCCCTCCGAGGGCGGCGATGACTGCACCGGTCGACACCTCCACGGAAACCGGGGGTAATGCGGTGAGTGCTCGACCTTGCCACGAATACTCCTTCGACACGTGGACGGCGGCCAGGACTGGCGTGTTCATGCCACCATTGTTACCAGGCCGCCGGAAACGACCGTCGCTAGCAGGGCCGCGTCTTCGGGGAAACGTTGTAGGTCTCTTCGCCATCCTTGTTGGAGACTTCGGAGAGCACCTGGTCGATTGCGTTCATTGTGTCCTCGTCCAACTTCACCCCGGAGGCCTTGACGGTGTCGTCCAGCTGGCTCGGCCGGGAAGCCCCCACCAGTGCTGCCGCAACGCCAGGATTCTGCAGCACCCAGGCGATGGCCAGCTGTGGCATGGTCAGCCCGGCTTCTGCCGCGATCGGCTTGAGCCCTTGCACGGCCTGGAGGATCTGGGGGTCAAGGAACTTCTTCACGAAGTCGGCCCCGCTCTTCTTGTCTGTAGCGCGTGAGCCCGCCGGTGGCTTCTCTCCGGGTAGGTATTTTCCGGACAGGACGCCCTGAGCCATGGGTGACCAGACAATCTGGGACATCCCCAGCTCTTCGCAGGTGGGGATCACTTTGTCTTCGACTACACGCCAAAGCGCCGAGTACTGCGGCTGATTGGACACCAGCTGGAATCCCATTTCCGTCGCCAGGCGGTGACCTTCGCGGATCTGTTCGGCGGTCCACTCCGATACGCCCACGTACATGACTTTGCCTTGGCGTACCAGGTCACCAAAGGCTCTCATGGTCTCTTCCAAAGGGGTTTCGTAGTCGAAGCGGTGCGCCTGGTAGAGGTCCACATAGTCCACGTTTAGGCGCTTTAGCGACCCGTGGATACCGTCGAAAATGTGCTTGCGGGACAGGCCGCAGTTGTTGGCGCCTTTCTTCCCGATTGGCCAGTACACCTTCGTGAAGATCTCAAGGTCCTGGCGGGGTATTCCCTTCAGCGCCTTCCCCAGGATCTTTTCCGCCTCCGTGTTGGCGTAGACGTCCGCGGTGTCAAAGGACGTGATGCCAAGGTCCAAGGCGCGGTGGACGGTTTTGACCGCCTTCTCCTTGTCGACCTGGAGGCCGTGCGTGACCCAGTTCCCGTAGGTTATTTCAGTGATCTTCAGTCCAGAGTTGCCCAGATAGCGATATTCGACCATGGGTAAAAACTAGCAGCGACGAGCCTCGCCCGGCAGCCCCAATCCGGGTGTCTAGTGCTTGTAGGGTTCTGGCTTACCCGTCACGGCCTCGTACGATTCCCAGCATTCGACGTTCTTCACGTCGGGCATCATT
>CAYFQC010000056.1:3208-4998 GCA_964345155.1 uncultured Actinomyces sp.
GATGCGGCGGACAGCGTGAAGGCTTGAAAGGCGTTTACGGACTGTGGCTTCCCGTCCTTATCCACGGGCGCAGGTTCCGTGATGGTGCGGAACATTTGCGGGATGGACGTGAACTGGGCGAAGTGGGTGCGGACGGTGTAGTACCCGGCTACCACGACAACGAGCGGAATAAGGATCCAGGTCCAGAAGTTGTCGCTGATGGTGCCAACGGCTTCGGCGGCAGATTGCATGGTTCAGTATTGCGCGATCGTGTTCAATGGGTGGCATGGATGCTGAATATCAGGACGGCCTGGAGGTGGCCCGGTCGGAGCTCGGTGCAATCTCCGCTCATGCAAGCGGAGCGCAAGTCCTCTCTTGGGATAGCGTTGAGGCAGGTCAAATGCTGTTTCTGTCTTCCCGATCCAGATACGGAGCGGGCATTTCTGCTCGCGGTGGGGTCCCGATCTGCTTTCCATGGTTTGGACAGCCGCGTAATCCGGAGGGTGCGGTGCCCTCATTAGGCGAGGGCCTGGCCTTCGGCTCCCATGGATTTGCTCGTAAAGTCCTGTGGCGCCCAGCCGGGATCGGCGTTCTGGACGACGGTTGGCGCACGCTTACCTACGAACTCACCGAGGAGGACCTGGCTGAGCAAGGCTATGCGGACGTGCAGCCTTTCTTTGCTGCTTTCCGCGCGACCTTCGAAGGAACCGCGCTGGAGCTGAGCCTGGCCGTGGCAAACACCGGGAACGATGGTTTCCGATTTGAGGAGGCTCTCCATACCTACTTCAAGGTGGGGAGGGTGGAAGACGTCCTCGTAGATGGTTTGGAAGGAACGACCTACTTCGATAAGGCAGCTGGCGTCGCGGCCACTCAGGTGGGTCCCATCGCTTTCGGCTCCGAGGTGGACCGCGTCTACCAGTCGACGGCGCCCGTCGTCTTGGCAGATTCTTCCTTAGATCGGCGAGTACGTATCAGCAAGTCGGGATCGGCTACGACCGTCGTGTGGAATCCCGGCCCGGTTGCCGCGCGGGACATGGCGGACCTGGGGGAGGGACAGTGGCGGGACTTCGTGTGTGTTGAGACCGCGAACACCGCCGAATCCGCCGTCACCTTGGAGCCCGGCCAGAGCCACAAGATGACGGCGCGCTACGAAGTGGAGACCTTGGGACTGTAGGGTCCCTTCGTCCTCGCCCGCTACTTGTCGGAAGTGGCAGAGGACGCCGGAGCTGACTCTCGACTGCTGTCCGTGTCGGAGTCTGGATGCGCGCCTGAGTCAGACACGGATGTTTTGCCCCAGTCACGCTTCGTTCCCGCCAGAGGTATGACCGCGAAGATCAACACCAGCGCCAGCATCACTGCGAAGCCGCACATTATGGAGGGGACCGAGCCGTCAGTGGACGGGTCCAGAAGCGCAACAACGATCGTCGGAACGATGAACACGATGTAGCCGACGGTCAGCCACCGCAGCGCCCAGGCAGTGCGGTTGTCGTTGGTCTTGAACGACCACCACAGGGACAAGGCAGTCCCGACGCCCAGCAGGACGAAGTAGTAGGTGCCATAGAGGTTCATCGCGCTGTTATGGGCTTCGATGAACACGTAGTTCCCGTAGCACTTCTCCCCGTCGATAGACCAGTGGACGATCCCCCAGTAGAGGACGAAAGCCAAACAGGCCACGTACATGATCACCTGCCCGATCGCAGATCTGCGTTTGGCGATGGCCATGGCCAAAGAAACGCCGAGAGGCGGCAGCATGGTGATCGACATGTACCCGATCTGAGCTAATACGTGGGCACAGCAGACCCATCGAGGAG
>CAYFQC010000057.1:0-4910 GCA_964345155.1 uncultured Actinomyces sp.
CCTCCTCGTGGCTGCGCACCCCATCGGCCGGGTGAACGTTGAGGGTCGTCAGCATTCCCCGCTCATGCAGCCCATCCAAGAAAGCCCTCGGGTCCGGGAACAGCTCAGGGTTCCACGTGTACCCCGTCCACCCGGTCCCAAGCGCCGGGTCAATGTCGACTAGGTGCCAGTCCATGTCAACCACCGCAACAGCCATCGGGACGCGCTGGACCGCAAAGTCGTCCATGAGCCCCAAGTATTCTTCGGCGCTGTAAGCGTGGAACCGGCTCCACCAGTTCCCCAGCGTCTTCTTTGGCAACAGTGGTGAGGGCCCGCTCAGGTGGAAGAACGCCCGCAACGTTGCAGCGTGGTCCAGCCCGTAGCCGAAGAAATACAGGTCTTCTTCTGCAAACTCCTGCGGCGCCACCCATCCGTCTCGCGTCAAAATCAGCGAGTCCGAGTCATCCAGTGTTGAGTATCCGTACGAGGAGATCAGGCCCGGTTCCAAAGGGATTGCGCCATCAACTTCATCTAGCGTCCGCGCGGTTCCACCCTGGTTCCCAAACATCGGGTAGGTGGCAAACGGGGAGTCGCCGTAGTGCCACGTTGTGTTGTGTGAGGTCTGCGCGGCAGCCAGCATGGCTACGGATAGGGTCGAGGGACCGAACGGGCCGCCCCTGTACGTCAGCCTCAGTCTGTCGGTGCGGATCTCAAGGCGCCCATCCTGCTGGCTCACGGAGAACTCTGGCACCGGGAAGTCTCGGTTGATGACGACCTGGGTCGCCTGGTCGCGAAAACGTCCGGAAGGCGAGTACTCCATGCGGATCAGCGAGGGAGTGAGCACGCTGAACCGTGCATCCCCCACCACCACGACAGAGCCGGGCTGAGCAGGAGCTAAAAGAGGCGTTGCGCCTTCAGAACCAAAATCGACGTCCATGCCCCTACCCTTCCACACACCTCCCCTTCCGGTTCGGCTGCGGATTCCGGCGCTCAACCCGCAATAGCGCCGTGTTTTAACGGCAACCCGCAGCCGAACGGAAACTTCAAAGGCGAGGGATAGCTGCGAGAATCGAAGAGATACCGCGCTGAAGCGCCGACCAAGCGGAACGCCAGATAAGAGGACAAGGCATGAACGATAAAGAGCTCACGAAAAAAGCAATCCGCCTAGCCGTGGAGAACGTCGCGCAAGGCGGTGGCCCCTTCGGAGCCGTGCTGGTCACAGCAAACGGAAACCAGTACGAAGGCACCAACCGCGTGACGGCCCTCAACGACCCGACAGCTCACGCGGAGGTCCTCGCGATCCGCGCCGCAGCAGCTGACGAGGGTTTCGACCTTTCAGGCTCAACGCTTTACTCCTCTTGCGAGCCCTGCCCCATGTGCCTCACCGCAGCCCTTTGGGCGCGCGTTGACCGCATCGTCTACGCCGCAACCGAAGACGACGCCGCAGCCGCAGGGTTCGACGACGCATCCTTCTATACTCAGTTGCGTGACGGGTTGAAGTCCGTGACGGACGCCAGACTGACCCGCCTAAAGCTGGAGGGCCGCCGCGTCCCCTTCGAAGCCTGGCAAGCAAACCCCGGCCACGCCGAATACTGAGTAACCCGCAGCCACAGGGCTTCCAGAAAATCACATGTCGAGCTAGACCAGGAGACTCCGCTGAGCCTCTGGCCCAAGGCTCTGTCCCATGCGTTTCCGCACCTGGGAGGTGAGTCTGCGACGCCCAAACGTCTGCAGGATCTCCCTCTCAAGGTCTTCACCAGCCAGCCATGGACGACGTTCCAAGATGAACCTTGCTGCGTTCCTGATTTCCACTGGGCTCACGTCTGCGAACTCCCGAGGCACGTCCGAGCCTGTCGGTCTGAATTCCGCCCAACCAGCCGGGTCCATTCGCTCCGGCCAGACGAACCCGTCCCCGTCTACTCGCACCGACGCTCGACGGATCTGACCTTCAATGTCGCCCCGCCTGGAACCCTGCACGCGTTTCAACCCGAACTCAGCCCCCACCAGGCCGATGAGCCTGCCTAGCGACACCGGGCCCTCAAAGTCCACGATTTCCTCGACAACGCTTTGCACCAGCTCCTGGTGCTTCGGCACGGAAAGCTCGTCCAGGGTCTCCCTGGACCCGCCAGAGCTGACCGGCCACGGGACGTACGGCAATCTTCCTTCCCCCACAAGCGGAGTCTCTTCCCCGTCAGCTCGCACCATCACCGCCTCACTGGGCTCCGCTGCATCGTCCGTTGGAGGACTCGCAGATCCGGTGGTCGTCGCTAAGTCCGGTGCAATAGGAGCTACGTCTGAGCCTTGAAGATCTTCCAGGGTTTCCCCCAGCGCGTATCCGAGCTGCACCTGGTTCATTTTTTCCTGCGCCCGCAGCGCTCCGTCGGTGTCTTCAAGCGCTGAGAGAAGCTGATAGACGGACCCGTACGCTTGCACCACGTCCCAAGGCTCAAACACGTCGTAGTGGGCCCACCGGTTACGAAGAGCCCTTAGTTGCTGCGCTGTGGTGGAGACCGTGCGGAGGTTATCCACTTCGAAGAAGTATCCAAGCTTTCCAAGAGGCTCTGTCAGCATCCGCAGTTGGGCCGCGGGGTCTGCGGCACGGTACGTGCCGGGTTCCCTCCCCTTCGCAACGTCTAGTTGCCGCAGTACCGCTGTCCATTCCAGACCGTCCAGATATCCCGCCAAAGCCTCCTGCAGGATAGGTTCAAGGTGCTCCCCTAGCAGCCCCAAGGCCTCCCCCACCTCGTCACGCGACTCACCCAGGCTACGAGCTGCTTGGGATAGCTTCTGTTGCAGGTCGGCAAGCCCCTCAGACGACATCCCGTTCTGCTCCGGCGCCACAACAGCCACCTCGAGCTCCTCAAGCTGGCCGCGCATTGCCTCTGCAGCCTGGTTCAGCGCCGCCACCTCCGCCTGGCTTGCCTCCAGTTGCGCGGCCAGCGAATCGCCCTCATCCTTCAGCTCAGCCACCTGCACCAGCAAATCGTCGCGTTCCCTCACGATGGAGTTGAGGTGGACCTCCTTGACGGCAGCGGCCTCCCGCTCCCTTGTGATCCGAACGTCGAGCGCCCTAATGTCCGACTCGACTGACGCTGGCGAAACCTCTTCTGGCACCTTCCCAAGCCACTTCGCAATCAACGCCCGGAAACTAGGCCAGAAGTCACTGCCGGATCCCGTCGCGTGAAGTTCCGAACGGCGAGGGAACCGTGCCCGCCGTCGCGCTTCCACCCCGAAGCGCCCAGGAACCTCAGGACCCGCTTGAGCGGAGACGTCGGGCTTGGCCAGCTCCGCTGCTGGCTCAGGAACCCTCATTGCCGCAGGCTCGGACAGCACCACCGCTACGGCTTCCTCGACCCTTTCCTCAAGATCCTTCTGGCGCTCGGCTTTGTCCAGGAGCTGCGTCATCCGCCGCAGATCTGGTGGCAACACTGCCCCAAGAAGACGCAGGCGCGGCGCGAGCGCCATCTGCTGCGTGGCCTCGGGCAGCGGCACGCCCTTGTCGTCCAGTGCCGCAGCCAACTCTTCGGCTGTCCAAAGCGGGTGCCGACGCATCACCGGGTTCTCCATGTTCACCCTGGGCGCGATGGTGCGCATTTGCCCCGGCTCAACCCTGAGAGGTTCAGGTAGTCTCTGGTTTAGTTCCTCGACTGCCCCCGCTGCCACCGCGTACACGGCCGCCGTCCCAACCGCGTCCTTCGTGAGCTGCCCAACCACGCGACGCCAACGCTCATCCGCGTGCGCGCTCGGAGAAGACGCCACGATCAAGGGAGCCTCCCGGTCTCCGTCTGCCACCGCGGTCAGCAGCTCGTCCAGGTCGCCCTGGCCAATAGCACGAGGAACACCCTGCAGCCGCGTGTCCCCATCCATGGCGCGGCGGTCGTTCAGCATGGCGGGGACGATGCGAGGGGGATGCGTCCGTGCCACAGCGTCTTCCTGGGTTCCGACATCCCGCGCAACCTCGACCAACAGAGCCACGTCCCTCTGCCTTTTTCGGCTGGTGAAAGCGGTGACGCTGACCCGGTAGTGCCCCGTGTCAGCATCATCTGTCGCCCGGTAGCGGACGGCCGACCGACCACCGCGTTTATCCTCGAAGTCAACCGATTGAACTTCGGTGCCGCTCGGAAGGCTCAGATCGCCGGTCCCGTCCCACTGATCAAGCTCCCGGGCATCCGCGCCGCGTTTGCGGGTCCCCAGCCAGTCCCTCATGTAGAACTCAGCCACGCTGGCCGCGGTCTCATTTCGCCTCAGAGGAAACCTGAAAACGCTCCGATAGCCGCTCTGAAACCCCGAACCCTCGTCGTCATGCGTCACAGCAGCCTGCCCCATTGCTAACCGGTCAAAACCCATTTCAGAACAAGCCTATAGCGCAGCAGGCGCCAATCCCTGCCTTCAAGGCGGAGACACTGCTGGCTCCACGCCTGCAGGCGTGGAGCCAGCATCAGGAGATGGCAGTTCTCTGCCGCAAGAAACTGAAAGAGGTGGCCGAAACGGAGAAGGCGCCTCCAGCCCACACTCTCTGGAGCGGCCCTCTCACGGGAGGGCTGATGACCGAAAACACAAGGAGCCTGGCAAGCAGCCCGGCGGACAGCGACCCGCCACCTCAGGAGTCGCGTCCCAAGGGGACGTCCGAGGGGAATCGAGAAAGAGGGCGAGATTCGAACGACCCCGGAACCGGGGCCCCGCAGCGACTTCAGCTCGGGGTCCGCTGACTGCTGCGTCTCGCTGGGCCGACCGTCTGGACCCAGTCACAGCGAATCTTCTGTTTTGCCACGGCGCGACCACTATGACTGAGCTTCCCAGCGATGCCCGCTCAAAGCCCAACCAGGTCCGCGCTCAACCCTCCAGGACTTCCAGCAGAGCAGTGTTCACGAAGAGCCGCTCTCTTCCAGCCTGCCGTTCGACCAGCAGGCCGTCATCGACTAGCCCCCGCA
>CAYFQC010000058.1:0-4719 GCA_964345155.1 uncultured Actinomyces sp.
TTCGCCATGTCTCCGCCGCCATAGGCGAAGTACTGGCGAAGCGATAGTGTTTTCCCTCCGCGGCCTGAAGGACTGCCTCCGTTGGCTACGGATACTGAAGGTGCTGACATAGGACTTATGCTCCGTTCTTCAGAGTTGGCATCAGGCTCCGGTGCCCAGCTCTATGGCCAACGCTGTTAATGGAAGCATATGAATCCCCCTTACTAAAATAGAGAAGTTGCCGCAAGTTGTCATGCTCGCTGGGCTCTCTTTCCACAAAGAGAAGTTACAAACCTACTGCGACCTGCACATTTATAAGACAAGGCTCGAATATCTACATTCGGCGCCGGTGTTAGCATGAGCTCGCGTTCAGCCCAACCCAACGATGATGATTGGTGGACTACATGAATGACAACTACGACGGCCGACCGGTGAAGATCGACCGCGCCATTCCTCCCTTCGTCGTGGCGATCGACATCGGATCGGGATCAACTCGGTGCGCCTTATACGACTCGCTCGCGCGGCCCGTTCGAGGAAGAACCTCAAAAGCAGATCACCTCTTCACAGAACGTGCCGACGGCACCGCCATCATCGATCCAGACCAAGTTGTCGCAGAGGCTGCGCAGACTATAACCACCGTCACCGCGGACCTAGAACGTGCTTCGGTGGCGGGGGTCGCCATGGACACCTTCGCCTCTTCTCTGATTCCCGTCGATGCTTCCGGCGACGCTCTCACCGACTGTGTCACTTACGCAGATACACGCTCGGCGTCGCAGCTCACCCGGCTTCGCGCAGAGCTCGACGAAAACGCGATGCACCAGGTGACTGGCACTCGTCTTCATACGAGCTACACCCCCTCACGTCTTCTCTGGCTCAACGAAGAGCACCCGGAGATCGTTAGGAAAACAGCGCGGTATTACTCCTTAGGGGAATACGTTTTCTCCAAACTCGCCGGCATCGAAGGGGCAGCGACCTCGACGGTCGCGTGGGCCGGACTCTTGAACCGGAAGACCTTGGAAATTGACTCGAGCCTGCTTAAGGTTACCGGAGCTCGCGAAAGCCAGTTTGCCCCCGTCCTCGACCCAGACCAACCGGTCCGGGCGGTGTCGCCAAGCGTTGCCAAGCTGTGGCCGGCGCTTGATGGAGCGGCGTGGTTCCCGGCGATCCCTGACGGATATGCCTCTAACTTGGGGGTCGGCGCGACCGGCCCGTCGACCGTCGCCCTCTCCGCCGCGACCTCTGGAGCAATGCGCACCATCGTCCCTGGAACGCCCGAGCATCTTCCTTCGGGGCTGTGGTCTTACACGGTTTCGCGGAGTGAATCCATTGTTGGCGGCGCCCTCAACGATGTTGGCAGGGTGGCACTCTGGCTAGAAACCACGCTGGCCCCCCTGTCTTCTGAGGAAATCAACGCCACGCTGAGTGCTCCGGCCCAGGTTGGGATCCCGCTGGTACTTCCTTTCTTGACCGGTGAACGATCTACCGGGTGGGCGGGTAGCGCCCGCGGAGTGTTCACCGGGGTCAGTTCCGCCTGTGGGGCACCTTGTCTATGGAGAGGAACCATGGAGGGTGTCGCCTTGTCGTACGCACGCATGTTTGCCCAGATTCTCCAGATTAACCCGGGTGTCCAGCAGGTAATCGGCTCCGGCGGGGTCGGCGGGCACTACCCGGGTTTCATGGATCTCCTGACTCAGGCACTTGGAGTCCCCCTTGCGATGGCAGACGCCAGACGCGTAACGATGCGCGGAGCCGCCGTGCTGGCGCTGTCGGTGCTTCGGCCTGACGCGGATGTTGCGCAGATTCCCCTGTCCCGCCCGATTGTTCCGGACCCGCGGCAGCGCCCCTACTTCGAGCAGCGGCTTGAAGAGTTCGAGGACGTTTACGGCAGAGTCATTGCCTGATCGGTTTCGGCTTCGCTACTTCAGCGGACGAGGTACCTCAAGAACAGGTAACTACCTTGGTCAGCCAGGACGCTCCCTATCCGGAACGTTCGGTGCAGCTCTTCGTCGGACACGCTGATGCGGCGGGCCGTACCGGCTTCGAACATTGGCGACACCGTAAGGTCCACTTCATCAACGAGGTTGAGCTCTAGGAGCGACCCAAACAGGTGCGGTCCGCCCTCACAAAGGATTTGCGTTTGACCACGTTCAGCCAGGATCTGCAGGAGCCTGCGCAGGTCTAGTCGGTCGGTACCACACGCAAGAACCTCTGCCAGTCCGTCAAACCTGTCCCCTGCGGCCTGTACCGCCGCTTTCGGGGCCGCGATTATCGGCGGACTCTCTTCATGCTGAAAGACATCCATCTGCGGGTCTAGCGCCAGCCGATTTGTGGCGATGACCATCTGCGGTGCCTCGCTGGTGTAATGCGCCGTCCTCCACGGGCGGACCTCCTCTGAGAGATTCAAACCGCCGTATCCCTCCGCGCGAACCGTCCCGGCACCGACGAGGACGGCATCACTCATGGCGCGCAGCACATTCATCAGTCGCCGGTCGTTGGTGCCTCCGAGGCCGCCGCTTCGTCCTCGCACAGTGGCAGCACCATCAGCACTGGTGACGAAATTGACGCGCAAGTAGGGCGCTGCAGGGTCCGTGCCACCCGTCGCGTAGCTCGCGAAAAACTCTTCGACAGGAATGTCTTCTGGATAATTGTTAGCCGCAGTCATTGTCAAACCTCCGTTGGTGGCATGTTGTGGCGCAGATAGGCGGGCTGGCGCCAGCCGAGAATCGCTTCCAGCATGCGTAAGGCGTCCACGGTTTCCGCGACATTGTGAACCCGCATGATCCGCGCCCCTTTTAGAGCGCAGAACACGGCGGCGGACAACGATCCCGCGAGTCGCTCTGTGCGCTCTCGGTTGAGTGTCTCTCCAATGAAATCCTTGTTCGAAAGCGCCACTAACAAGGGATATCCCAGAGCAGCAAAGACCGATAGGTTCCGAGTTATTTCCAAGGTGTGCAACGTATTCTTGTTGAGGTCGTGGCCAGGATCAACAATGATCTGTTCCGGTCGTACCCCTCGCCGCAGTGCTAGATCAACACGCTGATTGAGGAAGTCCCGGACCTCTTTTACGACGTCAACATATTGGGGGCCGACGAGGGCGGTCCGGGGGGCCGCGACGCTGTGAGCGATGACGATCCGCGCGTCTGAGTCGGCAACGACATCGGCCATTTCGGGGTTTCGGAGACCCGTCGTGTCGTTGATGATGAGCGCCCCGGCGTCGAGGGCAGCACGCGCGACCTCGGGGTGAAAGGTGTCGACACTGACCGGACCCAAGTGAGAAATTTCTTGCACGAAAGGGACGATGCGTTCTATTTCTTCGCTCACAGGCAACGGCGGCCCAGGGGCGAACTTCACTCCACCGACATCGACAATGTCCGCGCCCTGCTCGAATGCGCGCTCACCGGCAGCCAACGCTGAGTCAAGAGCGAACGTGGCGCCCTTATCGTAGAAAGAGTCCTGCGTTCGATTGACTATCGCCATGACGGCAAAGTGACGCTCGAGATTATCTGCCACGGTGAGGCCTCTACCTGGCGGCAAGTTCTTCCAGTGAGATCGCCTCATCCTTCAGGGTCTCCGCGTCGAAGTGCTTACCGTCCGCGATTATTTCCTGAATCGCTTCATTCACATCCCAGATGTTGACGTTCATGCCCCCCACGACACGTCCGTCCTTGACCCAAAAGGCGATGAACTCTCTTCCTGGCAAGTCTCCTCTGATGACGATGTCTGCGTCGCGCATCCGTGAGGCGTATCCGGAAAGTTCCATTCCCAGATCGTATTGGTCGGTGAAAAAATAGGGGATGGAATCGTGCTTTGCATCCTGGCCCAGCATCGCCTTTGCAGCGACTTGGCCCGAACTAATGGCGTTTTGCCAGTGTTCGCTTCGGATCCTTTCTTCAATGACAGGGTGGTAGGAGCTCGCGATGTCTCCTGCCGCATAGATGTCCGGCTCACTTGTGCGCAGGGACGCATCAGTTTGCACCCCGTTGTCCACGTCGAGTCCAATCTTCTCCGCGAGTGCCAGGTTGGGCACTGCTCCCACCCCAACGACAACCAAGTCTGCGGGGACGACCTCGCCGTCTACGATCACCCCTTCGACGTTGTCGTCACCGACAAAGCCGTCCACGGAAACCGGCGCGCGGAACGTCACCCCGTGATCTTCGTGGAGCTTTTGAAACTCTTTTCCGATCTCATCCCCAAGGGCGTTTGCCAAAGGAACGGCGTCCCGACTGAGGACCGTTACCTCATTGCCGTAGGAGCGCGCCGTCGCCGCGACTTCCATACCTATCCAGCCAGAGCCAATGATCGCGACTTTCCGATCGCCTCTTTCCAAGGCTGCTCTTAGTGCCTCAGAGTCATCCAGAGTTCGAAGCGTCTGGACCCCAGGCAGCTCCGCTCCGGGGATGTGCAGTTGCCGGGCGCTAGAACCCGTGACAAGCAAGAGCTTGTCGTAGCCGATCTCTTGGCCGTCCTTCAGAGTTACGGTGTGCCGCGCGGGGTCGATATCTTCGGCCTCATCACCTTCGATTACGGACATGTTGTGGTCGTCGTACCAGTCGCTGTCATGAAGAATCACTTCAGTGATGTCGTCTGTGCCCGCCAGAAACCCTTTTGAGAGCGGCGGACGTTGGTACGGGCCGTGTTTCTCCGCCGTCACAATCGTTATCTCGCCGTCGTAGCCGTCTTCGCGGAGCTGTGCAGCCGCACTCTCGCCTGCTAAGGGTAACAGGCCAGAGTGTGTTGTTT
>CAYFQC010000059.1:0-4711 GCA_964345155.1 uncultured Actinomyces sp.
GGCGACGAAGCGATGGACTTCTACAATGCGATTTCGCCGTATCGTCAAAACGACATCGCCGACATCCGCGGCGCGGAACCATATGCCTACGTACAGTTCGTCTACGGCCGCGACCACGAGTGGTTCGGCAAAGCCCAGAACCCGTGGCTGACGGGGACCGCCGGATGGATGTATACGGCAGCGACCAAGTACATCCTGGGTGTGCGGCCCACCCTTGAAGGCCTGGTGATCGACCCCTCGATCCCCCACGGCTGGGATGGCTTCTCCGTGATCCGCAAATGGCGGGGCGCAACCTACCAAATCCTCGTCGAAAACCCCGAGCACGTGAGTCACGGAGTCGCCAAGCTGGAAGTGGACGGAACCGATTTGGACCCGCGCCAGCCCGTTCCAATCGCCGAACCGGGTTCGACGGTAAAGGTCAAGATCACTCTCGGCTGAAAGCCTCGGCATCCGCTGCCAGTCCGGCCTCCGTTGCGTAAAGTGGTCGGAATGGCGCGGCTGCGCCCACCCAAGGTCTGCGGTCCGGCGACGAAGCCGGCGGGGTGATATCCGAGGATCAGGAGCTGAGTCAATTGTCATCAACGCGCACGGAAGTCGATCTGCTGGGTCCAAAAGAGGTGCCCGCTGACGCCTACTGGGGTGTGCACACACAGCGAGCCATAGAGAACTTCCCAATCTCGGGGAAAGCCGTCGGAGAATACCCGGGCTTTGTTCGCGGCATGGCCGAAGTCAAGAAAGCGGAGGCCCTGGCTAACCGAGAGGCTCGCGTCATCCCGCAGGAAGTCGCAGACGCGATTGTCGCTGCCTGCGACCACATCATGGTTGAAGGTGCGGCCTTCGACCAGTTCCCTGTGGACGTGTTCCAAGGCGGCGCCGGCACCAGCGTAAACATGAACGCGAATGAGGTGATCGCGAATCTTGCGCTGGAGGCGCTCGGCCTCGAAAAGGGAAGGTACGACGTCGTCCATCCCAACGACCACGTCAACAAATCTCAGTCCACCAACGACGCCTACCCCACGGGACTGCGCCTGGCGATCTACCACATGGTCCACGACCTGATCCGCCAGTTAGATCGCTTGGCCGCAGCCTTCGACGCCAAAGGCAAGGAGTTCGCAGGGATCCTGAAAATGGGGCGCACACAGCTTCAAGACGCAGTTCCGATGTCGGTCGGCCAAGAGTTTCACGGCTTTGCCACGATCATCCGCGAGGAGACCAGTTACCTGGCCCAGCAGGCAAGCCTCATGCTCACTGTTAACCTCGGCGCCACGGCCATCGGCACGGGGGTGAACACTCCCCCTCGATTCCAGGAGACGGTGGTGGAGAAGCTGGCAGAAGTCACGGACCTCCCGATCAAAGGGGCATCCAACCTAATTGCCGCCACCTCCGACACCGGCGACTATCAGGCAGTTCACTCCGCTTTGAAACGGGCGGCCACCAAGATCTCGAAAGTCTGCAACGACCTGCGGCTCCTCTCCTCCGGGCCGCGCGCTGGCTTCAATGAGATCAACCTTCCGGAGCTGCAGGCCGGATCCTCCATAATGCCGGCCAAGGTGAACCCGGTGATCCCAGAAGTTGTGAACCAGGTTTGCTTCAAGGTTTTCGGCAATGACGTCACGGTTACTTTCGCTTCGGAGGCAGGACAGCTGGAACTAAACGTGATGGAACCGGTGATCGCCCAGTGCCTTTTTGAGTCGTGCGAACTGCTGCAATCCGGCGCTGAGGTTCTGCGTACGAAGTGTGTTGACGGCATAACCGTGAATGAAAACGTCTGCCGAACGAACGTGGACAACTCCATCGGCATCGTCACCTATTTGAACGACCTAATCGGTCACCACGAGGGAGACAGCGTCGGAAAAGAATGCGCGGAAACGGGGAAGTCAGTTCGGGAGGTCGTCCTCGAACGTGGACTCCTCACCGAGGAGGAGCTGGACGAGGTGCTGTCAGTGGAGAACCTTCTCAGGCCCCGCTACTTCGGCGAGTATTTCCCAGCGTGAGACGCCCTGCCCGTCGCTTCACACGAGGGCGATGGGCAGGCTAAGCGGCCGCGGCAGTGAGTTCGGAACGCAGCTCGTTGCCGCGCGCCAGAGCCTCCCGCACCCGAGTCTCGTCCAAACGTCCCCCCACCAGTGCTTCTTCCAGACCAGAGATGAGAGCTTTGGCATCGGCAGTGGCTACCTCGGCGTCGTCTCCGGAGATGGAGATGACCAGGTCCGCACCCGCATTGATCGCCCTGACGGCGTTCTCCACCGGGTCCGCGTACTCCGGGTCACCGGTGTCGATGAGCATGGACATGTCGTCGGTGACTACCGGGCCGGTGAACCCCACGTCCTCGCGAAGCACGTTGTACCAGGCCGGGGAAAGTGATGCGGGTTCGTCTGACTCTGCGCGGCATACCACATGGCTCATCATCACCAGCGTGGCACCCGCTGCCACCCCGGCTTCGAACGGCTGGGCGGCTCCCTCCTGCCACTGTTCGAAAGTCGTGTCACCGCAGTCGGTTATCACCTGGTGGGAGTCACCATCCGTCATGCCGTGCCCGGGAAAATGCTTGATCGTCGAAGCGACCTGCCCCACGCTTCCTTCTGTCTCCCCCCGAACGGCGGCCTCAACCGCGGCGGCCGCTTCCTGCGGCGAGTATCCGAGGACACGGTCGTAAATGAAGGAATCCGGGTTGTCGGTCGTGTCGGCCACGATTCCGAAGTTCACGTTGATACCCAAGGTTGCCAGGTACTCCCCGCGAACGCTGTAGGCCTCTTCAACCTCTCTCGGCTCGGTTCCGATCAACTCCGAAGGCGCTGGAGCTGGGTCTGCGCTTAGGCGCGTTACTGTGCCGCCCTCCTGGTCGATCGCGATCAGAAAATCGGGGAGCTCCGCATCTCTCGCCACCTGCTGCCACTGCCGGGTTTGTTCCGCCAGGTCGGACTCCGGATCGGGAATGTTGTCCCCCATGAGGATGATTCCCGCTGGCTTGACTTCTTCTAGGAATGCCGCGGTCGCCTCCGCGTCGTCCCCTGGGAAATGGAAAATCAGTAGAGATGCCAGCGCGGGCGCGGCGTCTTCTTCCGGAACCCCTGCCACCTCCTTGGCGGTCGGGGCACTGCCCGCCGCCCCAGTCGCGCTCTCCGCCGACTGGCGCGTTTGTCCCGAAGAACAGGCCGCTGCGAGGGCGGCGGCGCCCAAGATCCCAGTGAGAAGGCGAAGCATCCGAGAGCGCATGAGCCCAATTATGGACCCTTTTGGCCGCGCTTAGCGCCCGGCGAGAACCTCTTCCACCACCGTCACAACCCCGTAGTCCCGGTTGGACGGAGCAACGTGGCGAGCAGTTTTCAACACGGCGGGATCAGCGTTGGCCATCGCATAAGAATGCTCAACGGCATCCAGCATGCTCAGATCGTTCAGGGCGTCTCCGAAGGCCATCATCTCGCTTCGGTGTAGGCCCATAGACCTTCCGAGAAGGATCAGCGCTTCGCCTTTCGTGACCCCTTTGTTCGTGACGTCGACCCACGGTTCCCCGCCCAAGGTCACAGCGAAGTCCGCGCCGTGTTGGGGCGCGTAGGTGGAATCAAGCGCCGCCCTCGCCCCCAGGTCGTCGAAGTAGGCGCTGACTTTGACGGCCGGGGAAGGCAATTCCGAAAGGTCGTCTACGAAGTGAAGGTTCCTGAAATAGAGGCCGATCTGGTCGGCAAACCGCTCCCCGTTCTTGGACGCGTAACCACCGTCGGTGGTGCACACGACCGGCACTCCCCCGGTCTTGTTCAGCGTCGTCTCCACCACAGGCATATAGGCCGCCGAGGAGATGACCGACTGATGGATGACCTCCCCGCCGCGTTCGACCACGGCTCCGTTGTCACTGATGAAGGTGAAGTCGAGCTCCGGGTGGTCAAACATCTCCCGCAGAGTCAGCAGCGGCCGCCCGCTGGCTGGGACGAAAGCGATGCCTGCGTCATTCAGTCGACCGACCAATTCCCACAGCCCCGGCGGGAACTGATTGTCATCGGTTAGCAGCGTCTTGTCCATGTCGCAGGCGATGAGCCTTATCCTGTCCACCGGCCGAGACTACCGTCTGCTCGCGAACGAAAGCAAAGGCCTGGCGCCGCCCTTCGCCCTCGTCTATTCGACAGAGGCGCCTTCCACATCCATCTTCGGCAAGATCTTCTGCAACCACTTGGGCAGGTACCAGGCGCCGTTGCCGAGGAGCTTCAACACCGCTGGCACAAAGGTCATTCGCACGAAGAACGCGTCGAATAGCACTCCCATTGCCAACGCAAAGCCCAACGGTCGGATCATCGACAGGTGGCTGAAGATGAAGCCTGCAAAAACGGAAATCATGATCAGGGCGGCCGCAACCACGACCGGCGCCGCCATCGAGAAGCCCGCGCGCACTGACTGCGTGGCCTTCCCGGTTTTGTCGTAGGCCTCCTTCATCGAGGTGACGATGAACACCTGATAGTCCATTGCTAGGCCGAAAAGGATGCCGGTCAGGAGGATCGGGAGGAAGGAGAGAACCGGACCCGGGTTGTGGACGGCAAATAGGGATCCGAGCCAACCCCACTGGTAGACAGCGACAGTCACTCCGAAGGCCGCAGCCAATGACAGGAGGAAGCCCACGGTAGCGACGATGGGAACGGCCAGCGACCTAAAGACCAGCAACAGAAGAACGAGGGACAACCCGACGACGATCGCCAGGTAGGGCGCCAACGCGGCGCTGATC
>CAYFQC010000060.1:0-4309 GCA_964345155.1 uncultured Actinomyces sp.
GGGGATCGACTCCGATAGAGCCGCGCCCAAATCAGATGAGAGCTAGAACGCTCGTCGCCGCCCGACGGGTCGCAGGCGCGTAGCTGCTCCCGAACAGGTAGCAGTGCACCACCAACATGTGCAGTTGATGCAGTCCCACCCTGTCCCGCCAGCCTTCGGCGAGCGAAGAAATGCCCTGGTAGCCCGCGATTACGTCCTCATAGTGCGGCGTTCCAAACGTCAGGAGCGTCGCTAGATCCGTCTCAGCGTGGCCACCTTGTGCAGCCGGGTCGATCAGGATGGGTTCCGGGTCGGCCCACAGTATGTTGCCCGACCACAGATCCCCGTGGATACGCGCTGCCTCATGACCGGATGCCACAACCAGCGAGGGTTGGGAATGATCAAGTTTGCCGGCCTCCAATGCCTCACACACGGCCTCGAGCAGGTCCCGCGTCCTAGCGTCCGTGCCGCGCATGTAGGGACGCAGCCGACAGTGGGAGTAGAACTGCCCCCAACTGTTTGACGTGGGCTCATCGAGTAGGACGAGGGACGCCAGTCCCATCCAGCCGTGGCCGCTGTAGCCGGGTGGTGGTGAGCCGAACCAGGGCGCGCCGGAAGCATGAGCACGGGCGAGTCTACGCCCGAGCGCCCTCGCTCGCTTGGGGTCGGGCGAGGACGAGGGGACGAAAGCGGTGACCAGGGTATCGGGCGTCACGCTGAGGACAGAGGGAGTCGGCGCGCCGCCCTCGCTCAGCCACCGCAATCCAGCCGCCTCGTAGAGCGGCTGACCAACCTGGGCGCCGCTGGCGTATTTCGTGAACGCGCGCATGGGCTCAGTCGGACCGGAGGGCTTCCACTGGATCACGCCGAGACGCCGCCGAAGAGGGAATAAGACCGGCCAGGAACGTGAGGAACATGCTGATCGCGATGAGTATGACAGCCGCCTCCCACGGAAGCATGGCGACGTGAGGAACGCCAAAACGGGCGAGGACGATGGCGTTAGCGGGAACCGTTAGCAGCAACGTAACCAGGATCCCCATCACGCCGGCAACGAGCCCTACGATCAGAGTTTCCGCGTTGAAAACCGTGCGGATATCCCGCTTGGAAGCGCCAATCGAGCGCAGAATTCCAATCTCTTTCTTGCGCTCCAACACTGAGATGTAGGTGATGACGCCGATCATGATGGAAGAAACAACCAGAGAAATCGCAACGAAGGCAACCAGGACATAAGAAACGACGTTGACAATCTCCGTGACCGAAGACATGAGGGTACCAACGAGGTCGGTGTAGGTGATGACTTTGTCGGTTTCCCCCTTCTCTTTCATGTCCTCGTTGTATGCATCGAGGATAGAAACAACCTGGGCTTTACCCTCGAAATCCTTTGGATAAATGTCAATTCCATAGGGACGAGCGACGTCCGCGTAACCCAAGGTGGCCAAGTTGGAATCGTAGGAAGTCGTCTCCTGACTGAGCATCGCAAGCACTACGGAAGCCAGTTCGTCCTCGCTCACAGCAGGTTCGAAAGCGGCGGCCAACGCCTCTGGGTCGACACTGATCGCAGACGCGAGGTTCTGCATCACCTGGCTCATTGCCTGATTGATGCTCCCTGCGATCTGGGTCTGCAACTGCGCTGCCACGACCTGCTCGACCTGGGCGGTCGCTACGTAAATCACCTGCTGCACGTAGCTTTCGACCGCCTGCTGAAGGGTGGCCTGGAGCTTGACCGTGTTGGCTTGCACCTGCGTCTCCACCTGCTTTGACACGGCTTCCACCAGCTGCTGGACGACCTCATCTTCAACGTCGGCCCAGGAGTCCTGTGCTTGGCCCGCAACCTCCTCAAACTGCGCGGCGATTGCCTTCCCTTCCTCCGTCTCCAGGAACGCGTCGAAGCTGGTTTCTGGATCGGTGCAGTCGTTACCGGCCGCGCAGTACGCCAGATAGCCCGAGACCATCTGGTCAGCGAGATCCCGCAACTCCTCCTCCGAGACCTGCAGTTCCAGCGTGGGAACGTCGATCGAAGAAACGATCGCGTCCGTGTCCAAAGACATCCCGCCCAAATCCAAGTCTCCCGCGATGCTGGACAAATCCAGCGCGGGAAGGTCCATTGCGCTGAGATCCAGGCCTGCCATATCCAAATCCAGGCCAGAAAGGTCAAGCGAAGACAGATCGGCTGACACGGCGGACTCGTCGAAGGTGAAAGCCGCGCGTATCGCGTCCTCGTCTACGGTGAAGAGTCTTGTCATGTCGAAGTCGGAACTGTCGGTGTCCAGCGCCTCCTCCGCGAAGCTCCTTCCGGTCAGCACGTCCTTCAGCGGATCAGCAAGCTGCTCCTTCACCACCTGAGTGTCGGAGGCTTCGTCGATCAGATACTGAACCAGGTCGGGTGTGTAGTAGATGCCGGGGGCGAGGGCGGTTGCTGTTGCTCCTGACTTCGGCTGCACCACCCCGCTCACCTTAAGGGTGGCGGCGCCTTGGACCAGTGAATCCACGAACTGCTGGTTGCTACTCTTGTCGGCCCAGACCCCGTAGGACTCGTCGTACTGGTAGTACTCCGAAGACGACAGGACCCTGAACGTCACGCCCAGTAGGTCCCCGTATGTGTAAGACGCGGGGTCAGCGGCCTCCGAGACCTGCTCCCCTTTGATCACCTGCGAAACCATCTGATCCAACTCAGAGGGGTCTTTGAGTCCCAAAGAATAGAGGGTGAAGTCGGAGATGCCCCCACTTTCGGTTAGGACCACTACAACTTCGTCATATGACGTCGGCCAGCGTCCGGCCTGTACGTCGTACTGTTCTTCCACCAGTGATGGATCAGCCATCATTTCGTCGAACGCGTCGGTCCGCATCGATGCAGCCAACGGGGAGTCGGTCGGGAACCCCAGGGACGAAAGAGTCGAATCGGGACTCACCCTCCGAGCGTGCCCGTCAACGTCGGGCAAGAATATCTGCGGGGTGACGTTGTAGCTGTACTGGACGAGGTTCGTGTAGGAGTCGATGTCGCCCCCGTTCGCGTCCAAGAACTCCTTCAGTGCCGCCAAGTCGTTGGAACGGGCTGAAGTGAACATGCGGGAGATCATTTGTATCTCCTGCACCTGCCCAGACGCTGGGGCGCCGGCCTCGCCCACGTCTTCGTCTGTTTGACCGGTAACCTCCGCGCTCATGTCAGAGGACACAGCCAGGAGGGCAGTCATATCCATTCCCTGGCTCTGAATGGAAAGCGGATAGACGGAAAGGGTGTCTTCCTCGATCGCCTTGATGTAACTGTTCACGCCGTTGGCGAGGGCGAGAATCGCAGCGATCCCTATGATTCCGATGGAACCGGCGAAGGCGGTCATCAGTGTCCGCCCCTTCTTCGTCATCAGGTTGTTGAAAGACAACGCGACGGCCGTGAAGAACGACATCGAGGTGCGTCTGGGGGGCTTCGCCACGCGCGCCGGCTGCTTCGCAGGATCGAAAGGGTCGGTGTCGGACACGATCCGCCCGTCCCTTAGCTCCACGATTCGTGTGGCGTATTGGTCCGCCAACTCCGGATTGTGGGTGACCATGATGACCAGGCGGTCCTGCGCGATCTTCTCCAGAAGCGCCATGATCTGAACGCTGGTGGCGGAGTCAAGGGCTCCTGTCGGCTCATCGGCCAGCAGTATCTCCGGGTCATTGACGAGGGCGCGCGCAATCGCTACGCGCTGCATCTGGCCACCGGAGAGCTGGCTGGGCTTCTTATTGATGTGGGCTTCCAAGCCGACCTCAGCCAAGGCCGCGAGGGCGCGGTCTCGCCGCTCGGCGCGCGTCACTCCGGCCAGAGTTAGGGCCAACTCAACGTTGGCGAGGACGCTCTGGTGAGGGATCAAGTTGTAGGACTGAAAAACAAAGCCGATCCGATTGTTGCGGTAGGTGTCCCAATCCCGGTCGGTGTAGTTGGAAGTGTTGATCCCGTCGATGATGAGGGCGCCGGAATCATAGTGATCTAGGCCTCCGACGATGTTCAGGAGCGTCGTCTTGCCAGAACCCGAGGGTCCGAGGATGGCCACGAACTCGTTGTCGCGAAAGGACACTGATACGTCATCCAGAGCGACTTGCGTGAAGTCCGCGACGGAATAGGACTTGCTGACGTCGCGCAACTCAAGCATTCCGACCTCCCGGGCCGAGTCTACGTGGCGACGCACTAGGGTTGACCCGTGGTTTCTGTAAGGGCGAAACTCGCGACGTCGGCGGTCGCACTGGCCCGCATTCTCTCCTCGCTGGGTTTGCTACTTGTCCTTGTCACCGTCTCCCACCTGGTTTTCCTGGGCGAGGGCGGCGCACCGCCGGAACCTTCCCCCACCCAGTGGTG
>CAYFQC010000061.1:0-4292 GCA_964345155.1 uncultured Actinomyces sp.
GATGGGTGAACGGGCCTGTGCCGAAGAAAGGCGCGCGAATCCTGGAGCGCTGGGGGATTGTGGCGATCCCGCTGGCATTTCTGACGGTCGGTCTGCAGACCGCGATACTCGCCGGTTCCGGGTTGGTCAGAATGAACTGGGGGAAGTTCACCTTGGCGGCAATCCCCGGTTGCATTGCCTGGGCCTTCCTGTACGGCTATGGTCTGTTGGCCGTGTGGACCGCAGCTATCCGTGCGGCAGCCGGGAGTACGTGGGCTTGGGCTGCCCTGACTGCGTTGGTCGGCACCGTTGTGGTCCTGACGCAACGCGGCCGCATCCGGCAAGCAGCCCTATCTGCTGTGGGCGCCGCCGACTAGGGCTTCGTCCCGTCGCTGTCCACGGCGTCCACAGCGCCGCCATAGCGCCGCTCTCGCTCCCGGAAGGCCAGGAGCCGTTCCCAAAGCTGCTCCCGCCCGAACTCCGGCCAAGGCTCCGGCACGAAATCGAGCTCTGCGTAGGCTAGCTGCCACAGCAGAAAATTGGAGATCCTGGACTCACCCGAGGTGCGGATAAGAAGGTCAACGTCGGGGGCATCCGGAAGGTACAGGTGATGCGCCAGGTCCACTTCCCGTATTGAAGAAGCCTTACGCCGGCCCTCCGCGACTTCCTGAGCCAGCGCCCGAGCCGCATCCGCGATCTCAGCCCGCCCTCCGTAGTTGACGCACAAAAGCAGCTGGGTTCCCGTATTCCCCCGGGTGATCCTCTCTGCCTGCTGCAGTTCCTTCACCACTGACTTCCACAGGCGAGGGCGACGCCCAACCCACCTAACCCGCACGTTCCAAGAGTCCAGCCGCGCGGTGTGCTTGCGAATGACCTCCCGCGAATACCCCATCAAGAACCGCACTTCAGAGGGTGAACGGCGCCAGTTCTCCGTGGAAAACGCATACATGGACAGGTAGGGGACGCCCGCTTCAGCTGCACCCGCGACGGTGTCCATCAACGACAGTTCCCCCGCCTTGTGGCCCTCTGTTCGAGGCAGACCGCGCGCGTTCGCCCAACGACCGTTGCCATCCATGATCACCGCCACGTGACGGGGCACGTGGCCCAGAAGGGCGCTGGGCACTGTGTGCAGGCCCTCCCCGGGCGCGGCCAGCTGGGGGCTCTCATGGTTCTGGCTCATTGCTCACCCTCTGCTGTCTTGCAGGCTGACGAAAGGCAGTGCCCGCAGCCTCTGCTCAATCTGCCACTGTAGCCATGTTCCGGCTAGGTCCAGAGTCTCTCCCCAGTACTCGGTTGGGACAGCCTCCGCCCTCGCCCACTGGCCCTCAAGCAGACGAGCCGCGAGACTTAGGACCGGTAACTGGACTGGACGCGCGTCGGCAGGCGCGCAGTCTAGACAGACCGCTCCCCCAGCCGAGGGGGAGAACTTGACCAACGCGCGGGTCGACCCGCAGACAGCGCAGCGCCCCACCGTCGGACTCCAGCCCTCTGTTGCAGCGACCCGCAGCAGATAGGAGGCGGCGATCAGTGGGGAGGGATGGGACCGCCGAGCCAAGGCGTGCAATCCCCCGTGGAGTAAGGCGAACTGGTCACTACTCGTCAGGTCGCGGTCTTCCGTTGCTTTCTGAGCGGCCTCCACCATGACCTTGGCGCTGGTGAACGCGGAGAAATCGCCTGATATCTGGGCTGAATAAGGCTTCAACGTCTCCGCTTGGGTGAGCGTGAACAGCTCCCCGCGACCCCGGTAAGACTGGAGGTCTACCAGGTTGAAGGAGTCCAATCTGCCCCCGAACTTGGATGAGGTGCGCCGTACCCCCTTGGCGACTGCCCGGAACTGTCCGGTTTTCTCTCCCAGGAACACGACGATCCGGTCGGCCTCGCCCAGCTTGTAGCTGCGCAGCACTATCGCCCGATCCCGGAATGACCTGTTCACCGGGCCATTGTCTCACCGTGAACCAGCCAAACGAACGTGCTGAGGTGTGCGGGAGTCGGACCGGTTCCGGGCTGCTTCCTCCCCGGCACCTTCAGACCGCCAGCTTTCAGCGCAGCGCGCGGTTCAAGGCCGAGATTATTGCCTTGTAGGAGGCCCGGGCGATGGACGAGTCGATCCCAACGCCCCACACCGTCTGGTCCCCCACCTGGGCCTCAATATAGGCGGCGGCGTCCGCCCCGCGCCCAGAACTCATGGCGTGTTCGCTGTAGTCCAAGATCTTCAGGTCAAAACCGCGGTCCTTCAGGCCTTGCACAAAAGCGGCTACCGGCCCGTTCCCAGTGGCCGACATGACAGTCTGCTGACCGTCATCAAAGATCTCCGCGCGCAAAGAAGCACCATCGTCGTCTGCGCTGACCGACGTCCGCCCTAGAACGAAGCGACCCCAAGGTTCCAAGTCTTCAGCCGACTCGGTGGGAAGATACTGGTCGGCGAATACCCTCCACAGAGTTTGCGCATCGATCTCCCCTCCCATGCTTTCGGTCTGCGCTTGAACGATCTTCGAGAACTCAATCTGCAAGCGGCGCGGGAGCTCCAAGTTATGCACGCTAGACATGAGGAAAGCGACGCCCCCCTTGCCCGACTGGGAGTTCACCCGCACGATCGCCTCGTACGTGCGGCCCACGTCGTGCGGGTCGATCGGCAGGTAGGGAATGGCCCAGGTGACGTCCAACTCACTGCCTGCATCCTTGACCTGCTTCTCCCGCAGCGAGAAACCCTTCCGGATTGCATCCTGGTGGGAGCCGGAGAAGGACGTGTAGACCAAATCGCCCGCATAAGGCGTCCGGTCGGGAACACCCATACCGGTGCAGTATTCCACCGTCCGACGCACCTCGTCTATGTTCGACAGATCAACCTGGGGATCTATCCCCTGCGTGTACAGATTCAGAGCCAATGTGACCAGGTCAACGTTTCCGGTGCGCTCCCCCTGCCCGAACAGGCAACCTTCCACGCGGTCAGCCCCCGCCAGCATCGCCAGCTCCGCTGCCGCAACCGCAGTGCCTCGGTCGTTGTGCGGGTGGACGGAGAGTGTCACGAAATCCCGATGCGACAGGTTCTTTGACATCCACTCGATCTGGTCGGCGTAGACATTGGGCGTTGCACGCTCAACAGTGGCTGGCAGATTCAAGATGATCTCCCGGTCCGGACCCGGCCTCCACACCTCCATTACGGCCTCACACACCTCAAGGGCGAACTCGGGTTCCGTATCTATGAAGATCTCCGGGGAGTACTCGTAGCCGAATACCGTCTCATCGCCGAGTATTCGTTCGGCTTCCGCCATCACGTGGCGGGTTCCTTCAACGGCGAGGGCGACCGTCTGCTCCCTATCATTTCGGAACACCACCTCCCGGAACGTCGGCGAAGTCGCGTTGTACAAGTGGACCGTCGCGCGGTTGAAGCCTTTGATTGCCTCAATGGTCCGCGTGATGATCTCCGGCCTCGACTGCGTCAACACAGACACGGTCACATCATCAGGGACCGCCCCTGTCTCTACCAGAGACCGCACAAAGTCAAAGTCCGTCTGGGATGCGGCTGGGAAACCGATTTCGATCTCCTTGTAGCCCATCTTCACCAGAAGGTCGAACATCATGCGCTTCCGGGCTGGGTCCATCGGCTCAACCAATGCCTGGTTACCGTCCCGAAGGTCCGTGGACAACCACCTGGGTGCCCGTTCCACCCTCTTGTCGGGCCACTGGCGGCCCTCCAGAAGCGGAGGGTTCGTGTCCAGAAAACTCCGGTATTTTGCCACCGGCATCTGTGTGCGTACTTGCGCGTTCTTCGGCCCACTGGTGATCATCGCATCTGCCTTTGCTTTAGCTTTTCTTGCCGACCGGAACATGCAAAGACTCCGCGGCGTGCCTTCCGATCTGGGTCAGGCTTCGCCGCGGCAGCTAAGCAGCAGTGCGTGAGTAGTCACGGTGGCAATGTAACGCGCAGGGACAACCGGATGCAACAGCAGTCACAATCTGGCTATTTGCGGCGCCGACTCGCTAGGCCGTGGGCTATGCGCCAGTCGGTGATCGTCCGCGTGTACCCGGTTACCGGGTCGGACGAAAGGATGAGAAGCATTAGCACCGCTATGCCTACGTGAATCACACTGTTCGTAGTGACCGCAAAGTCCGCTTGGAACCAGGCGATGAAACGGGCCAGGACATCCATCCCGTACAGCAGCATCAGGCCCATTCGAGCGACGGAGCCCCCGTAGAAAAGCGCCGCCATACCGCCCACCAAGATCGCTAAAGCGACCACGTGAGACCACAGGGGAAGGACGTCCCCGTGGAACATGGACCACAGGCTGGTTGCGAGGCTCACCGCCGCAAGC
>CAYFQC010000062.1:0-4187 GCA_964345155.1 uncultured Actinomyces sp.
GGCGATCTGGAGGCCAGATTGCTGGCGGTACACCTCCTTCTTCTGGGAAAAAGGCTTGTTCCCTAGCTCCTGATTGTGGCGGATGAGAGTGAGATTGCCGATGTTGTTGATCAGCTCTTGGTGTTTGGCCTCGGCGTCCTCGCCCAGGCTGCGGCGCCATTCGTCTGTCAGGGTCTGGGGCATGATGTGCTCGAGCTGCAGTTTTTCGTCGTCCATTGCGGGCCTGGACTTGGTCAATCGTTCCTCGATAAGTGCCAGCAGAAGCTTCGGGTACACGCGTCCCTTGCCAAGGTTGTAGAAGTTCATGCTTTTCACTACTTGCCGGACGTCCTCGTCATTCGGGAGCCTGACGGCGTGCTCCCGGCTGGACAACTGACTTAGCAACTCGAAGGACGGGTCCGAAGCCGCGATGAGCCGGGGAAGGTCGGCCCCGAGAGCGGGAAACAGTTTGTTTTCTGCGGTGGTGAGACCCAAGATCCTGCGGCGCAGAAGGCAGGTTCTCAGCGACCGCAGGACTCCAGCGGTTCCTTCGTCCGAGAGCTCCCCGTTCAGCCGCAATGCTAGAAGTTCCGTTAAGTAGGAGTGGACCGGGGCAATGCCAATCAAGTTCAGATCCGCAATGACGGCATCAATTGAGGGGACGCCGATCTTCTCGATCCCGCGGCTAATTGCGTAGGGACGAGAAAAGCTGGCGAACTCAGCCAGCAGTTCCTCGGCGTCCCGACTTTCCACCACGGATTTGAACGCACCGTACAGAGCCTTGTAGTTGCTGTCTTTGGCAACCTTGTAGCTCTGGTGCTGGTCCGCTTGCATCCAGTCCCGGATGAACTCGGACAGTAGCCCCGGAAGCCGGCGCTCCAAGGGCAGCCAATACCGGTTGTAGAGGATCCTCTGCTCTTCGCTTGTCTTGCCCATGAGCAGGTAATTCCGTACGAGATCTGCGAGAGACAGGGATTTCCCAAGGGAATTCATCGACTCGAAGATCTCCTGGGGGTTTTCCCACGGGTTCCGGTTGGGCTCCAGCTGGATGGTTATGGTTGTGAACCTGTTCAGGCCGTACTCTAGGAGCTCTTTCTTGTCCTCTTCACTGCGCCTCGCCAGGGATCTGAGGAAAAAGGAATAGTTCTTGAATACGGCGGAGTCACGCAGGGTCGGCGGCACCTCCATGCCGAGGGCGAGGAGCTTGTACGCCTCCCAATCTGTCTCGACCTGCTTGAGTTTGATTTTGTACTCGACGTCCGCGCCCGCACGGTCGTTCTCCAGGTAACGTTTCTGGATCGTGTCCCGGAAGGAGTCGTCCTCGATCGAGTCGCGTAGCGCCATGAGGAGCAGCATGGTCGTGGTGATGCGCTGCTGCCCGTCAGTGAGCACGTACTTGGAGGGCACGCCAAAGCTAGGGCTGCCGCGGGCCCAGGCAGAGCGGCCGGCACTATCCTTGGCGGTGTCGTCTGATCGCACCACGTCCAGGAGCCGCCTTGTCTGAAAACGTTGAACTTATCTCAGACGGAGAAGGCATCGCTGTGCTCGGGGAACCGGAGGCGGTCGCGGAGTTTCTTGACGACGAGGGGCTCGGAAGCCTTGAGACGCACGCGCTCAGCGCCCCGAAGGCGGCTAGAGCTTCAGGACTTGCGGCCTCCGGCTTGCGGGTCGGCGCAGAGTACATGGCCGGCTCGGGTCGCTGGCTCAGACTCACGGAAGAGTCAGCTGCGGCAGTGAAGAAATATGGCCTCACGCCGACGAAGAACAGCGGTGTCAAGTATGCGATGATCGGCTCTCCAGGTCGGTCCCAGGAGTGGATCCGGGTCCACGATTTAGCCTCGCGGTACGCCAACCCCCTCGCCTTGACATCCGTCGCGGCCTTCATGCAACAGCAGGCCATGCAGCAACAGATGCACCAGATGACGGAGTACCTGAGGCACATAGATGCGAAGGTCGACAAGGTCCTGCAGTCGCAGACCGACGCTGTCCTTGCCAAAGTGGTGGGTGTCGGCATGATCCTCGACGATGCTCTGGCTATGCGGGAAAGCCTTGGGCGGATCAGCGACATCACCTGGTCGAAGGTTCAGGGGACGGAGCAGACCATTGCTGAGGCTCAGGCGTACGCAGCGCGGAAGCTCGGCAGGATCGCCGAGCAACTGGAAGAGGAAACCGATCCCGGACGGATTGCTGCCGTCGTGCGGGAGGAGCGGCCAGAGCTTCAGCTGTGGCTGGGCATCCTTGCCCGAACTGCGGGACTGCTAGACGCGTACTCGTTGCTGGAGATGGATCGAGTCCTGGCGGGGCCGCCGGAAGAGATCGACGGTCACCGCATCGCCCTCGCCGCCGCGCGCAAGGACAGGCGCGAAAAGCTGGCATCCGTCTCCGAGTCGGTGCTGCGGCAGCTGCACCTGAAGGCACAACACGCAGACCGGAAGGTGCTCACAAGCCCGATCGACGGTCGGCGCGCGGTCCTTGCGAGCCGCGAGGCCGCCGCGAAAATCAACTTGTTCCGCGATGCCTTGGGCGTCGAACGGCTGGAAGCCGAATTCGAGCCCACGAAGTGGCGTCGTGCGCTGGGGAAGAAGAAAGACGCGGCGCTCGAAGCTGTCGCCCAACGGGCAGGGGCCGCAAGGGGAGCGGCTGAGTCATCTTGGGCGATGGCCGCAGAGAAGCGTCGCAGCATCACAGGTGGGGCAGTGCAGTTCGGGGCCGAAGCCTCCCAGAAGCTGGGCGGCCTGCTCCGGGGCCGGCAGGCACGGCCGAAGCCTTATGCGCCCGCGCCTCAGGAGACAAAAGCCGAATCGTTCGTGCCCGGAGGGCAGTACCTGGATCGCTCCCGCATTGGGGATGTCGCCGGGACGGTCGTGGTGGTCGACGTCCTGCGTGCCTTCACCACCGCGGCCTACGCGTTCGCCGCTGGGGCACAGAAAATACTCCTGGTCGGAACCGTGGAGGACGCCCTCGCCCTGAAGGCCAAACACCCGGACTGGCTACTTGCGGGCGAGGACGGCGGCAAGCGGCTGGCGGGCTTCGACTTCTCAAACTCGCCGGTGGAGGTGGCGGGCGCCGCCCTCGCCGGGAAGACGCTCATCCAGCGGACCACGGCCGGCACACAGGGCGTTCTCGCGTGCAAGAGCGCAAACAGAGTGCTGGCGACGGGTCTGGTGACGGCTTCCGCGACCGCCCAAGCGGCGGGGGCAGAGAGGCCGCACTACGTGGTGACGGGGTGGTGGCCCGGCCGGAAGCTGGCCGGCAACGATGATTGGTGGACGGCTCAGCTGGTTGAACGGGCCCGCGTCGGGGAGGATCTGGCTGCGGAGGAGACGCAGGAGAAGATCGCCACCTCGGACGAAGCGGCGTGGACACTGTCTCTGGGGGAGGGAAGTGTCCACTCCCTTGACGTGGAGTATGCGCTGCGGACAGACCTTTTCGATTTCGCAATGGAAGCGACGCCCTCCGACGAGGGGTGGGTTCTGCGCCCCGTCGGAGACTGATCTAGGCGGTCGCCTCGAACAGTGCCTGTGCCACGTACTGGCCTTCTTCCATACCCGGCGGGACGAGGAAGACGGCGGTGGACACGGTTCGGAGGTACTCGACGAACATGTCGTCGCGCACCATGTTCACGCACACGCGCTCAAACCGCTCCGGATCGTTCACGAAAGCGATGAAGAACAGGCCGGCGTTGAGTCGCCCCAGCTCGTCATTGCCATCGACGAAGTTGTATCCGCGGCGTAGCATCCGGACCCCATCGTTGTTGTCTGGATGGACACGGAAGACGTGGGAGCGGTCATCTATGAGGGGCTTGCCGTCCTCGCCCGTAGCGGTGAAGTCCGGGTCATCGAACTCTTCGCCACCAGATAGGGGAGCACCTTCCCGCTTGTCGCGACCGGTGACGCGTTCCTGCTCCGCAAGCTGGAGGCCATCCCAGATCTCAATCTCCATGCGGGTCTTTCGACCCACGAAGTACGTGCCGCCAACTGCCCAGGCCGGACCTTCCGACGCGGAGATCCAAACCTGCTCGTCAAGGGCCTGCGTGTCCTCCGCTTTGATGTTGGCGGTGCCGTCCTTCTGCCCGAACAAGTTGCGCGGTGTCGACTGAGTTTCGGAGGTCGAAGAGGTGCGCTCAAAGCCCAGCTGAGACCAACGAATGGCAGCCCGTCCCATTGCGATGCGGGTTAGGTTTCGCACCGCGTGAACCGCAACCTGCG
>CAYFQC010000063.1:0-3995 GCA_964345155.1 uncultured Actinomyces sp.
CCTCCGGCGCGTGGCCCGTGTGCAAGAAGGCGACTCCGAGGCCATCCCCGGAATCGCCTTCTTGCGTTCAGCGCGTCTAACGAACGCACCTAAGTCTGTGCACTAATCGTTTGTGAACCCGAATCCAAAGTCGATGTTCTCCAGGCTGTGGACGAAGTCCTCCAGTCCTGCGCGACCATCGTCAAGGGAGAAGTCCAGCGGCGAGTAGTTCATCTCTGCCATCGCTTCCGGCGTCGGCTCAACGGTGAGGTCACCGTATCGGGCCAGGCCCGTTCCTGCCGGAATCAGCTTGCCCAGGATGACGTTCTCCTTGAGGCCAAGCAAGGGATCGGTCTTGGCATTCATCGCGGCCTCCGTGAGAACCTTGGTGGTCTCCTGGAAGGACGCGGCGGACAGCCACGAATCGGTTGCCAGCGAGGCCTTGGTGATGCCCATCAGCATCGGGCGACCCTGAGCGAACTTGCCCCCCTGCGCCGCGACGCGGCGGTTTTCCTCACGGTAAGCAATCGAATCGACCAGCTCACCGGGCATGAAGGAGGTATCCCCCGGTTCCAGAACGGTGACGCGCCGAGTCATCTGCCTCACGATGACCTCGATGTGCTTCGCGTGGATGTCCACGCCCTGGGAGCGGTAGATCTCCTGGACTTCGTCCACAAGCAGGCGCTGTGCGCGGGCGGCCCCACGCAAACGCAGAACCTCCTTCGGGTCCAGCCGACCAGCGGAGAGCTGGGTTCCCGTCGTCACGTGCTCGCCGTCTTGGACCAGCAGCTTTGCTCGGCGCGGAACGTCAACCTGAACGTCGTCTTTACCGTCGTCGCGCTTGATGACGATGACCCGCGTGTTCGGGTTTTCCTCGTTGATCTCAACGACGCCATCAGCCTCAGCCATGCGGGCCACGCCCTTCGGCGTGCGGGCCTCAAAGAGTTCCTGCACACGCGGCAATCCCTGGGTGATGTCCTGACCACCCGAGGCCGCACCACCGGTGTGGAAGGTGCGCATTGTCAGCTGGGTTCCCGGCTCGCCGATCGACTGGGCCGCGATGATCCCAACGGCCTCGCCGATGTCGGCGCGTTTGCCGGTAGCGAGCGATCGACCGTAGCAAGCCGCGCACGTCCCGACCAGGGACTCACAGGTGAGCACGGAGCGAACCTTGATCTTTTCCACCCCGGCGTTGATCATCCGATCCAAGGATTCGGCGGTAACGTCACTGCCCTTCTCCGCAACGACCTCGCCGTCCTCGCCCATAGCGTCGGCGGCCAGGGTACGGGCGTAGGCGGTCGTTTCCAGAATCGGTGAGCGGTGCATCTGGCCCGTCTCCGGATCCTTGGTCGCAATCTCGACTTCGATGCCACCGCGGGTCCCGCAGTCCTCTTCCCGAACGATCACGTCTTGGGACACGTCCACAAGACGGCGGGTCAGGTAACCAGACTCCGCTGTACGCAGCGCTGTGTCCGCGGTTCCCTTTCGGGCGCCGTGGGTGGCGATGAAGTACTCGAGGACGGTGAGGCCCTCGCGGTAGTTCGCCCTAATCGGCCGCTCAATGAGCTTCTGCTTCGGGTCGGACACCAGGCCGCGCATACCGGCGATCTGCTGGATCTGCGACCAGTTACCACGAGCGCCCGACTCCACCATGCGGAACACGGTGTTCTGGTTCGTGAAGTTCTCACGCATGTCCTGGGCAACCACCTGGGTGCACTCAGTCCATACGTCCACCAGCTCGCGGTAGCGGTCCTCAGCGTCAATTAGGCCGCGTTCGTACTCCCGCTGAATCCCGGAGGCCTTCTCCTCGTACTCCGCGAGGATCGCCTCCTTGTTCGGCGAGGGCTGGATGTCCGAGAAAGCGAAGGTAACACCCGACCAGGTGGCCCAGTAGAACCCGGCTGTCTTCAACGCGTCCAGAGATTCCGCGACGAGGACGTTCGGGTACCTCTCCGCCAGCTCGTTGACGATCTCAGAGAGCTGGCCCTTCTTCACGTTGTGGTTGACGTAGGGGAAGTCCACAGGCAGCGCCTCGTTGAACAGGGCGCGGCCCAGGCTGGTCTCCAGCTCGATCGGTTCTCCCTCTACCCAATCCTCCGGCGCCACCCAGCCGACCGGAGGAACCACGTCCTCGAAACGCAGACGGATCTTCTGATTCAGCAAGATGTCGTGTGCGTCGAAAGCCATGATTGCTTCGGCAATCGTGCCGTAGATGGGGACGATCTCTTTGCCGTCCTCGTCGTAGATCAGCTCGTCAGGGTCAGCGGTCAGGTAGAACAACCCGTAGACCATGTCCTGAGCAGGCATGGCGACGGGACGTCCATCCGAAGGCTTCAAAATGTTGTTGGTAGACAGCATGAGGATGCGCGCCTCAGCCTGAGCCTCAGCTCCTAGCGGCAGGTGAACCGCCATTTGGTCACCGTCGAAGTCCGCGTTGAAAGCAGCGCAAGCCAGCGGGTGAAGCTGGATGGCTTTACCTTCAATCAGCTGCGGCTCGAAAGCCTGAATGCCAAGGCGGTGAAGGGTAGGGGCGCGGTTCAACAGCACCGGGTGTTCACGGATGACCTCATCGAGGACGTCCCAAACTTCGGGGCGCTGACGCTCCACCTTCCGCTTCGCGGCCTTCACGTTCTGCGCATAGTTCTTATCAACCAGGCGCTTCATGACGAACGGCTTGAACAGCTCCAGTGCCATCTGCTTCGGCAGACCGCACTGGTGCATCTTGAGCTGCGGGCCCACAACGATCACCGATCGGCCAGAGTAGTCAACACGCTTGCCCAGCAGGTTCTGGCGGAACCGGCCCTGCTTGCCCTTCAGCATGTCGGAAATCGACTTCAGAGGACGGTTCCCCGCGCCTGCCACTGGGCGGCCGCGGCGGCCATTGTCGAACAGGGCGTCAACGGACTCCTGAAGCATGCGCTTCTCGTTGTTCACGATGATCTCCGGCGCACCCAGGTCCAGCAGCCTCTTCAAACGGTTGTTCCGGTTGATGACGCGGCGGTACAGGTCGTTCAGGTCGGAGGTCGCAAAACGACCGCCGTCCAGCTGCACCATGGGGCGGATGTCCGGAGGAATGACCGGAACCTTGTCCAAGACCATCGCGGCCGGGGAGGTGCCGGTGGACAGGAAAGCATTGACCACCTTGAGGCGCTTCAAAGCGCGGGTCTTCCGCTGTGTTGAACCGGTGCGCACCGTTTCCTTCAGGACCTCAATCTCCGATTGCAGGTCAAAGTCCTGGAGCCGCTTCTGAATGGCAGCCGCGCCCATAGCGCCCTTGAAGTAGGTGCCGTAACTGGTCACCATGGCGTGGTAAAGCCGCTGGTCATCAACCAGTTCGCCAACCTTCAGGTCGCGGAACCGCTCCCACACGTCTTCCGTGCGCTTGATCTGATCGTCGTAGCGACGGCGTGTCTGGGACATCTCCCGCTCGAAAATGCGGCGTTCCTTCTTGATCGCGTCGGCTTTGGCGTCCTCCGCCTCCAGCTCCGCGATGCGCTCTTCCATCTTCGCCGCGATCTCATTGATCTCGGTGTCGCGGCGAGTCTCCAGGCGCTTCTTCCGAGTCGCCAACTCCTCACGGAGCATGTCGGTGTCCTCGCGGCGCCCTTCTTCGTCGACCTCAGTGATCATGTAGGCAGCGAAGTAGTTGACCTTCTCAAGGTCCTTCGGTGCCAGATCCAGGAGGTAGCCCAGGCGTGAGGGGACGCCCTTCAGGTACCAGATGTGCGTGACGGGGGCGGCCAGGGTGATGTGTCCCATGCGCTCACGGCGCACCTTGGAACGCGTCACCTCGACGCCGCAGCGCTCGCAGGTGATGCCCTTGTAACGTACGCGCTTGTATTTTCCGCAAGCGCACTCCCAATCCCGGGTCGGGCCGAAGATCTGCTCGCAGAAAAGCCCATCCCGCTCTGGCTTCAAAGTACGGTAGTTGATGGTCTCCGGCTTGCGAACCTCACCGTAGGACCACCTGGCAATGTCATCGGACGTGGCCAGGGAAATCCTCAAACTGTCAAAGG
>CAYFQC010000064.1:0-3888 GCA_964345155.1 uncultured Actinomyces sp.
GGATCTGGTTTCCAAAGCAGATCCCAAAGAAGGGGATCTTTCGGTCTAGGACGGCGCGAAGGAGCTCAACTTCCCGCGACGCGCGCCCCGGGTCCCCCGGGCCGTTGGAGAAGAACACTCCCTGCGGCGCTAACGCCTCTATTTCCTCAATGGTGGCGGTCGCGGGCACCACGTGAACTTCGACTCCACGTTCAGCAAGTCTCTGAGGTGTCATCGACTTGATCCCTAGATCCACGGCGACCACCCGTGCGAGGGGATCCTTCCGCCCATCCGAGGGCCCGACTACGTAGGCCTCAGCACTGGAGACCTGCTCCGCCAGGTTGCCTTCGTGAATGTCCGGCTGACCCGCAACCTCCTCTATCCGCGAGGCTAGTTCGACCGCAGAAATCTCTGCCGGGAGAGCGGCCCCAGAATAGATGCCCGCCTTCATCGACCCGACGGAACGGATGTGCCGGGTGATGGCGCGTGTGTCTACCCCGGAGATGCCGACGATTCCCGAACGTTCGAGGGCGTTGTCCAGGCTCCCCTCCGCCCGCCAGTTCGAGTAGACGCGGGCCGGTTCCCGCACCACGAATCCGGCCACCCAAATCCTGTCTGACTCCGCGTCCTGCGAGTTCACGCCGGTGTTGCCAATGTGGGGAGAGGTCATCAGCACGATCTGGCGGTGGTAAGAAGGATCTGTAAGCGTCTCCTGGTACCCGGTCATGCCCGTTGCAAAGACAAGCTCCCCGAGCGTCTTCCCCCGCGCACCCCACGCTTGTCCTTGGAAGACAGTTCCATCTTCAAGGATAAGTAGCGCTGGTTCAGTCGCCACAGTGACCTCCCGGGGTGATTGTCATGGCCCGCCCGTCGGCGGACTCAACGCAGATGTTTCCACTCGCTTTGTCACCCCACAGCCGCCGCCCGGACTCTGGACCGCGATTTACGCGGCTATCCACAGATCTGCATACCTAGAGCGGTTTCGGCGTGATCGGCTGCGATTCCGTCGGACCCTCCCGTTATGCTGCCAAGCATGCTCACCGTCTTGTCACCAGCGAAGGCACTCGATTTTGATTCCTCCGCACCCGATCTCGCCGTGACTCCACCACGCTTGGGAGAGGAAGCCCAAGCCCTTCTCCCTGTGCTTAGCGCCCTTACCCCCGCGGGCTTGAAGTCTCTGATGGGGATCTCCGAAGACTTGGCCGCACTGAACGTGGAGCGCTTCCGGGAGTTTGAGGCGGGGATCGCCCCCTCCCGCGCGGCCGCCTTCGCTTTCGACGGCCCCGCGTACAGGGCCTTGGACGCGCGTTCGCTTACCGCCGCGGACTTGGGATGGGCGGAGCACGCATTGCGCTTCCTATCCGGACTCTACGGGGTTCTCCGTCCGCTGGATGCTATTGAGCCTCACCGGTTGGAGATGGGGACAAGGCTCGCTACGGAACGCGGCAAGGACCTCTACGCATGGTGGGGTCCCAGGATCGCGGAGATGCTCGCTCAGGATCTGGAAGCCTCGCCCGGCCAGCAAGTCGTGGTGAACCTGGCCAGCAGAGAGTATTGGGAGGCAGTCCAGCAGGGACCGCTCCACGCCCCGGTGGTCTCGCCGCGGTTTGAGGATCAAGATCGTCTGGGAAACTACCGTGTCATCAGCTTTCACGCGAAGCGGGCCCGCGGCTTGATGGCGCGCTGGATCGTGAAGGAACGCGTGGATAGAGCGGACGCCCTCGCCGGTTTCAGCGCAGAGGGGTACCGCCATGTGCCCGAACGGTCGGCTGAGGATCAGCCGGTGTTCGCCCGACCGCGGGACTGGAAGGAGCGCGGGTAGGCTATGGCCGTGCCGCAGACAAGTGGAGACCCCGTTACCGCAAGCGTCGCCAGAGTGAGGCAGCGTATTCAGGCGGCAGCGCACCGGGTCGGCCGTGATCCCCGGGAGATTCGCCTCCTGCCCGTCACCAAGACCGTCCCCGCGCAGCGTCTGAGAGTCCTCCCAGAGCTCGGACTCCGTCACTTCGGTGAGAACCGAGTGCAGGAGATAAGGGAAAAGTCGGCGGAGCTCGCCAACCTCGGGGTGGAATGGACGGTGATTGGGCACCTCCAGACCAACAAGGCCAAACTCGCGGCGCGGCTGGCCACCGAAGTGCAGTCCGTGGACTCTCTGAAAGTCGCCCTCGCCCTGGACGCGGCCACCCACCGTCTGCTCAGCGAAGGGGAACGGGACCGGCCCCTTAGTGTCCTCCTGCAGGTAAACGTGTCCGGGGAGGAGTCGAAGCACGGCTTCAGGCCGGAAGAGACAGCGGACGCCCTCGCCCGCATCCAGGAACTGTCCGGTGTCAAGGTTCGGGGACTGATGACGATGGCGCCGTTTACTGAAGACCAGGAGATGGTGCGAAGGACCTTCGCGGGCCTTCGGGAACTGCGCGATGAACTTACGGGGGGCAACCCGGAAGCCGAACTGCGCGAACTATCCATGGGAATGTCCCACGACTACCAGATCGCCATCGAAGAAGGAGCCACCATCGTCCGCGTCGGAAGCGCGATCTTCGGTCCGCGCACAGCTCTCTGAGCGCAACGCGAAGCGCCCACCCGGCCTAAACCGAATGGGCGCTTCTAAGGCGTAGGGTCCGACCTACCTGAACTACTTCAGGGTGACGGTACCGCCAACGGCCTCAATGTCAGCCTTGGCCTTCTCCGCGTCTTCCTTCTTGGCGCCTTCCATGATGACGGACGGTGCGCCGTCAACCTTTTCCTTGGCTTCCTTCAGACCCAGGCCGGTCAGGGCACGAACGGCCTTGATAACCTGGATCTTCTCGGAACCGAAGGAGTCGAGAACCACGTCAAACTCGGTCTTCTCTTCCTCGGCGGCCTCGGGAGCAGCGCCCGGAGCAGCGGCAACAGCAACGGCGGCCGGAGCGGCAGCGGTCACATCGAACTCTTCTTCGAACATCTTTACGAAGTCAGAGAGCTCAAGAAGGGTCATCTCCTTGAATACTTCGATCAGTTCTTCATTGGTCATCTTCGCCATGATTTTTCCTCCCACAAAACGAAACTTGGTCTGTCTTCGGCCAGTACTCCCGCGCAAGCAGGAAGTCTGTTAGGCCGCTTCCTCTTGCTTCTCACGCAGCGCATCGGCCAGGCGCGCCACCTTGACCGGAAGCGCCTGGAACGCGTAGGCGGCCTGCGAAATCTTGGCCTTCATGGCGCCTGCGGCCTTGGCCAGCAGCACCTCACGGGACTCAAGATCGGCGAGCTTGCGCACTGCCTCCTGAGAGAGCAGCGCACCCTCCATCGCACCTGACTTAATCACCAGCTCTTCGTGATCCTTAGCGAAATCACGCAGAGCCTTTGCAGCCTCAACCGGTTCCCCGGTCACGAAAGCAATAGCGGTGGGGCCAACCAGGTCTTCTTCGAGGAAATCGAATCCAACCTTCTTGGCAGCCAGAGTTGCAAGGGTGTTCTTGACAACGCGGTATTCGACGCCGTCGCCCAGAGCGCGACGCAGCTCCTTTAGCTGACCAACACTCAAACCACGGTATTCCGTCAGAAGGACTGCACCTGAGTCACGGAACTTATCCGTTAGCTCGACTATTACGGCCTCTTTATCCATCTTCGCCATCTTCCACCTCCTGACATACATTCATCACCAAACGGTCTGCTGAAGACCAATTAAAAATCCCGGGACGCAGGCGCATCCCGGGCAAGTCCTAAAACTCTCAGCGGTTCCCCGCTGTGGGTTACACCTACGTTGGCATCTTTAAGGTCTCCGGCCAGTTGGGCCCGAAACCACCTACGGTCTTCGGCTGCCGCCAGACTACCAGCCGAAGGCGCGCCCCCGAAGCGGCCAAGGACACTGGGCCGGTGAGACTCAGCACAAACGGGCGAGGGCGATCACCACCAGCGGCCGCACACACCGGT
>CAYFQC010000065.1:0-3885 GCA_964345155.1 uncultured Actinomyces sp.
AGGAGCCGCCTGCATAGAGATGCGAGCGTACGCATTTCCTCGTCAGACAGAGGGTTCGCCATGGCGGCTGTGATCTCCCGCGCGTGAATGCGCCCGATCCGCTTCTGGGCCCTCCGGCCTTCTTCGGTGAGACTCAGCAGTGTGGAGCGCCCGTCACTTGGGTCCGGGTTGCGCTCGATCAGTCCCTTGTCGACTAGGCGCCCCACCAGCCTGGACAGCCCGGTCTGGGTCAGCAGAACGTCCGAACCGAGTTCGCATATGCGCACCCCCGTAGGGGTCTTACTGAGCGTGTACAGGACTCCGTACTCAGCCTGGCTGAGCTCTCCCCACGCTTCCCCCGCCGCAAGATCGCGGGCGATAGTAGTGGTCGCGCGGAACATCTCTTCCCACGCTTCAAGCGCTGGTCGCGAATAGCGGCGGCCGCTCGTGCTTTTGCGCTCATCTGTCGCGTTGGCATCCGTTGGCGTGCTCATCGTGTCTCGGGCACCTCCTGGTTCAAACTGGGCGCATCCTCCCGGATCCCCGGGATGGAATGCAATCGGGCCATGAGTAGTCTCCCACTCACAGCCCGACCATTGGCGGCGCGACGGCACCGCATTGCTTTCCCTAGCTGGCGCGCAGAGGCTTCAGAGCGCCCGCCCAGGCCTCAACTTGGTCAAACATGGTTTGGGCGGAGGGTGCGTGCTGCGGCCCGGGGGTGAAGGTGGAGAAGTTCTCAAAGTCGGTGAAGAGCGAGAAGCTCAGCTGCTGACGAACATCGGCAATCTGCAGTTCAGCTGCGACGCCGCGCAGGTGCTCAACGGCGCGCGCCCCACCGAGCGATCCGTACGACACGAAGGCTGCAGACTTGTTGTTCCACTCCTCGTACAGGTAGTCGATCGCGTTCTTCAACGGTGCCGGGTAGGAGTGGTTGTATTCGCAGGTGACAAACACAAACCCGTCGTACTGGGCGATCTTCTCCGACCAGGCCTTGGTGTGTTCGTGTTCGTAGTGGTGCATGCTCGCGGGCGCGCCCTCGTCCAGGAAGGGAAGGTCAACATCTTTGAGATCGATCAGATCGTAGGTCGCGTCGCGGTCCTTTGCCTGTTCCATGACCCACTGTGCGACCTGCGGGCCGACGCGACCGGGGCGCGTGCTTCCGATGATGACTGCTATTTTCAGTTCCGTCATGATTCCTCCATCTGTCGTTGCCGACTGTCCACTCTGCTCCTCGGGCGAGGGCGCCACCACAAATATACATGCGGACGCATGTAAATGGAAAGAGGTGTGACGGAGAAGAACCCCGTGGCCACTGCCATCGGGGTTCTTCGTCGGCCTGGGACCACGAGTTGGGGATAGGCGACTACTTGTCAAACACGTCTTTGACTGCGTCCTTGACCTTCTCTCCGGCGTTCTTCAGATCACCGCCGAATTGCTTGAGCTTCCCCTCCGCCACCTTCTGGTCATCGCCGGTCACGCGTCCCGTGGCCTCTTCTACCTTGCCTTTGGCCTTTTCGGCTCCGGCTTCAAACTTCTCTTGAGCGCCCATAGTCAGCACCTTCCTGTGTATTGCCACCCACCTTGAGCCGAGGTCAACCGGATCTCGGCTGCTCATGCCCAAAGTGATCGGCGGCACACCTTGTCTACCAGTGATGCTGCATCAAAACAAGAGCCGGATGGGACGTAAGTCCTCGCGGAGTTGACGTGGGGGCCCGTTCAGCGCTGCCTCGGATCCTCGTAATCGGGCACAAATGCCTGGTAGGAGGGTAGATCCAACTGTCCATGTCCGGACACGCCAATCACTACGACCTCTTCCTTATCGGAATCCGCTAAGTAGTCGAGGGCGGCAGCGAGTGCGTGCGTGGACTCCGGAGCCGGGACGATGCCCTCCGTCCTCGCCAGCAAGATCCCCGCGTTGAACGCGTCCTTCTGCTCGATGGCCACCGGGTCAACCAAGCCCAGGTGGGTTGCGTGGCTCAATGCCGGAGACATGCCGTGGTACCGCAGCCCGCCCGCATGGATTGGGTCTGGTACGAAGTCCTTGCCGAGCGTGTACATCTTTAGAAGCGGTGTCATGCCCGTGAAATCGCCGAAGTCGTAGCGGTACTCGCCCTCTGTCAGCGAGGGGCAGGCGGCCGGTTCTGCGGCTATCACCTTCACCGAGTCATCCTCCGTCAGCACACCTTTCAGGAAGGGAAAGGCTAATCCCGCCAGGTTGGAACCCCCGCCGGCGCAGCCGATGACTACGTCCGCCCCGTCCTCGCCCGCCTCCTCTAACTGGGCAATGGCCTCCTGGCCGATCACGGTCTGATGCAAGACGACGTGGTTTAGAACGGAGCCGAGGGCGTAGCGCGCGTTCGGGTCAGCAAGGGCCACTTCCACGGCCTCACTGACGGCCATCCCCAAACTCCCAGTCGTCTCAGGCTGATCCGCAAGAATAGCCCTGCCGGCCTCCGTGAGTTCTGAAGGGCTGGAGTGGACCTGGCCGCCGTACAGCTCCATCAGGTAGCGCCGGTAAGGCTTTGAGTCGTAGGAGGCTTGAACCTGCCAGACTTCCACGTCCACGCCGAACAGTGCGCCGGCTAGCGCAAGGGAGCTGCCCCACTGTCCTGCGCCCGTCTCCGTAGTGAGCTTGGTGATCCCTTCTTGGGAGTTGTAATAGGCGGCGGCAATGGCCGCGTTCGGTTTGTGGCTCCCCACCGGGGAGGCGCCCTCGAACTTCAAGTAGATGTGCGCCTTCGTGCCCAGGGCCCGCTCGAGTCGGCGCGCCCTGATCAGAGGAGTCTTGCGGTAAGCGGCGTAGGCTTCGCGAACAGGTTCAGGGATCTCGATGTAACGGTCGGTGGACAGCTCCTGCTCCGCGAGGGCCCGCGGGAAGAGGACCGTGAGATCGTCCACGGTAACCGGTTCGCCCGTAGCCGGGTTTAGGTGCGGAGGAATGGGTTCCGGAAGATCGGCGGCAATGTTGTACCACACCTTCGGTACACCGGGAAAGGCGTCTTCTTGCGTCGTGTTTTGAGGGTCGTCAGTGTTCGTCATTGGTGGTCACCGGTCCTGGTCTTCGCGTCACGGAAGTGCGGGCATTCACCCGGAAACCAAAGCGTAACCACGGTTGCTGGCCTCCGGTGCGCTCGTCCAAGTCGACTACTGTGAGCAGTGCAAATGCAATCGACAGATGCAGAGGCACTCATGGAAGGCGGACACAAAGCTCTGGAGAGTATCCAGGGAGCTGTCCCAGGCGACAAGATCACCCAGACTGCGCTGTGCTTCCCGGTGGGGGTGTTGAGCCGAGGTTGAAGCGAAACCTCGGACGGGCTGATCGAAGATTTCGCCGGCCAGGATCTGGGCCGCGACATCGGAGGCGGACTGGGTGATGCGGTCGATGGCCTCGGGGACATCGCAGGAGCGGCCTCCATGGTGGCCTCTGCGGTTCAAGAGGAGCATCAGGAGATCATCTTGGCTCTGGGACAGAAGGCGCTCTACATACTGAATCAGCCCGTGCCAGATGCTATCCACAGGTGGCGCGGTCTGAAAGTCGTCGAAGAAGTTCCCCTGGAAGGGTTGGAAGCCCACCTCAACCACGAGGTCGTCAACCTGGCCATCACTCTCATCAGTTCGGCTACCGGAAAGACGTATCGGTTCCAGTCCAAGCTCCTAAGGAGCGGCGCCAAAGAACTAGTTGAGGCGATCAACAAGTAAGCCCGGCCGCCTCGTAGCCTGCGGCGAAGACACAGGGAAAGGCCCCTGCCCGACCGGTGAATACCGGGGGCAGGGGCCTAACCGTCTTCCTAGGCGTCCTACTTCGCGAGCTTTCTGCGGACGATCAATGCCGCGCCGCCGGCTAGGACAAGGAAGGAGGCGACGGCTGCCACGGCCGCCACGCCGGAGGCCCCGGTGACTGCCAGC
>CAYFQC010000066.1:0-3853 GCA_964345155.1 uncultured Actinomyces sp.
TCCAGCGCCGACGATCACCACCGGGTAGCGCTGGGATTGAGCATCCTCGTTCATATCTGCCACAGGCGCTCCTCATCCCAGGGGGTGGCCCAACCGAGATCGTCAAGCAGTCCCGACAGCACAAAAGCGGTGAACCCCCAGAGCAACCGTCGTCCTCGACCCGCGTCAGGCAGGAGGAACATCGGGCCCCGATGGGTATTGTCCCCGCGGCGCAACACTGCGGTGTACCGGTGATCGGGGTCAGTTAGGCAGGCAACCGGGACGGTGAACGCGTCAACAGTCTCTGCGCCGTCGGCTAGCGGCACAGTCGGTTCTCGCCACCAGGCGAGCACGGGGGTAACCAGGTTGCCCGAGTTGGGCAGCGGGAGGGAGCTGCGTTGGCCCAGAATCTCGACTGCATCCGGAGAGACTCGAGTCTCTTCTTTGGCTTCCCTCAGCGCCGTGTCCACGAGTGATCGGTCTTCCGGCTCCCATCCGCCGCCGGGAAAGGCCACCTGACCTGGGTGGTGCATCAAATCGGGCGAACGCTCGACCAACAGCAGTTCCGTTGTGTCTGCCGCGCTTTGGGCAGGTGTGGGAGAGGGACCGAAGAGGACGAGGACGGCCGAGCGTCGCCACTGCGCGCGTGCGGCCCGTGACGCCGGGCTGCTGGTGGTGGGAGCGACACCGTCCGCCTGTGTGTGGGCGAGGGCGGTGAGCTGGCGGCGGGCACGCGCCGGGCTGAGGTCCATGAGACCAGGCTACGGGGTCGGCTACGTGCTCCTGTTGCGCCGTTCCCTGGATGCCCTCACAGTGGTTGGATGAACACAGACACGCAACGGGATTCCAGCTCTTCCCTAGATCCGACTTTGCTGCACGTGGGTACGTCGGGTTGGAACTACCCGGAGTGGCGCGGAAAGTTCTATCCCAAGGGTTTGGCTCAAGCAAAAGAGCTGGGGTACATAGCGGAGCGTTTTGACACGCTCGAGATCAACAGCTCGTTCTACCGTCTCATGCGGCCTAGCACGTATGAAAAGTGGGCGCGGGCGGTGCCCGACGGGTTCACTTTCGCAGTGAAGGGTTGGAAACAGATCACGCATATGCGTCGCCTTAAGAACGCCGGTCCGGACGTGGCGCGTTTCTTCGGATCTGGGGTGCGGGCGCTGGGGGCGAAGATGGGCCCCATACTGTGGCAGCTGCCGCCCTCACTCAAGTTCGATGGGGACGTTTTGGAGGAGTTCCTAAATGGGCTCCCCAAGACGTTCGGGGAGATGCAAGAACTCGCAGCCTCTGCACCCCCTCCTCCGACGGACGGACCAGAGCAGGACATGCTTCTGCCGCCGACCATCGCCGCCGCGTCGCCGGGCCGCAGGATGCAGTATGCGCTCGAGCCCAGGTCAGCAACGTTCTCCGACCCGGAAGCCGCGGAGATTCTCCGGAAGTACGGCGTTGCCATGGTGATCGCTGATACGGCGGGGCGATACCCGCAGTTCGACGAGGTGACCGCCGACCTGGTGTACGTGCGCTTGCACGGTTCTCCGCGTCTCTACTTCAGTAACTACTCCCAGGACGTACTGGCGGGGTGGGCGCAAGAGGCGCGGGGGTGGATCGCGCAGGAGAGGCAGGTTTACTTCTACTTCGATAACACGGGAGCCGGCTGGGCCCCACAGAATGCCCTAACTCTTCAGAGGCTGGTCACCGGTGCCTAGTTGCGGACTTCTTGGGCTCGCACCCACAGTTCCTTCAGCGCTGCGATGTTGAGTTCCGGGACGCGACGCTCGCTTTCCTCCACGGGCGCCTCCCCGTGTACGCGGCGGTGCAGCTGTTCCATCCGCCGGTCTAGGTCTTCCGCTGCATGCGCCGCTTCGGTCAATTCTTCTACCAAGTGGGTAGGCACGTCCCCTTTGTACTTGTAGAAGATCTTGTGCTCCAAGGCGGCCCAGAAATCCATCGCAATTGTGCGGATCTGCACTTCCACGGGGACGCGGATCGGGCCGGTGGAGAGGAAAACCGGGATCTCAATGATCGCGTGGAGGCTCTTGTAACCGTTCGGCTTCGGCGTGGCTATGTAATCCTTCACCTGGACGACCTTGATGTCGTCTTGGGAAGCCAGGGCATCCATCATCCGATACGTGTCCGCGATGAAACTGCAGGTGATCCGGATTCCCGCAATGTCGAAAATGTTGGCGCGAATGTCTTCCACAGTCGGGGCGACGCCGCGCCGGGCCATTTTGTCCAGGATGCTCTCAACAGATTTCACCCGGCTGGTGACGTGCTCAATCGGGTTGTACTTCTGTAGGTGCAGGTACTCCTCACGCAGGATCGTCACCTTCGTAAGCACCTCATCGATGGCGAACTGGTACTCCATCATCATTCGAGTGAAGTCGTCGCGCATCTTCTTTGCGAACACCGCCATTTCCGCGCTGGGGGTGGGGAGACCGGAGCCATCCAGAGCAGCCGAAAGCACCGCTTCCTCCGCATCCAGAGCGGACGCAGCATCTTTAGCTGAGCGTTTTCCCATCCCCGCGTCCTGGATTGCGGGTCCCCAGGCGCCCGCGGAGACCGACTTCCGGGGAGCTGTGGGACCCTCCCCACCTGCCGCCACGGCACCTGCGCTCACTGGTACTCCTCCACCGCATGATCGGAGGCGCAGACTGGCATCTGCGCCTGTCCCTCCCAGTCTAGGACCCGCGCCTCACGCACCTGCTTCCCGTATAGCCAGTCTGGGGAAGTACGCTGTCCGCGGAAAGCTTCCCGATTGCCTCTCCACCCCGGGCGGGTGCATCATCGAGGCCATGAGAATAATGTCCATCCAGTCCTCCGTCTCCTACGGCCACGTCGGTAACTCCGCCGCGGTGTTTCCGCTCCAGAGGCAAGGACATGAGGTGATGCCGGTTTTCACCGTGGTGTTCTCTAATCACACGGGTTATGGGGACTGGACTGGGCCGATGCTGACCGGGCGGGACGTGCGGGAGCTGGTGGAAGGAATCGACGCGCGTGGCGCCCTGGAAGACACGGAGCTTGTGCTGTCCGGCTATCAGGGGGGCGCCGACATCGGCGATGCCATCCTGGACGCCGTGGCACTGACTAAAGAACGTAACCCAAGCGCCATTTACGCATGCGATCCGGTGCTGGGAAGCGCTCTAAAAGGCTGCTTCGTGAACCCGGAGGTGCAGGAACTCATCCGGGACCGGGTAGTGCCGAAAGCCGATCTCATCACTCCGAACCAGTTCGAACTGGGCTTCCTCACCGGAACTGATCCCCACTCTTTGGAGGAGACTTTGGAATCAGTGGACCTGGTACGGGAGTCGGGTCCCTCCGCGGTCTTGGTCACCTCCGTCATGCGCCCAGACGCCCCGGAAGACACCATCGAAATGCTGGCCGTAACGGATGACGGCGCGTGGATTGTCCAGACCCCCCTGCTCCCCTTCCGCGCGAACGGCTCAGGGGACGTCACCGCAGCCCTATTCGCGTCCTCGTACGTGGAAACGGGGGACGCACGTTTGGCTCTGGAGAAGACGGCAGCTTCCGTGTTTCAGCTTCTGGAGGAGACCCTCGCCTCGGGCGAGAGGGAGCTGCAGCTGGTGGAAGCGCAGGAAGCCTACGTCCACCCCCGCTACAGCTTTGAGGCCAAGCAGGTGCGCTGAGATCTGCGCCGCGAGTCCTCAGAACTCCTCGTGCGTTGCCGGGTCTAGGTCCAGTACCCGCCCATCGGGACGTCCCAGCGCCGTTATTTGGGCCACCTCATAGTCCTCTAAAATCTGTAACTTCTCCTCAAGACTACGAAAAGGACCCCGACGCGAAGAACGAGTAGACACAAAAACCCCCAAAAGAAACAAACCAACAAATGTCTCACCCCAGGCTGACACAGAGG
>CAYFQC010000067.1:0-3848 GCA_964345155.1 uncultured Actinomyces sp.
CAGCAGGTCAGGAGTTCGAGTCTCCTAGGCGGCTCCAACAGCACTACGAAGTGTCAACACAGATGACAACGGTCGCCCGCACGCAGGCGCCATTGTTCCTCTGGTCCCAAACCTCCAGGCGGGACTCGACAGGCAAGGTCCGCATCCCAACCCACATACCCCTTCGGGTAAGCGAGGGCGGCTGGACCGCTCTGAACCAGGCAGCTGCTGTGCGAAACATGGACCCCAACTACCCGCCTGAAAAGGGACTACACCCAGAACGAGGATCCCTGGGCATGATCAACCCCGGGGTAGCCGCCCGCCCCGGACAGAAATACCCTTCTATGGTCTTCGAAGGCACGGGGCTACAGGCCAAACTTCACTCCCCCGGAGGACACGTATCGTGGTGTGGTCCACCGAGCAAGGCGCGTTCAACGCCACCTGGTTCGCGTGGAAGCCTGCGAGCACGACCCCATCCAGACCGTGGACCTAGCCGAGTACCTGGACCACCGCCGCGCCTACGCCTTGAAGGTGCCCGCAAGGTTGCAGCCAGGCCGCCACTCAGACCAGTGAGTCATCACTTGAAGACCGATACGCTGCTCCAATACCGCCCAGACGGGCGTTTCCCCTCCGGAAATCGCTGCGCTAACCGCGCAACAGATGGTCTTCACTTGCGCTAGCAGTGTTCTTCGGCTCAAATTGCATTGGCCCAGCGGGACCGTCGCGGGCCTACCTGAGTTCGTCTGCTTCAAGGAGACAAGTCAATGTCCACCGAACTAACGCCGGCCCTTGGCGCCTTCGTGCGCGCCGCTTCCGGTAAAACTGCTGAAAAGTCCACTCCCTTCGAGTTCTGGAGCGGTCTTTCCAGCCTGGTCGTCGACCAAATAGCAGACGACTGGCACAAGACCACTGAGGCTTACCAGGCGGGGCGACAGGAGCACTACTTCTCGGCCGAGTTCCTTGAGGGGCGCGCCCTCTTGAACAACCTTGTCAATCTGGGCCTGCTGGAAGAAGCTACTGACGCTTTGGCCGCCTACGGCCAAGATCTGTCAGATGTCCTTGACTCGGAACGGGATGCTGCTCTTGGTAACGGGGGCCTGGGGCGCCTTGCAGCCTGTTTCCTGGATTCCTGCGCAACCATGGACCTACCCGTCACCGGCTACGGGATCCTCTACCGGTATGGGTTGTTCAAGCAGACCATAGACGACGGCTTCCAGCATGAGCATCCGGATGCGTGGATGGAGGAGGGGTACCCCTTCGTCATTCGCCGGGAAGAAGAAGCCAAGTACGTTGACTTCGCGGACATGCACGTTCGTGCCATTCCCTACGATATGCCCATCATTGGCTACGGGACGAAGAACGTGAACACACTCCGCCTATGGAAGTCCGAACCAATCGAAGAGTTCGACTACGACGCCTTCAACTCGCAACGTTTCACCGACGCCATCGTGGAGCGTGAGAGAGTCGCGGACTTGTGCCGAGTCCTCTACCCGAACGACACCACCTACGAAGGCAAAGTGCTGCGAGTCCGCCAGCAGTACTTCTTCGTTTCCGCCTCCCTACAGACCATCATCGAGAAGTACAAGGAAGAACACGGGGACGACCTGCGCGACTTCGGCAAGTACAACTCCATCCAACTGAACGACACGCACCCCGTCCTCGCCATCCCTGAACTGATGCGCATCCTGATGGACCAGGAAGGGCTCGGTTGGGATGAGTCGTGGAGCATCGTCACCGAGACGTTCGGCTACACCAACCACACGGTGCTGGCTGAGGCTCTTGAGACCTGGGAAGTCTCCATTTTCCAGCAGCTCTTCCCAAGGATCCTGGAGATCATTTATGAGATCGACCGGAGGTTCCGAGAAGAGCTGAGGAAGCTTGGGGTAGACGAGGCGACCATCGAATACATGGCCCCTGTGTCCAGCGGACGCGTGCACATGGCGTGGATCGCCTGCTATGCCTCCTACTCGATCAATGGCGTCGCTGAGCTCCACACGGAGATTCTGAAGCGAGACACCCTGAAGGATTGGTACGCGCTCTGGCCTGAACGCTTCAATAACAAGACCAACGGGGTGACCCAGCGTCGCTGGTTGAACGGGTGTAACCCGAAGCTCGCCGCGCTGCTCACCCGCGAACTTGGTTCGGACGCGTGGGTCACCGACCTGGAACGACTCCAGGAGCTTCTTCCGAAAGTGGATGATCCTGAGCTGATGGGGGAACTCATGGCGATCAAGCGCTCCAACAAAGAGCGCTTCGCCTCCTGGCTAGAAGCGCACCAAGGAGATGTAATTCCCGTTGATGCCATCTACGACGTCCAGATCAAGCGTCTCCACGAATACAAGCGTCAGCTGCTGAACGCCATGTACATCCTGGACCTCTACTACCGACTGAAAGACGACCCGAAGTTGGACGTGACACCCCGCGTCTTCATCTTCGGCGCCAAGTCAGCTCCGGGCTACAAGAGGGCGAAAGCAATCATCAAGCTGATCAACGAAGTCGGCCGCGTCGTGAACTCGGATCCCGATATGAAGGGACGCCTAGCCGTCGTCTTCGTTGAGAACTACAACGTCACCCCCGCCGAATACATAATCCCCGCCGCCGACGTATCCGAGCAGATTTCAACCGCGGGCAAAGAAGCATCAGGCACTTCGAACATGAAGTTCATGATGAATGGGGCTCTCACTTTGGGAACTCTCGACGGCGCAAACGTGGAGATCCTTGACGCAGTAGGCAAGGAGAATGCATACATTTTCGGAGCCACTGAGGAAGAACTTCCCGAACTGAAGGCAAACTACCGCCCACGGGAGTTCTACGAGTCGGTGCCAGGCCTGAAGCGAGTGCTGGATGCGTTCGTGGACGGGACGCTGGACGACGGCGGCACGGGAGATTTCCACGATCTTCTCTGGTCCTTGCTTGACGGCTCCTCGTGGGAACCAGCGGACGTGTACTACCTGCTGGGCGACTTCGCCGCCTACCGGAAAGCACGTGACCGCATGGCTGAGGACTACAAGGATCAAGCGCGCTGGGCGCAAATGTGCTGGGTCAACATCTGCGAATCCGGACGCTTCTCCTCCGACCGCACGATCCGAGACTACGCGGAACAGGTCTGGAAAATAGAGCCAACCCCGGTTGAGTAGCGAGCGTGTAAGTGCGCATCAGGAAGGCCCCGGCGTTCGTCACAGGCGAGCCCGGGGCCTTCCGGTGTCCAGCAAGTTAAGGCGGACTTACGCAGTCGCCCGACGATTCGGGCTGCCGGCCAATACTCGTCTGGGATCCGACGTGACGCGTACTTGACCAGCGCGCATGATCGCCGCATCCGCGTTGTAGCACTCCGCGAAAGGTGGTTTCGGTTGGCGATCAGAAACCCGTGGGACCCCCGGCGCGCACAACCCCGGGGCGCTGTCCCACGCCGGTTGCTCGCAGGCGCAAGCGCGGGAGCGCTGTTGATGCTGGGCGTGTCCCCTCTGGCCTTGGCAACCCCTCCTTCGGACGAGGACGACGAAGGGGGCAATGTGACCGCAGTGAGCAATCAGGTCGGGGCCGAAGCTGCGTTCTCGACCGCCGGGACCTCTGCGCTTCCGCTCGGCTTCGGATTCGAAGTAGGGGGAGGCTCCTCTTACACGGTGACCTTCGAGGTGCCGGAGGGCATGGTTCCGGTGGGTTTCAGTGCGTCCCTTGAGGGCACTACCGAAACGGAACTGCGTGTCCGAACGGGTGACCGCCTGGTTGCGACTGCATCGACTACTTCACCGACGGTCTCCTTTGATCTCGAACCCGGGGATGTCAGCGAAGCCGGCCAGCTAACCCTCACGTTCGCGCTCCCCCCGGGCACCTGGTGCGACCTCGACAACAGCGGAGGAGGAGTCGGG
>CAYFQC010000068.1:0-3570 GCA_964345155.1 uncultured Actinomyces sp.
GTGCTCCCCGCGCAGGCGGGGATGATCCCCCGCAGCGCCGATCGCAGCCAGTCGTGAGCATCGACGGATCGTGGAGCGAACGGCATCAGGAACTCCTCGCCAGCGCCGCGGATACACTGAGACCCGTTGGAAGGGATCGACACGGGCCACAACCCAGCGGCCGGGACGCTCACAGTCAACGACCTGGCGGCTGTTGTCTACTCCTCAGGAAAAGTGTTCGATGGACTATCCTCTGGACGCTTCGACACCGCGAACTTCCTGCGCTCAGGCAGCCTCGAAGGAGTCACTAGCCGCTCGGATCTCGCGCTGCTCCGGGCCTTAAGGACGCGGCCCGGTTCGTCGTCAACAACTAGCCCCCTGCGTCGATTCGACCTACGTGCGAGAACTCAACGCGCAGATATCACGCTCCGGCCCCCTCCATCCCGGCCAGCTACGCACGGGGAACCAGCAGATCGGCGTCCGAACCCCGCATGGCTACCACACCCCGCCGGCACTGACCGACGCCGCCCTCGGCGGATTCGTTGCCGTGGCGACCGCCGATCCGAACCCAACTCAAGCGGCACTCGACCTATTCGTCGCCCTCGCTAAAGCACAACCCTTCGAAGTCGGAAACAAACGCACAGCCATCTTCGCGGGCAATGGACTGCTCGCCGGCCGTCGCGCAGATCAGCTCCTCGCTATCCCTGTCGATGAGGCCGCAACCTTCAACGACCTCCTTGCCTGCGCCTACGGCTTCGACGAGGACGAACCCGTGAAGGGATTTCTCCGCGAAGAAGGGATCGTCGCGCGAGAGACCACACAACCTAGACGCGCTGAGCCCGACCAAAGTAGGGGAGTCCAGACGCTCCGGTAGGGTTGATCCGTACCGCGGCGCCCTGCATGTCGGAGAAACCCCCGGGAAACCAGCGGAGAAGAAGTAGAGAGGAAACCCAAGATTTTGGGTATCGAGGCACACCAGCTCACCCGTCGCTTCGGAAATAGATTGGCCGTTGACCAGGCAAGCTTCCGCATCGAGAAGGGGCGTCTGACCGGCTTCGTTGGCGCCAATGGGGCTGGCAAGACCACAGTCATGCGCATGATCCTTGGGGTCCTAGAGCCCACTTCCGGAACCGTAACCCTGGACGGAGTTCCGTTGGACCAGCCAACTCGCAGATCCTTCGGATATATGCCTGAAGAGCGCGGCCTCTACCCGAAGATGCCGCTTCGGGAGCAGATGATCTACTTTGCCCGCTTGCACGGACTCGGCAATGCGGAGGCAGCAGCAAACGCTGATGAGTTGCTCCAGATTCTGAACCTTGCGGACCGGGGGAAGGACCCAATCGAAAGCCTGTCCTTGGGCAACCAGCAGCGCGCCCAAGTCGCGGTGGCGCTGGTCCACCGTCCGTCAGCGCTGATCCTGGATGAACCGTTTTCGGGGCTTGACCCAATGGCTGTAGATGTCATCTTGAGTGTGCTCATGCGCAATGCGGAGCGGGGAATTCCGGTTTTTCTGTCTTCCCACCAATTGGACCTGATTGAGCGCCTCTGCGATGACCTTGTGATCATCGCAGATGGGAAGGTAGTGGCTTCGGGGTCCATCGCAGGGCTGCAACGCCAATACAATCGCGGCCGATACCACTTACAGGCCGGTCAGGATCTGTCGTGGCTCCAGCTCGTCCCCCGATTGAATGATGTGAAGGTGGTTGGAGACACCGCTACTTTTGCGGTGTCGGGGGATGAAGGACAACAGGAGTATGTAACCCGGCAGATTCTCCGTCAGGCAGTGCAAAACGGGTCCGTGTCTGCTTTTGGGCCGGAGTCCACGGCCCTTGCCGAGATCTTCCGTGAAGCGGTTGAAGATACCAGGGATGACGCCGAGGCGGGCAGACGAGAAGAGCAGGACGCATGAGCACTCCAACCCTTTCGACGACTGCAGCAACCTGGTTGATCGCAAAGAGAGAGATCAACAGTCAGGTTCGCTCCAAGTCGTTCATCATCTCTTCGGCAATCCTCGTGATTGCCGTGTTCGCCCTTTCCGTGTTCGTGGGCATCATGTCCGGGCGCGATGCCGAGACGACTGCCGTGGCCGTTGTGCCACAAACTGAGTCAGTCCTTCCAGGCACGGGACTGTTTGACATAACTGTTGCTGAGGATGAGGGAACAGCGCGAGCCCTAGTTGCGGATGGAACCGTAGATGCCGCGGTCGTCCCGGATCAGTCTGCGGATTCCGTCCTCGGCTGGAAGCTGGTTGCCAATGAGGAGGTGCCCTCGTCTGTACAGATGGCTACTTCGATCTCCCCTCCAGTGGAGCTTCTGTCCCCCATCGATGCGGATGCCGAGGATGACGCCAATGGAGTGAACTACGTTCTGGCAGTCGTTTTCGGAATGATCTTCATGACTCCAGTGATGGGTTTCGGATCGACTATCGCTCAGAACACTGTCGTTGAGAAGCAGACGCGTACGGTGGAGCTGCTGATCTCAGCTGTGTCACCGCGGGCTCTGCTGGCTGGCAAGATCCTTGGAAACAGCTTCCTGGCGATCACACAGACGGGTGCGGTGGTCCTTGCCGGGGTTCTGGGATTGCTCGTCACTGGCCAAGGAGAGATCCTTGGTCTACTTCAGGCACCGGTGATCTGGTTCGTAATCTACTTTGTGTTTGGGTTCGTGCTTTTCGCTGCCATCTTCGCGGCTTCGGCATCCCTGGTGTCGCGGATTGAAGATACCGGATCGGTTCTATCACCCGTCATCATGTTGGCCATGGCACCCTACTTCGTAGCCATCCTTTTCGCTGGGAACCCGACAATGATGGAAGTAACCTCTTTCGTCCCATTCACATCTCCGGTGACTATGCCTGTGCGCCTCCTGGCGGGAGACGTGGCCCTCTGGCAGCCGCTCACCTCACTGCTCATCCTGCTGGTGACGGACGCACTGGTCATCGCACTGGCTGCGCGCATCTACCGGTCCTCCGTGCTTCGCACCTCAGGCCGCGTCCGTCTTAAAGAGGCCTGGAGGGGAGAGGCGATCTGAGTCCCAACGCGCATCGCCCTCGCGGCCCCCAGAAGGTCGCTTTTCCCGATCGGGGTCTTCGCAGCATCGGTCTGATCGGTCTTGCTGCAACGTTCCTCCTCACCGTGGTCATCACCTTCACGTATCCGGAGACAAATCCGGTGGTGGGATTCTTCCGTTCCTCCTCGCGTGGCGTGCTGCGCCTTCTCCACGCCCCCTCGTTATTCCTCTCCTCCGCCGGCTTCAACCTGATCATGAATGTGGTCATGTTCGTGTCGCTGGGTCTGTTCTTCGGCCTCGTCCTTGGCAGGGGGCGCCTGTGGATTGGCGCGGCGCTTCTCCCGCTCTTTTCCGCGGCGATCGAGGGCGTCCAGTTCTTCCTTCCCTGGCGTGGCACCCAGGCGGCCGACTTTGTGGGCAACTCTGTCGGCGCGTGGGTAGGTTTGGGTCTGGCCTGGGCGGTGATCGGACTTGTGAACAGGGCCGGGCGAGGACGCTGAGCTCGGCGCGCGCCACCGTCCACAAAAAGTAGGCGGCAGCTACGCGAATACGCCGGGAATCTGCGTGCCACACCGCCCGCACAGG
>CAYFQC010000069.1:0-3477 GCA_964345155.1 uncultured Actinomyces sp.
CGTCAGATCTCCCTGCTTTCCGATGGGTGGGAGGTAACAACGTGTGGCTACGGTGACAAGCCACCGGGGGTGGATTCCCACATTCCCCTTCCCAGTTCACTGAGTCCAGCCAGGCTCAGCGGCCGCCTCATCACGCTCAAGCAGTACCACTTGGTGTATTGGCTGAACCCGGCGATAAAGAACGCGTGGAGGACGCTGCGGGGTCAGCGATTTGACGCGATCATCGCGAACGACATCGAAGCTGTGCCTCTGGCCCTGCGGTTGCGCCCGTCGAACGGAGTGCATGCAGATCTGCACGAGCACTACCCCTCCCTGCACGCCTACCTCCCCAATTGGAAGCGCCGCATTGCGCCGTATATGCGTTGGCTACTTCGCAGGTATGCGATGGAGGCAGATTCTGCTACGACCGTAAGTGAAGGGCTGCGCGAGGCATACGCAGAGGAGTTTGGGTTCGATGCTCCCGTGGTCCCCAACGCGTCCATGTATACAGATTTCAAGCCCGGCGCCGTGCATGAACCCATTCGCCTGGTCCACTCCGGTGCGTGCCTAAGAAATCGCGATCTTGGGGCTATGGCGCGCGCAGCCGAACTCTCGACCATCGATCTAACGCTCGACTTCTACTTGACTCCAAACGACCCAGCATATTTGGAAGAACTCAAGGCCATGTGCGAGGGATCGTCACGCGTTCGTGTGCTCGACCCGGTTCCGGCATCGGAGCTGGTGGAGGTGCTGAACAGGTATGACGTGGGAGCGCATGTTCTCCCTCCAGTGAGCCTGTCACACAGGTTTGCTCTGCCCAACAAGCTTTACGACTTCATCCAAGCTCGTCTCGGCGTCATTGTGGGTCCCAGCCCCGAGATGGCCCGCGTGGTTGGGGAGTGCGGGAACGGCGCGGTTGCTCGTGGGTTCGGGGTGGATGACCTGGTTGAAGTGCTGAACAGCTTGACCGTGGAGCAGGTTGCCTTGTGGAAGAGTGCATCCGATGCGGCGGCGTGGCGACTGAGCGCTGAAAACTCGGTGGGTCCATGGCGTGCAGCCCTCGATCGGATGAAAGGGTCCGCCAAGTGACACCTCCAGCCGACGCGAAAAGACGCGTCTTGGTCCTCATAACCAGTCAATACCCCGCGGAAGGCGGCGATTCGGCCTTCCTGGCAAATGAGATCGACGAGGTTGCCTCTCGCTTCGACCAGGTCTTTGTTTTCTCGTACTTTGGAAGTCCCGAACCCTCCGTGACGCTCCCGCCTAACGCGGTCTACGCCGGGTCTTTGAGTGCCGCCCCTCGTCGTCTGCTGTTGGATGCGTTGGCTTCTAGGCGCGGACTAGGGCAGGTCTGGGACTCCATTCGATCCGAGTTCTCGTCTGGAGATCTGCGCCGCAGACCCGCGCGAGTGTTGGGCAACGTCCTCACCGGCACCCGGTTCGCAGAAGCGATTCAAGCCCAGCTCGCACGGCATGGTGTAAAACCGTCGGACGAAGTCTCGATCTACGCTTTTTGGGGAGCCCACGGCGCGATGGCGCTCCCGTTCCTTCCACACACTTTTCGCAAGACGATGCGCCTGCACGGTTTCGATCTGTACGAGGACACCGAGAGCTACCTTCCACTTCGTCCGTCGCTGTACGGTTCTGTCCAGAACCTCGTTCCAATCTCGGAGCACGGGCGTCACCACTTGCTGCAAGGCACCTGGGGGGAGGCAATCGCCGGGCAGGTAGCTCTCTCTCGATTGGGCGTTCCGGACCGAGGGGTGACCCCCTCCGCCCACGCGAACGGAACTCCTGTATTGGTTGTGAGCTGCTCCAGTCTCATCCCTCTGAAACGGGTAGGGAGAATCCTCGCTGCTGTTGAGGCCCTATCTAAGGTGTATCCGGTCCACTGGGTGCATTTTGGTGGCGGACCGGAAGAGGATGAGCTGAGGAAAGCCGCCGATGAGGCGCAGGCCCGCTCTCCGCGGCTAAAGGCCGAACTCCGAGGGCGGAGGTCTCCGGAGGAGATCTTCAGCTTCTACGGGAGCAAGCACGTCGACGCTTTTGTGAATCTGAGCGAGTCCGAGGGTGTCCCAGTGTCCATAATGGAGGCGCTCTCATTCGGCATTCCGGTGGTAGCGACTGATGTAGGCGGGACCGGGGAATTAGTGAACGAGGCGACGGGAGCTGGTGTCCTCTTGGCGAGCGACCCGTCGACTGACGAGGTGGTCGCAGCAATCGACGCAGTTGTCCGCGATGCGCCTAGCTTTAGGCCCAGAGAGACTTGGGCTCAGATGGCCGATGCCGCAATCACGTCCAAGCAGATAGCGGATCTCGTCTCCGGAGAAAAGGCGGGCGCCAGTGATCACGCCCCGCGCCTGCTGATTCTGTCGTTCTCCGACATCACCAAGGACGCGCGAGTCCTCAAACAGGTGCGCGAGTTCTCGAAGGACTACGAGGTAGTGACCTGCAGCTACGGGCCGCGCCCAGAGGGGAGCTCCGCTCACTTTCGGTTGCCGGACGATGCTGTCTACTGGCGCTATTCGCGCCCTGCCGTCGCGGCGCGCTTCTACGAGAGGGCGTACTGGACCAATCCGGCGGTCAAGGCCGCCAAGGAGATGCTCCGCGGCTCGCGCTTCGACGCGGTTCTGGCTGATGACCTGGATACCGTTCCCCTTGCGCTAACGTTGGCTCCGCGAGGCGCCGTTCATGCCGACCTGCATGAGTACGCGCCCCGCGAGAAGGAAGATCTTCTCCGCTGGCGGCTTTTCGTAGGTCCTTTTCGCTCGTGGATGTGCAAGAAGTACCTGCCTGAATGTGCGTCTGTTACCACAGTCAGTAAGGGTCTGGCCGAAGCCTACGCCGAAAACTTCGGGGTCAAGGTCGAAGTGTGTACGAACGCCACTCCTTTGCAGGATCTACCGGTCCGTCCAACTGGGGTTCCGATGCGGTTGGTCCACTCGGGGGCCTGCATGAGGGGCAGGGGTCTAGAGGAGATGGCGCGTGCTGTGGTCGAGGCGAACGCTCCTGTCACTCTGGACTACTACCTGACTCCGAACGACCCGCTCCTTCTGCGTGCACTCAAGGAAGAGTTCCCCGAGGGTAGCTCCGTGACAATCCACGATCCGGTTCCCTACGACGAACTCGTGGGGATCCTGAACGGGTACGACATTGGTTTCTACGCACTTCCTCCTCGCACGTTCTCCCACAAGTTTGCGCTGCCAAACAAGGTCTTTGATTTCGTTCAGGCTCGGCTGGCACTGATTGTTGGGCCATCGCCGGAGATGGCCGAACTGGTGAAGGACTATGGGCTAGGAACTGTGACTCCAGGCTTTGAAGTGCAAGACATCGTGGGGACGCTGCGAACACTGGATCCGGAAGAGGTAGACCGGTGGAAACGAAATGCAGACCGTGCAGCGGCTGACCTATCTTCCGGCCCGCAGGTGGCCGTGTGGCGAAGTCTCGTTGATCAAATGGTGAGAGAGGAACAGCGCCGATGAAGCCGGTCGAGGTAAT
>CAYFQC010000070.1:0-3460 GCA_964345155.1 uncultured Actinomyces sp.
ACCGCCGCCTTTGCGGGGCTTCTTCTGGCGGTCCTAAAGAGCGGTGGGGTGAAGGGGATGATCCAGGCGTTGATCGAATCCGCTTTGTCGCTATGAGTAACGGAGTTCGCAGCGCCCCGGGCGCGCGGGGTGAGAACGGGTGGCCGCTTCCAAACCGGCCCGCCTGCGCCGCGCGCCCTGGCGCGGCGCAGTGGGGCAGCGAATCAGGAATGGTCACAGTTGAGACGGCCATAGGCCTCGGAGGTGTGGTCAGCGTTGTGTTGGCCCTGGTCCTGGCTCTCTCGGTGGGTTCAACCAAGGCGGAGGTCTGCCAGGTGGCGAGGGAAGTTGCACGGGCAGCTTCCCTTGGAGAGACATATGACGCCAGTGCTGGTCCCGGCCGCTCTAATGTGACCGTTGGTGTCGAATCCTCGGGGGACTGGCTTACAGCTCGCGTCAGTGCGCCCGCATTTGCGGTTGGGGGCTGGAGGACGCCGTCCTTGACTTGCTCGGCGAAGACGATTCGGGAGAGCGCCTATGCGAACGGCTGAGCGTCCCCGTATGGTCGGGGATCACGCGACGGACGAGGCATCGGAAAGAGGTTCGGCAACCGTTGGCCTTGCGGTTGTCGTGGCTGCGCTAGTGTTTCTAGCCGGATTGTTTGCCGTCCTCACCGAGGCTTGGGTGGCCCGAACGCAGGTCCAGTTGGCTGCTGACCTGGCAGCCTTGGCCGGTGCTGACGTGTCGTCGGTGTCGGTGTTTGAGGCGCATCCGGACCCGTCGCTCGCCTGCGCGCAGGCGAGCCTGGTGGCCCAGCAAAACGGCGCTGCGGTGAGCTCTTGTCGTGTGGAGGGCTCTGACACCTTAGTCACGGTGACAAGAGCTTCTAGCTCCCTGCTGAGGATGTTCTCCGTCACGGCAAGGGCGCGGGCTGGGCCGGGCACCTAGCCGCGCATCGGGTGGTGACGTCGGGACTGCACTCACGCCCCGGGGCTGCGTGTCCTCAGCAGGTCCAGCACAGCGGCGCCCCCGGCTTTGGACAGGGGCTCGTTCCGATTTCCGCACTTGGGGGACTGAATGCAGGCTGGGCAGCCGTCTTCGCACGAGCACTCGGACACCACGGACCAGGTCTTCTCTACCCATGTCTGGGCGCGTCGGAATCCGTGCTCTGCGTATCCGGCGCCACCGCGCAGTGAGTCGTGTACGAACACGGTGGGCAGCTCCGTCTGGGTGTGCTGCGCAATGGACAAGCCGCCCAGGTCCCACCGGTCGCAGGTCCCGATCAGTGGAAGCATGCCGATCATGGCGTGTTCCGCAGCGTGGAGGGCGCCGGGCACATCCGCTCCTTCGACCCCGGCGACTCGCAAAGCCCCCGGGTTGAGAGTGAACCACGTGGCAATGGTCTGCATGACCTTCTGGGGCTGTGAGAGCTCGTAGTTCGCAATGAACTCCATGTGGGGCTTGCGCAGCAGGTCGTAGTCGGTGACCCAGGTGGTGACTTCCACCTCGCCCGTGTGCCAAGTCACCAGCCCATCAGCGGAGTTCCAAGTCTGAAGCTCCTTCAGGATCTTCACGTCTGTGTGCTTGGCTGGACGCGTGCGAAGCGGTGTGGTGACCTGCTCCACCACGGCGACTCGCTGTGGATCTCGGGCCTGCTCAGGAGCGTTCACCCCTGACAGTTCTAATACGTGGTAGGTCTTCTCTTGGTGCACGTAGATAGCGTCGGGGAACACCTCCGCGTCGGCTTTGTCCTCGGGTACCGTGCCGATCACGGCGCCAGTGCGCACGTCCACGATTTGCACGTCTCCACCGCCGCCGCGGATATCTGTCAGGTCGTGAGGATGCGTGCGAAGCCCGAAGTTCCAGTGCCAGCCGGTTGCGCGTTTCCACAGGTAGCCCTGCTTCGTCAGTGAGTCCAGGAGCTCGGTATTCTGCAGTCCGAAGAGGGGTAGCTCTTCGGCCTCGATTGGCTTCTCCGCCGCCGCAGCGCAGAGGTGGGAAGCCAAAACGTAGGGGTTGCGAAGGTCAAGAACGTTCCCCTCAACCTCCCTCAGAGCCTCTTCGGGATGGTGCACAAGGTAGTTGTCCAGGGGATTCTCGCCGGCGATGAAGACAGAGATGCCACTCCTGCCGGCCCTGCCCGCGCGGCCAGACTGCTGCATCAAAGAGGCGCGGGAACCCGGCCATTCGCAAGTTATCGTCGCGTCCAAACCCGAGATGTCGATTCCCAACTCCAACGCATTGGTCGTGGCGACCGCCTGAAGCTCGCCATCACGCAGTCTGCGTTCCACCTCGCGTCGTTCCTCCGGGAGATAACCGCCCCGGTAGGGACTGACGCGATCCACTCGCGCGGACCCCTTCTTACGTAACCGCTCTCGGGTCATTTCACTGACCGCCTCCGCCCCGTATCGGGAAAGAACGAAGGTCAACAGGCGAGCGTCGCGCTCGATCATCCCCGCCGCCAGATTCGACGCCTCTGTCCAGGGGCTGACGCGAAGGGTGGGGATTCCGTATTCGGGTGCTTCCTCGCTGGCCTCCGGGCGAGGCTTCGTCTTTTCCGCCGGGTGCAGTGCGGGCTGCCAGAAGGCTAGAGCGCGCGGCGCCGCAGGAGAGCCGTCCCGAGTCACCGCCGTGACCTCCTTCGAACCCACCATCGCCGCACCTAGCTCTGCAGGGTCCTTTACCGTCGCGGAAAGCATGATCACCTGGGGGTTCGCTCCGAGATGGCGCGCTACCCGCAGGAGACGGCGAAGGATCAGAGCCACGTGGGAGCCGGTTACCCCACGCCAGTAGTGGAGTTCGTCGACGATCACGTAGCGCAAAGACCGAAGGAACCGCGTCCACTTGTCATGCCCGGCCAGCAACACGTGGTGGACGTAGTCGGGGTTGGTGAGAACCACATCGGCATTCGCCCTCGCCCACCGCTTCACTTCGCTGGTCGTGTCACCGTCCGCAGGGGCGATTCGGATCGGACTGGGAAGGAGTGCAGCCAACTCGTTGAGCGCCGCCAGCTGGTCGGCAGCCAGGGCCTTGGTCGGTGCCATGTACAGCGCTGTGGGTCGCTTACGGCGTGCGGACAGGGACGTGTCGGCGCTCGAGTCCATGAGATCAGACAGGATTGGTGTCCATGCCGGTAGAGACTTGCCAGATCCCGTTCCCGTTGAAATCACGACGTGTTGGTTGTTCGCGACAGCTTCCAGCGCCTCCGCCTGGTGGGACCACAGTCCGGGTATTCCGGAGCGCCTATGGGCGAGGACGACTTGCCGGTTCACCCATTCCGGCCAGCCCACCGTCTGTTCGGGGCGCCCTGGGATCTCCTCCAAGTGGACAAGTCGCTCGTCCTTGCTACCTTCCTCGAGCAGGTATTGGAGGAGCCGATCAGGCAGGGCCTCGCTCATTCGAGGGACTCTATCCTCTCCTCCACCCATTTCACGTAGTCAGTCGCCTCGGTGATCGTGTCGAGGGCGGTTCGTAGCTCCTC
>CAYFQC010000071.1:0-2244 GCA_964345155.1 uncultured Actinomyces sp.
CGATTCCCACCGTGTAGACGAACATTGCCAAGCCGACCTGCTGCACCAGTTCGAAACCTTCCGACAGTTCCGGGTTCAACGCGGACAGGGCGAGGGCGACGAATAGTGCGCCTGCCGCTCCCAGCCGCACCGGTCCAAAACGGATCGCTCCCACCCCGGCGCCGAGGGCCACCACCAGGAAAAGCGTGAGAAGCGGCTGGCTTGCGAGGATTTCGACCATGCGGCAAGCGTAACCGCGCCAGTGCGCGCAGCTTAATCTGGGTCTTCGTCCGGCCTTTACCGGCCGGGAGGGTGAGGCCGACCGAGACGCCGCGACAGGACGCAAGGTTCGGCCGAGACGCCGCGGTCTACAGGTCGATGATCACCGGTCCGTCGTCAACGTCGAAATCGGGGGCGGGAGCCACGTCCCCAAGGGCCGCGTACACGCCTTCTGTGATCCCCGAGCCAAGAGCCTTGCCCACATATCCGCCGGCCACCGCGCCTGCCCCAATCACTAAGAGGTTGCGCGGGTCAGTAGGCAGAGACGGTGTTGCCTTACCAAGGGAACCCAAGCGCTCCACCAGGATCTGCCCTGCGGGCAGCGCAACCGCTGCGGCCAGAGCGTTACGGATAGCCAACTGGGTGCGCGGGTCATCCATTGACAGGCCGCGCAGCCGCGCTTGGGCCAGGATGTAGAGCGCCGTGAAAGACAGTAAGGCCGCGGACGCCGACTTCGTGATGGTCCGTGTCGGTACTCTCACCGACTTACGGGCGGCGCCACCTAGTCCCTTCGCTCCCCCGACCCCTGCGGCGACGGCCAGCATCATCTTGTCCAGGCGCGCAGCCGAGGCAGCCGGATCTTTACGGTCCAGGCGCAGCTTCTTCAGGAACCCGTCCACCTTGTGTTCATACTTCGCGAGGAACCCCGAAAGCACCTGGGCCAACTCCGAATCGAAGGCCTCGCCTCCCGAAAACGTGTTATGGCTCATTTGGCGAGCGTACCAAGCCCTAACTGCCTTGGCACGGCCGAGCCAATCCCCGCTGGTGCCGGTACAGTGGGCGGGTAGAGCGACACTAGAAGACGGGGACCAGCGTGACCAATTCGCAGCCCGAAGAGCCCACCCCGGGTCCCCCCGCCGACAACCCCAGCGCCGCCGCAAAGGCGTCTGCAGGCTCCGGCGGGCCCGCCAGCACGTCTGCCCAGAATGTGGATCAGACAGCCGAGGAAGCAGCGGCATCCGTCGATCCGCTGTCCTCCGACACTAAGCCCCGGACCCCGAAGTGGTACCAGACCCGAGCCTTCAAGACGGTTTTCACCATCGGCATCGTGATCGTCGCGGTGATAGTGGTGACGCGCTCCATAAAGCCTTCGGAGTTTGAAGAAGCGTTCAAAGACATGAACCCCTGGTGGTTCCTGGCTGCGCTGGCCGCCGGCGCCGTCACCTGGGTGGGGGCTGCAATTCCAATGCGCGTCTTCTCCCCCAAGCCGATCTCCTTCAAGAATGCGTTTCTAGTTCAGATGTCGTCCTCTTTTGTTGGCGTGGTGGCGCCGGCAGGCTTGGGGTCCATCGCCCTGGGGATCCGCTTCCTCATGAAACAGGGACTCAAATCCGCGCAGGCCGTGGCCACGATCATCCTGATGCAGCTGTCGCAGTTCATCACCTCCTTCACCCTGGTCATCCTGGCGATCCTGGTGGTTGGGATCAGCCCCGACATTCACGTCAAGTGGGACATCGTTGGCATCGTGGCCGGAGCCGTCGTTGCCGGCGTGCTGATTGCCCTGGCGATCCCAAAGGTCCGCACCTGGGCAATCACCAGCATCAAGAAGGTGTGGAGCCGGGTGTATCCGGAGGCGATCTGGGCAGTGAAGCATCCGCGGCAGCTGGCAATCGCAATGGGCGGGGCTCTGCTTCAAACCGCAGGGTTCATTGCCGCATTCGGATTCTCCCTGCTGGCCTTTGGGAAGTCGCTGAGTGTGTTGAAAGTTGCCGCAACCTACCTGGTGGCAAACACTCTGGGTTCGATGATCCCGGTGCCCGGCGGCGTCGGCTCCATCGAGGCTTCCCTCACCCTGGGCCTCACCTCCGCCGGCATCTCGGCCGCAGTTGCCCTTTCAGCAGCAGTTACGTTCCGTCTGGCCACGTTCTACCTGCAAGTTCCCATGGGTTGGGTGGCCTTCGAGTACATGCAAAAGAAGCAGCTCATCTAGTCTTCCAGGCTGATCCGCACCACGCTTTCACGCCCGGGACGGATCCCCGTCTTGCC
>CAYFQC010000071.1:2344-3434 GCA_964345155.1 uncultured Actinomyces sp.
CTTGCCGCCGGGCCGGGTTCTCTGGCGGGCCGGGCTTGCCGGTTTGTCGGACCACCAGCCGGGCCCTCTGGCTCGCCCTCGCCGGGTCAGTCCAGTCCGAGCGCCTTCCTCAACCGCGCCACGTGACCCGTGGCCTTCACGTTGTATTGCACGAGCAGCAGTTTCCCGTCCTTGCCGACCACAAAGGTCGAGCGCTTGATCCCCAGGAACGTCCTCCCGTAGTTCTTCTTCTCCCCCCACACGCCCCACTGGGTCATGATCTTGTGGTCGGGGTCGGAGCCCAGGAGGAAGTTCAACTGCTGTTTGGCCTGGAACCTGTCGAGGGCAGCCATCGAGTCCCCACTGATCCCGATCACCACGTAGCCGGCGCCCTTGAGCGAGTTCAGATTGTCCCGGAAGTCGCATGCCTCCTTGGTGCAGCCGGGGGTGCCGGCCTTGGGGTAGAAGTAGACGATCACGCCCTTGGGCGCTTCCTGCACCAACTGATCTAGGGAGACCTGGCCCTTCGTGGTTTCGATCGTGAAGTTGGGGGCTTGCTCGCCGACCTGCAGCTGGGCGCTCGGCTGCGCCGCCTGTGTTGTGTCGCTCATGGGATCAAGTTTGGCACGCTAGGGCGCGACCCGTGCGAAGCGAACCAGGCCGCTCGCGCCATTCTCACTGCGAAGTTTCGCCGCTCACAGAGGCTGTTACCTACGATCCGTGCAGATACCTACGATCCGTTGCGACCAAACGGCGTTATCCCAGCGTTCAGCTCAAACCGTTCGTAGGAAATAGAACAGCCCGTAGGCAATAGAGACACTAGCGGTCGGTAAGCCTGCGGAGCGGATCGGATCGGATCGGAGCGAGGCCGGAACCCAGGGAAAAGCGCGGGCCCAGACCGAAGGGCAGACCGGGGCCACGCAGAGCGAGGACGGAGCGGAGGAAGCGGGGCGGAACAAAAGCGCAGGTAGAGCCCAGGTAGAGCGCAGGTAGAGCCCAGGCGCGCTGGCCCGCAGTCAGAAGCCCTCGTCGGCCCCAAGCCCCGCGAAGCGCTCGAAGAAGGCCGTCAAAGCCTCGATGACCCGACCCTTCTTCGCGCTGTGGCCGCGGC
>CAYFQC010000072.1:0-3376 GCA_964345155.1 uncultured Actinomyces sp.
TTCTTTCTGTCCATCACCCACGATGGGGATTTCGCAGCGGCCTGGGCCGTACTTTCTGGAGGTGATCGCAGTGGAGACCAAGAGGCGCACGCGTGAGGACCGGGTCGTGGGGGTTCTGCGCGGACTGGCCGTTGGTGACGCCCTGGGCGCGCAGGTGGAGTTCCAGGAAAGGGGCACCTTTGCGCCGGTGACCGACCTGGGACCCTCCCCCGTACACCACACCCCCACGGGGTGCTGGACCGACGACACTTCCATGGCCGTGTGCTTGGGAGAATCGCTCATCCGCCAGGGTGGTTACGACTCCTTCGACGTCATGGATACGTATGTGCGGTGGATGACGGAGGGGCACCACAGTCCCACCGGGGAGTGCTTCGACATTGGTAACCAGACACGCAAGGCGCTCTTGGCGTTCGTTCAGAATCCGGGGGCGCTTCTCCCGGAAGACAACTGGGCGGCGGGCAACGGGACAATAATGCGTCTGGCCCCAGCCGCGATTGTGTCCTTGAACCTGGACGATGCCGCATCCAAAGCCCTGTTCGCGCTGACGGCAGCGGACACCCACAACAATCCAACGGCCATCGCCGCAACGGTAGTGTTCGGATTCCTCCTTCGAGCGTTGCTTCAAGGCCAGGAGAAAGAGGAAGCCCTGCGGTCCGCCTTGGCGGCCACGGGGGACTGCGGGGACTTGGCGGCTGTTTTCTCGGAGGCGCGGGAGCGGCCCGACCGTGCCGGCGGCTTCGTCCTCGACACCTTGAAAGTGGCCTGGTGGGCGTTCACAACCACGGACTCTTTTGAAGACGCGGTGCTGAGCGCAGTGAATCTGGGAGAGGACGCGGATACCAACGCCGCAGTCGCCGGTCAGCTGGCGGGAGCCTACTACGGGGACTCATCCATCCCGAAGAGGTGGCGGGAGGGAATCTTCGACTCGGAAGGTCTCGCCCAAATGGCACTGGATCTGCACAAGGTTGCGGGCGGGGTCCTCGTCTCCCGCTCGTGAACCGCCCGATGCCGCCCCACAAGCGGAGATAACCCACTGGTCCCAGACAGCGGCGGTTGCGTAGGCTCTACCCCATGCTTGGGAAACTGCTTGCCAAATACTTTTGGCCTTACAAGTGGTTCATTGTCGGGGTCATCTTCTTACAGATGGTTGCCGTCATCGCTAACTTGTACCTGCCAACGCTGAACGCCCAGATCATCGATCAGGGGGTGGCGCAAGGCGATGTGCCACTGATCTGGCGCCGCGGCGCGCTGATGCTTGCCATCTCGTTCCTCCAGATCCTCGCCTCGATCGGGGCGTTGTTCTTCGCGGCCCGGGCTTCGATGAGCATGGGACGGGACCTACGCAATGCCCTCTACGACAAGATCACCGGGTTCTCAGAGCGTGAGGTGAACCAGTTCGGACCAGGCTCCTTGATAACCCGGAACACCAACGACGTCCAGCAGGTGCAGATGCTCGCCATGATGGGTTCGACGATGCTGGTGATGGCGCCTTTGATGGCACTCGGCGGGATCATCATGGCTCTTCGGCAAGACCTGTCCTTGTCGTGGATCCTGGCAGTTGCCATCCCCGTGCTTCTGGTTGTGGCCGGGATCATCATGGCGAAACTGGTTCCACTTTTCCGGGAGTACCAGGAGCGTCTGGACACGGTGAACCGCGTCCTGCGCGAACAGCTGACGGGAGTACGCGTAGTGCGTGCTTTCGTGCGGGAGAAGATTGAGGCCGCCCGTTTCCTTGCCGCAAACACCGACATCATGGTGGTTGGCCGCAACGTTGGAACCATGTTTGTCCTCATGTTCCCTACGGTGATGCTGATCTTGAACCTGACCATGGCAGCCGTTATCTGGTTCGGGGCGTTCCGAGTGGACGAAGGAACCATTGAGATCGGCACCATCATGGCTTTCATGCAGTACATCGCCCAGGTTCTGTTCGGAATTGTCATGGCCACCTTCACGGTGATGATGTTCCCCCGCGCCGTGGTCTCAGCGGAACGCATCAGTGCGGTTCTGGACACGAAGGATCGGTTGGTCAGCCCCGAGCACCCGGTGGAAGTGCAGCCTCGCCCCGGGCAGGTGCGTTTCGACTCCGTGTCTTTCGCGTTCCCAGATGCGGAAGAACCCGTTTTGAAGGATGTGTCTTTCACGGCCGCACCCGGAAGAGTGCTGGCCATAGTCGGCTCCACTGCGGCAGGCAAGACCACTTTGGTGAACCTAATCCCCCGCCTGATGGATGTCACCTCGGGGACGGTTAGTGTCGGCGGAGTCGACGTTCGCAAGCAGGATTTGGAGAAGCTGTGGTCGGGGCTTGGCCTGGTTCCGCAGAAGCCAACGCTGTTCGCCGGGACCGTCGCCTCCAACCTCAGGTTCGGTAAGCCCGACGCGACTGATGAGGAGCTGTGGGCTGCTCTTCGCGTCGCCCAAGCAGAGGACTTCGTTCGCGCAATGGACGGCGGCCTGGACGCGCGCATCTCTCAAGGCGGCACGAACGTATCGGGAGGTCAAAGGCAGCGCCTGTCGATTGCTCGCGCCCTCGTGCGTAAGCCCGAAATCCTGATCTTCGATGACTCCTTTTCCGCTCTGGATCTGACGACCGATGCGAAGCTTCGGCGGGCCCTCTGGGAGGAGTTCCCCGACACCACGAAGATCGTGGTGGCCCAGCGGATCTCAACGATTGTTGACGCAGAGCAAATCTTGGTGCTCGAGGGCGGAAGGATCGTGGGGTTCGGGACGCACCAGCAGCTCCTCGAGGGCTGCCGCACCTACCAGGAAATCGTGAACTCCCAACTCTCGGCGGAGGTGGCCCAATGAGCGACGCGAACCCGACCCCGCTGGATGAGGAAGAGGTCCTGGAAATCGCTGAGGCCGCCGCGTCTTCGGCAGACACCGGCGGTCACGGGGGCGGAGGGCTGTCCCGGAAAGCCAAGGACTTCTGGCCTTCCTTCTGGAAGATGATGGGGCTGCTGAAGCCCTATTGGATCCGAATGACCATCGTGACCATCGTTGGAGCGGCGTCGGTGGTGATGACCGTTCTGTCGCCGAAGATCCTGGGGCGGGCCACGGACATTCTCTTCTCCGGCTACATCTCCAACCAGATCCCAGCCGGCGTGACCTCCGAGCAGGCGGTCGAAGGCCTCAGGGCCTCCGGCCAAACAGAGATGGCCGACATGCTCTCAAAAATGGACGTGACGGCGGGAGCCGGCGTCGACTTCGGGGCTCTCAGCCGCATTCTCATCATTGTGTTGGCGCTCTACATCGGAGCTGCGATCACTTCCTGGCTCCAGGGCTACATTCTGAACCGGGTAATGGTTCGCGCCATGTGGAAGCTCCGCGGTCAGGTGGAAGACAAGATAAATCGTCTACCACTTTCGTACTTCGACAA
>CAYFQC010000073.1:0-3363 GCA_964345155.1 uncultured Actinomyces sp.
GTGGAATCTATGGGATGTGTTCGCTTCTGAGTTCTTCGGCACCACGGTGCTGTTGCTACTCGGTGCGGGCGTAGTGGCAACAAACCTGTTGCCGAAGTCAAAGGGTCGCGGCGGCGGCTGGCTGATGGTCAACTTTGGATGGGGACTCGCAGTCTTCGCGGGTGTCTACGCGGCATGGAAGACGGGCGGACACCTCAACCCTGCGGTGACCATAGCCAAAGTCGTGGCCTACTGGTTTGATCCGGCCGTCACCTTGAACGGTGCCGCAGTCGGTAGCGAGACAGCTGTTCCAGTCACCTTCGGCAACGTCGTCGTTTACATCGTTGCGCAGTTCCTCGGTGCATTCGTTGGTGCCGTGCTCGCCTACCTGGCATTCAAGAAGCAGTTCGATCAGGACTGCGATCCGGCCCTGAAGCTGGGCGTGTTCGCAACTGCGCCTGAGGTTCGCTCCTACGGGTGGAACCTCGTAACTGAGGCCCTGGCAACCGCCGTGCTGATCGTCTTCGTGATGGTTGCCGGTGGTACCCCCAGCTCGGTTGGCCCGCTTGCGGTCGCCCTCGTCATCGTGGGTATTGGCGCCTCGCTCGGTGGCCCGACCGGGTACGCGATCAACCCGGCCCGTGACCTCGGACCCCGCGTTGCGCACGCGGTGCTGCCGATCAAGGGCAAGGGCGGCTCTGACTGGAGCTACTCCTGGGTCCCCGTGGTGGGGCCGACCATCGGCGCCGTCGTTGCCGTAGTGGTTGTCTACCTCCTCGGCTTGGGCAGCATCGACATTGCAGCGGCTCTGCCTCTGTAGCAAGTAGTGGCGGGGACTCCTTGTGGGTCCCCGCCACCTCAACGCGAAACCAAGGTGACTGCCTCCAGGCGGTAATGCCTTTCAATCGACTCACGTCACAAAGAAGTGGAAGGAAATACATTGACGAAGAAGTTCGTTCTAGCGATTGACCAGGGGACCACGTCCTCGCGCGCCATTGTTTTCAATCATTCGGGAGAGATTGTTGGCGTAGGCCAGCAGGAATTCGAGCAGATCTTCCCAAACCCCGGCTGGGTGGAGCACGACCCCAAAGAGATCTGGGACTCGGTGCGCACGGTAGTCGCGGACGCGCTTGTCGCCGCGGGAATCAACAAGGACGACTTGGCTGCTGTGGGTATCACCAACCAGCGCGAGACCACGGTTGTCTGGGACAAGAACACTGGCGAACCGGTTTACAACGCCATTGTCTGGCAGGACACGCGCACCGCTCCTATTGTCCGCGAACTGGCTGGCGACGAGGGCGTGGAGAAGTACCGCGACCGCGTCGGCCTTCCTTTGAACACCTATTTCGCGGGAACCAAGATCAAGTGGATTCTTGACAACGTCGAGGGCGCCCGAGAGAGGGCCGAAGCAGGCGACCTGCTCTTTGGGACCACCGACAGCTGGGTTCTGTGGAACCTCACTGGAGGGGTCGAGGGCGGCGTCCACAAGACCGACGTCACCAATGCTTCACGCACGTTGCTGATGAACCTGGAAACCCTCCAGTGGGAGCCTGACATCTGCGCAGACTTCGGAATTCCGATGTCGATGCTGCCGGAGATCTGCTCCTCCTCCGAGGTCTTCGGAGAGGGCCGACCCCACGGTCTCCTTACCGGCATCCCGATCGCGGGGATCCTGGGCGATCAGCAGGCCGCCACGTTCGGCCAGGCGTGCTTCACCAAGGGAATGGCCAAGAACACCTACGGGACCGGCTGCTTCATGCTGATGAACACCGGGGAAGAGATCGTTTTCTCTGAGAACGGTTTGCTGACCACCGTGTGCTACAAGATTGGTGACCAGAAAGCTGTCTACGCTCTGGAAGGCTCCATTGCCGTTGCCGGTTCTTTGGTGCAGTGGCTCCGTGACAATCTGAACATGATTTCCTCCGCTCCCGAGATTGAAGAGCTCGCGCTCACGGTCGAGGACAGCGGCGGAGTGTACTTTGTGCCGGCTTTCTCCGGTCTCTTCGCGCCGTATTGGAAGGATGATGCGCGAGGGGCGATCGTTGGCTTGACGCGGTACAACACGAAGGGTCACTTGGCCCGCGCCGTTCTGGAGTCCACCGCGTTCCAGACCCGCGAGGTCCTAGACGCCATGGATGCAGATGCTGGTGTGGCGTTGAAGGAGCTGCGCGTTGACGGGGGCATGATCGCTAACAACACGCTCATGCAGTTCCAGGCGGACGTCCTCGGAGTGGATGTCGTGGCACCGGTTGTAGCTGAGACGACCGCCCTAGGGGCCGCCTACGCGGCCGGCATCGCCGTCGGATTCTGGGACGGAGAGGCGGACGTCATCGCGAACTGGCAGGAAGCCAAGAGGTGGAAGCCGAACATGGAGGAGAAGGAAGTGCAGCGCCGCTACCGTCTCTGGAAGAAGGCTGTCACCAAGTCCATGGATTGGGTGGACGAGGACGTCATGTAGACGAGCGACTGGCGTCCCCGGGAGGGGGCGGGTTCGCCGCCAAGTAAAGAGGCGGGTCCCCGGGAAACCGAGGACCCGCCTTCTTCGCGCGCAGGGAGCGAGGGCCGAAGCTACTGCTGGTTCTGCTGCTTCAAAGCGGCGAGGCGCGCCTCCACCTCAAGCGCTGATGCATCCGTCTCCAGATCAGCAAACTGTGCGTCCAGTGAGGACGCGGCGAGTTCCTGCTGTCCAGCCACCTGTGCCTCAGCGCGTCGGACCTTGTCTTCGTAGCGGGAGAGCTCCGAGGTGGGATCCATCACGTTGATGCTGCCAATGGCATCGTTCACCTTTGCTTGGGCCTCTGCGGTCTTCTGGCGCGCAACAAGCTGGTTTCTGCGGGTCTTCAGGTCGGCCAGTCGGGCCTTCATCTGGTTCAGGCCCTCCTTCAGCTGCTCAACGACCTGGTTCTGCTGGGCGATGGCGGGCTCCATTGCCTTCGCCTGGTCCTCAAACGAGATCTGCTTCCCGATGGCTACCTTCGCAAGGTTGTCCCACTTCTCCGCTCCGGCGGTGTCTCCGGCGGCGCGTGCCTGTTCAGCTTTGTTGGAGGCTGCCAACGCCTTCGAACCCCAATCGGCTGCGGTCGCCTTGTCTGCCTCCAGGTCTTTCTCGGACAGCCGGAGATTCCCGATTGTCTGGGCGATGGCCTTCTCTGCTTCCGCAATCTCATTCGTGTAATCACGGATGAGTTGGTCGATCATCTTCTGCGGATCCTCAGCTTTGTCGATCAGGGCGTTAACATTCGCCTTGAGCAGCTGCGACATTCTTCCAAAGACTGATTGCTTTTGTGCCATTTCATTTCCTTTTCTCGTTCTTCGGCGGTTCTTTCCGCCTCTATTTCTGGTGTCTGGAAGGAACGGGGCCTAGAACTTCCCTCCGCCGCGGCC
>CAYFQC010000074.1:0-3279 GCA_964345155.1 uncultured Actinomyces sp.
ATGCTGGTGTCACCGCCACACTGGCTCATCAGAACAGCCGAAATACCACCCTTTTCTTGCCCCAAATGGGACGAATCTGCCCGGAGTGGGCCACCCTGTGAGCCACCCGTTTTTGAACGTGCGGTCGGCCGATTCTCCCTCTCGACAGCGAATGCGCAGTAAGGATGTGGTTTGGCGGCGGCTAGCAGGACAACCGAATGTCGGGGCGTGAACGTGAAGAGGCCTAGGTCACTTTGCATTTTTCCCAAATCTGCCGCAGTTACGAGAAATGTGTGGATAATGCACCGCCATAGGTACATCAGAGTGTAGGAAACTGCTCCGTTTCCGCCGTAACTATAGTGTACACCCGTAGTGTTTCCGTACCAACAGGCAAAAGACGCGGTTGTCTGAGCCTACTCAGTACTTAACAGAACGCGTAATCATGGTGCACAAAGTCCTAAATGCGCACGTCCCGCGCCTTTCGAGCCGACACTGGAGTCGCAGCAACCTTGTTGGCGCGTTGGTTGACGGTCCGCCACTCGTTGTCGTGCGGGCGCCGGCCGGCAGTGGGAAGACTTCGTTGCTAGTTGAGTTCGCGCAAGCTCTGTCCTCCGGTGAAGATTGCGCCTTGGCTTGGGTCATTGGACCCATGGGAACAAATTCTCAAATGGTGGCTCCCGATGAGTTTTGGTCTCGGGTGTGTGCCGCCTTGCGGATCGGAAATGACGAAACGGGGCAGCACGAAGATCCCGAACAGGCATTCCTCGATTACCTCGCGACCCATGAGGGCAAGATCCAGCTCATTATTGACGACTGTTCGTTTGTCCCGCGTGAAAGCGTTGAAACACTGTTGCGCCTCCTCCAGGCGCACGGGAGTTTCTCTCTAGCGGTGGCGTCACGGGGTCCGACCCGATTCGAGTCATCGCGGGCCTCCCTCCTCGCCGACATGATCCGCGTCGACGTTGAGAATCTCCGGTTCACGCCTGACGAGCAGACTGAGTTCTTGAAGGCGCACGTCGGGGGCCTGGCCGACACAACCGCGGCTGCCGTCCACCAACTGACTCGCGGTGACGCCACACTGACCCGGTTGGCACTCGAGTACCTCCTCGTTCACGAAGATGTCGAGGACAGGCAGAGTATAGATTCGCTCGCGCGTCACCTAGAAGAGTCGGACGCAGTCGATCTTGATCTCGCGCTTGCCGACGACAAGCTCTCAAAGCCGATCTTGCTGCTCGCGTTAAGTGACGGCGTGACCGAAGAAATCGCCGCTGAGCTGCTCGGTGACCGCAGCGTACGGGCGACGCTGGACGCGCTAGAAAAGCTCGGCCTTGGAACTTGGTCGGCGGAGCCGGACAGGTCAGCTCGCTTTGAGTACGCAGAAGCCGTGAAACTTGCGCTACGCGAGCGCGCATTCGAACTCCTCACTCAAACGCAAATCAGTGCCGCATGCAGCAAAATCATTGAACTCGAAACACGGGCGGGAGACCCAATTTCGGCGCTCGCAGCCGCCGTCGCCTGCCGCGCTTGGTCAGCCGCTGAGGACATCGCTGTTCGGTACGCAGCGGAAATCCACTCCGCACCGTGCGAGCGACTCATGGCGATCATGCGATCAACCCCGTCGACGCTTGGTGCGAGCTTCCCGATCCTCGGTTCCCTGCAGGCCTCCGTGTTTTCGCAGATCGACGGGGCCGGCTTCGGATCGCACGAGATTCACTTCCGTCCCGAGAGCAGTCGCCGCGGTCACAGCCGCATCACCCCCGAACGGGATGCCCTAGTTTATACGGCAGCTGGCGTTGCAGCGCGGAAGAGACTTCGGGGTCCCGCGGCCCTAGAGCCGGTTGCTCGCTCCACTGAACTCTTCGATTCTGTTCCCCACCTGGCGGCTGTTCTCCCCGCGGGAACCCTGGCGCTGGCCAAAACCGCAAACGCCAGCACGCTGCTCTCTGTTGGCGAATGGGAAGAGGCCCGCCGAGCATTGCCAATCGGTTACGACGCTGACACCAAAACAGTGCGGGACTATCTGTCCGCCACCACGGCAGCCGTCCTCGCACTCACGGGAGACATGAGGGAAGCCGAGAATCTTGCGGCCTCAATCGCAACACCCCAGGCGGCAAACACACTCCTAAGTGAAGCGACAGAGTTCATGCTTGGCGTATTCTCCGTCCAGCAGTTGTTAGAGAGCTTCAAGGTACAAGAGGCACAAGCTGCCCTGAGTACTCTCCGCGCTAACGCACTGTGCACCGAATACTGGGGATTGATTGCCTTCCTACAAGCTGAGGTGGACCTTCTCGCCGGAGAGGCCTGCCGCGGGCTCACTCGACTTACGTCCGCGATGGACGACCATGCGACCGAGGACCTCGCTCCCGGCCTCAAAGCCGAGCTTGACGCCCTGAAACATCTTCTTGAAACCGCGCTAGATGCTCGCGGTCTCCGAGCCGCAGTTGACTCTCAAGGAAACCGTTCTAACATTCCACCCGCGCGTCTTCTGAGCCAGGCACGGATGGCGTTCCACGCGGGGCGTTACGCCCAGGCGTTGCGGAACTTGAGTCGCGTCCGCACGTCGGCCGCGGCTACCCGCCGACACCGAGCTGAAGCCCAAGCGCTCACGGCGGCCGCGCTGCTGCGCCACGACTGCGACCTCGACCTTGAAAAAGAGACCAAACTACTAGTCGCGACTCTCAGTCACCATGGGATGCGTTTACCCCTAGCGCTGCTTCCCGCTGACGACACTGCGGGCCTCGTGGCGCGGGAGAATGGCCGAAGCCGTGGGCCGAATGGTCTCTCCGAGCTCATGGAGCAAGTGCTGATCAGCCCCCTTTCGCTTGTCAAAGCCCAGCCACTGACGCGAAGGGAACAACAGGTCCTCCAAGAGCTCGCGCACGATCTCACCCTGATCGAAATTGGGGAAAGGCTGTTTCTGTCAGAGAACACGGTTCGCACCCACGTAAAAGCGATCTATCGCAAACTGGGCGCTTCCAAGCGCAAGGATGCGCTGGCGATTGCCGCAAGCCATGGCTTGCTCAGTGATGCTGATGCGTGAGTGTTCACCGGTTCTGGGCCAGTCCATCCCTCGTTGTGAGACAGAGCCCGCCCCGAAATTAGCGACGGGTGAGGTTGCGGGTGAATAACACTCACGCGGCGGTCAGCGTCGATCGCAACGCTCATAGCATCAAGCGTATCTCGGGTGGCCTATGCCTACGAACACGCAGGTCTGGCAATCGCAGGGCACCCGTCGAATTAGTCGTAAACGCAGAAGACTGGAGGCGTCGTGAGACCAACAGCTAGGCACGCAAAACCGCA
>CAYFQC010000075.1:0-3190 GCA_964345155.1 uncultured Actinomyces sp.
ACTACTTACAGGATCGGGTGCTGCGCGGTCTGCTTCAAGAAGCCCTACAAGCCGCCCTCTCCGCAGCAGAGAAGATCAAACCCTACGAGGAAATCGGTGTTGACCTTCCGCTAACCAAGGTGTCTTTGTCCAGTCTTGGATCTTTGAAACTGCACGACCCCAGTGAATTCGACGCGGCAGAACCACTGGTCATCCATGAAACAGCGGACGCAGATCTAGAAGCGCTCAGGGAAGTTGCGCGCGCTACAGAGATCGACTTTGCGGAGCTAATCGACAACGTGAATGAGGTTCTCGGTGAACGCGATGAAGCCACGGTCGGCCAAATCCTGGCGGCCCATCCGGCCACTCAAGGCTTGGCAAGCATCGTTGGCCTGCTCACCTTGGCGGCAGAGCGCGGCATCGTGGACCCAGATGTGCTGGAAGACCTCTGGTGGGAAGGGGTTGATGGCGTCGAACGGGGTACCACCGTCGCTTGTCACCGTTTTGTTGGGCGGCTTGCATGAGTGATCAGCTGTGGGACGGGGATGCGGGTACGTTGCCTGCACAGACGCGACGCGCCCTCGTCCAATTAGTCAAAGGACCATCACTGATGCGATCTCGGCAACGGGAGTTGTGGGAAACGCTTCTGAGCGCTGAGGACGCAATCCGTTCTCGCCTGCACGACATGTTTCTCGACCTCTTGATTGACCGTGAAAATGAGATCGCATTCGTGCGGCCTACCCCGTACGAAGAGGCGCCCGAGGTCGTTCGTACCCATCGCCTGACCCTGATGGACACAGCGATGCTACTGCTCTTACGGCAAATCCTGCTACGCGAAGACACTAGGGCAATGGTCGGGAAAGACGAACTTCGTGACGCGCTTGGGGTCTACCGGCGCGCGGGACGGGACGAAAAGGACTTCAACAGTCGCGTGAACGCATCGTGGAAGAAGCTGGTTGGCTTCGGCTTGCTACGGGAAGCGGAAGACGAGCGCGCGAAGATCTCCCCCACCATCCGCTACCTCGTCAACGCTGACCAGGTCGGTGCCCTGACGCAAGCGTTCAACCGCATTGCGGAGGACCAGTGACACTCATACCCCTAGAAGAAGCTCAAGGCGACACGATCTTCCCCCGCCAGTGGCGTTTGGCGCGGGTGGAAGTCGTCAACTGGGGGACATTTGATGGTTTTCACTCTGTCGACATCGCGCGCAAGGGCCACCTTTTCACGGGGATGTCCGGCTCCGGCAAGTCCACCCTGCTCGATGCCATCACCGCCGTCCTCACCCCGAAGCGTTCCGTCACCTTCAACGCAGCCGCTCAGGATGGCCGAGGGCGAAGCGGCGACCGCAACTGGGTCTCTTACGTGCGTGGAGCTTGGGGGCGTGAGGCCGATGAGCTGCAGGACCGCACCGTGGCGAAGTTTCTGCGGCCGAACGCGACTTGGAGTGGCATTCTGCTTAGATTCGAGGACGGTGTGAGCGAACCTCTGAACCTGGTTGCCTTATTCCACATGCGTGGCGCCAGCGTGAGTCCCCAGGACTTACGGGAGTTGTACGTCATCAGCCAGGGCGAAGAGACCCTCCCCGATTATGCGGCCTATGTCGAAATGGGAGTTGATAAGCGACGCTTGGACAGGGAACGCAAGCCGGTCATCTCCACAACTACGGGCAAACACCGGGGCTTTTACCAGCGACTACTCAGGCTGTTCGGTCTGCGTTCCACAACCGCCCTGCTTCTGCTGCATCGTACCCAGGCTGCCAAGAACCTCGGGACGTTGGACAACCTTTTGCGTCGGTTCATGTTGGAAGAGCCGAAGAGCCTCTTGCTGGCTGACGATGCGGTAGAAAAGTTCGGCGAACTACGGGAGGCGTACGACCACGTCGTCGAACTTCGGCATCAGCGGGATGCCCTAGTCAAACTTGTGGAATCCGCCGATCAGGCAAACGCATCGCAGAAGGAGGCAGACGCGCTTCGCCTCCAGCGCGAGCACGTGCACGTCTATGAGGACAACCTAATCCTGCGGCTAGCCAAAGAAGACCTGCGTAAAGCTAAGGCCCGGCGCACTCTGGCGGCAAGCCGGCTGAAGGGGAAGGTTGAGGCGCTGGAGACGGCAGAGGCACTCGCCCAAGCCGCCCAGGAGAGGCTTTTCCGAGAAGGGGGCGGGTCAGTCCAAAGCGCGCAGGAGCGTGTCAGCGATGCTGAACGAGAGCTCCGGCGAACGGAGGGGCGCCGCAAGCGCCGCGCCGACGATCTGGGCCGGGTGGGGATCTCAATGCCTGAGTGCGAAGCCGAATATGAGGAGCTCTTAAGTGAGGCGGGGGCGCAACTAAAGCTCAGCCAGCCGGCTCAGATTCCCTACGAACTGGCCCAGCGGAGTGCAAACGCCCGGGCCGAAGTGGAGAGGCTGAAGTCTGACCTAGAGACGTTGCTTCGCCACGGATCAAACATTGCAAAGCCTCTCCTAGGCGTGCGACGGACACTGAGTGAGGAACTTGGGATCCCTTCTGCCCTGCTTCCGTTCGCAGCCGAGTTGATCTCTGTTAAAGACCAGTACGCACCGTGGAGAGGAGCAATCGAGCGTGTGCTGCGTCCCTTGGGAACCACCCTGCTGGTGCGCGATCAAGACATGAAAGCGGTCCGGCGGGCAGTCGATGGAAGGAACCTTGGCTTAAACCTGACGATCCAGGCTGTCCCCGCCTCTTCACCCTCACCCCGCCCGGCACGGGATCCACGCTCCCTGGTGAACAGGGTTACCGTATCGGACAGTGAGTTCCGCGACGGCCTCCTTTATACGCTGAGCGCGCGCTACGACTACGCGTGCGTCGATGGGCCCGACCAGCTCGGCCAAGTTGAGCGCGGATTGACTATAAAAGGCTTGGTCAAGCAGAGCCACCGACGGTACGTCAAAGCAGACCGCTACGCCATAGACCGAGCGGACCACTGGATCCTGGGCGGCGACACTGAACCCAAGAGGGTGATGTTACAAAGTCGTCTTGAAGCGGCCTTGAAAGAACAGAAAGAGGCGGCGGCAGCCCACGATAAAGCGACTGAAGCTCGTGACGCAGAGCTTGCCCGGCGGAGCGTGTACCAGTCGATTGTTGACTCTCCCTGGAGCGACGTGGACGTGGGGGCTGCGCGTGAGCGGGTCAACCGGTTGCAAGCCGCACTTGACGTTCTCACCGCCCCAAACTCCGAACTGCAACGGGCGAAGG
>CAYFQC010000076.1:0-3153 GCA_964345155.1 uncultured Actinomyces sp.
CCACAATTCCCCTGCTCGTCCTGTTCGTTTTCACCGGTAAGCAACTTGTTGCCGGCATTATGCAAGGTGCCGTGAAAGGTTAGTCAGATGCTCTCAAGGCTCGGTTCCGCAGTACAAGAATCCACGTTGCATCAGCCCCGCCCCATCCCGGAAGGGTTTCTCTTGGGGGCGGCCGCCGCTTCCTACCAGATAGAGGGAGCGGTGGACGAGGACGGTCGGGGTCCCTCCATTTGGGACACCTTCTCCCGTGTCCCAGGGGCCATTGTCAACGGAGACACGGGAGATGTGGCTTGCGATCACTACCACCGCTACCGCGAAGACGTGGCGATGATGAAGAGACTCAATCTTGAGACGTACCGCTTTTCTGTCTCCTGGGCCCGGGTCTGCCCGGACGGATCCACTTTGAACCCGAAAGGCCTGGACTTCTACAGCCGGCTGGTAGATGAGTTGTTGGGAGCGGATATTTTGCCGTGGCTGACGCTCTATCACTGGGACCTGCCCCAGGCTTTGCAAGATCGCGGAGGCTGGCCTGCACGGGAGACCGCCTATCGTTTCCGCGATTACGCGATGACGGTGTATGAAGCGCTTGGCGATCGGGTAGGCGTTTGGACGACGTTGAATGAGCCCTGGTGTTCATCTTTCCTCTCCTACACAGGCGGTGAGCACGCCCCCGGACACCAGAGCCTGCAAGAGGGGATGCTCGCCAGCCACCATCTTCTGCTCGGCCACGGTCTGGCGGCGAAGGAACTGCGTGCGGCCAGCCGGGACATCAAGGTGGGTTTGACCGTCAACTGCACCGTCGCGCAACCTTTAGATCCAGACAGCGCAGAGGACCAAAGAGCGGCTCGGCTTGTTGACGGCCAGGCGAACCGTTGGTTCCTGGACCCCCTGTATCGGGGCTCCTACCCAAGCGACATTGTCGAGGAGTTCAGGCTGGTCGACGCATCTGCGGTGGAGGCATTCCAGGAAGCGATCAAGCCGGGAGACATGGAGATTGTCTCCACCCCAATCGACACGATGGGAGTGAATTACTACCAATCAGATCTGGTGGCGGGATCGTTCGATGTCTCCCCGCAACTGGCTGAGAAGATCGGCGTGAACCGGCTGGATCTGCCCCCCAACGGAGGGCCGGAGCTGGATCGGAAGGTGTCTTCGCCCTCGCCGGCATCCCGCGGTTTCGTCCATCCGGACGTGAAGTTGCCGCGGACCGCGCAGAATTGGGTTGTCGATCCGCTGATGCTGAAAGAGCTGCTACTTCGGATCCACACCGATTACACCGGTCCGGCGGGCGTGGGCCTGTACGTAACCGAAAACGGCGCAGCCTATGACGACGAGCTTGTCGAGGACGGTGGCCGTCTGGCCGTTCACGACTCTGAGAGGACCAACTACTTGCTGTTGCACCTAGGTGCAACGCTGGACGCGGTGGCTGAGGGTGCGGACGTTCGAGGCTACATGTATTGGTCCTTGATGGATAACTACGAATGGGCATGGGGATACGACAAACGCTTCGGGATCGTGTACGTCGATTACGAAACGCAACAGCGAATTCCAAAGGACTCGGGCCTGGCTTATGCGAATATCATTGCTAACAGAACCATCAACGTAGGTCCCGACGCTGGGCTGCTCCTACGGCGTGGTTCCCTGGTCGAAGGGCGCAGGGAGTCTCTCCGCCTAGGCGAAGGATCTCGCCGCACCCCGTGAGGTAGGAGTTTGAAAATGTCAGGCGCGCGGCCCCCGCTTTCAGCCAGAGAAGGCCCTGCGTCCGCAAGGCTGGAGGTAGGACCAGCGGAGGCGGCGTCTGACATTGTTCCAACCGAGCAACCGGGTGGGGCAGACCATTTGCAATTTGGGTCCGGGGTTCCAGGAACAGCCACCTTGGAATCTGTCGGGGCCCTGGCAGGGGTCTCGCGCTCAACCGTTTCACGCGTAATCAACGGGTCTCCGAACGTTAGCCCAAAGACACTTGAAGCCGTGATGAACGCTATTCGCCAGCTGGGTTACGTCCCCAACCAGGCCGCTAAATCCTTGGCCCAACGGCGCGCGTCCATAGTCACCGCCCTCATTCCCGAAGACATGGACCGGGTTTTCGGTGACCCCTTCTTCGCGGCGATAATCTCCGGGATCGAAGATCACCTCTCTGACACCAGCCTTGCGTTGAACCTGATGATTGCCTCGGAAAAGACTTTCCCCAAAGTTCTCTCCACGCTAGCCGGCGGCATGTCAGACGGTCTGCTTGTCCTGTCCCACCACGCAACTCACGAACTGGTGGAGGCCCTTGAAACGCGGGTTCCGGTCGTGTACGGCGGCAGGCCACTCCACCGTTCGGACCACAGGACGTACGTAGACGTGGACAACGTCGAAGCCGGGCGCATTGCAACGCAACACCTGGTCGACAAAGGGTGCAAGCGGATAGGAATGATCACCGGCCCTCGGGACATGCCCTCCACACGCGACCGCCTGCGCGGGTTCGAAGAAGTCACCGCTGAAGTCGGCACCGCCGGCCCCATCGTTACCTCTGATTACACGGTTCGCGGTGGGGCGGAAGCAACGCGGGAAATAATGGGACTAGATCCCAGCATTGATGGCCTGTTCGTCGCCAACGATCTGATGGCTCGCGCCACGGTGAGCGTGCTAGGGGGCATGGGCAGGAATGTCCCCGAAGATGTAGCCGTGGTTGGATTCGATGATTCCCCCGCTGCCACCAGCGTCAGCCCGATGCTAACTACGGTCCGCCAGGATCCCTACCAACAGGGAATGGTGATGGCCCGGCTCCTCCAACGGCTCCTGGAAGAGCCGAGCACACCTCCATCGGTCGTGGTGCTGCCGACGGAACTTATTGAGCGTGAAACGACTTAGTCGCGGTCAGCGAGTGCGCGCAGCGTCGGCGTCTCGTTCCAAATAGGTCTGAATATTCGCCGCGTCCTCGTCGATGGTTTCCACCGAGACCAAGTCACTGGCCTCCGATTTGAGGAGCTCGACGTAGGCCTGAAGCGTCGCTTCCGCGTCCCCAGATTCAATGAGGCTGGAGTGTAGTCCGGCCAGCTGCTCCTCATACATGGCCAGGTACTTCTCCGAAGCCAAGAATCGGGAAACCAGCGGGTTCTCCCGGGTACCGAATCCTCCTCCTTGGGCCATTCCACCCATTTCGCCGCC
>CAYFQC010000077.1:0-2939 GCA_964345155.1 uncultured Actinomyces sp.
GCTACTGAGGCCGGACCTTCGAGTCCGCGATGGTGCTCGTCTTTTCGTGGGCTGACTGAAGCAAAGAACAGGGAGACTCCGGCTGTTCAGAGGGATTCCCCAGATGACTAGCTGTGCTCCGTCGCCCAGGCCTCGTTAGAAATGTCGAGTTCACCGGCCATATCCAGCAGGAAGCGTGCCACGACCTCCCTTTCCTTCGGTGTCAAGCGGGCAGCTGCGTGGAAGCGTTTGGCCTGCTGGCGCCCGACCGTGGACATTGCGGCCTCACGCGTCTGTGGCGTGATTGCGAGGGCGATGGCGCGCCGGTCATCGGGGTGAATGGAACGGGTGATGTGTCCGCCGCGTTCGAGTCGATCGAGCAGCTTGGTGGTTGATGCCGTCGAGATCTTGAGGTGAGCGGCAAGCATACTTGGGGTGGCTATCTCGCCACTGTTGGCCGTGACGATGAGGTAGTGCAGGGCCCGCATGTCGTTCCGGCCCAGTTTCATATAGGTCAAAGATGCCTCAGTGAGCAGGTCCTCGGCATCCCTCAGCGCCTTCAGGGCAGACATGATCTCCCCGATCTGGCGCATTGAGGCGTCATCCATCTGGGATCGATCAACCAGCCTGCTATCGGGGTCATTTGCTTCGACATCGTAGAGACCCGGGACATCATCTGGCATTGAAGTATTACTCGCCATGGTGTTATATTAGCCCACATCATTTATTAGCTAAGCTAGATAAAGCAACTTGGCTAGGTAAGGTTGGAAATTATGGAAACTGAGCTGGCAAAACAGCAGGCGAAGCCTAGACATGAGGGGCAGAAGGGTCGACGTTGGGCAAGAATCCTGATTCCCGCTCTGCTGATCCTTCTGTGGCTCGCTGCCGGAAGTGTGGGTGGCCCCTACTTCGGCCGTGTTGGTGAGGTCTCATCCAATGAGCAGGGTGCCTACCTTCCGTCCTCGGCAGACGCGACCCAGGTGCAGGAACGCCAGGCTGACTTCCGCGACTCCGACGCCATTCCGGCGGTGGTGGTTATCGAGGGCGACTCCCCGCTGACACCAGAACAGCTGGGGCAGCTCAGTGAGGCCGTTGCAGCCCTCCCACAGAATGTGGCAGGAGTGTCAACCGAAGTCTCTCCCCTCATTCCGTCCGAGGACGGCCTGGCCGCCCAGGTATTCGTCCCCATCGAGGATCCAGACAACGTCCTCGAAATCACCGCGGCAATAGGCGACGATCTGCGGGCTTCAGCCCCCGAGGGTGTTCAGGTCTACGTCACCGGGCCGGCTGGGTTCACGTCCGACCTCGCCAACGCATTTGCTGGGATTGACGGGCTTCTCCTCGGTGTCGCCCTCATCGCTGTTTTCATCATCCTGGTCGTTGTCTACCGCTCTCTACTTCTGCCGGTGGCGGTCCTGACCACCAGCATGATGGCGCTGACGGTCGCGCTGCTGACCAACTGGTGGCTAGCGAAGGCCGGACTGTTCATGCTGTCCGGGCAGACCCAGGGCATACTCTTCATCCTCGTCATTGGTGCCGCCACCGACTACTCGCTTCTTTACGTCTCCCGCTACCGGGAAGAGCTGAGGAAGACGCGGGACAAGGGGGTCGCAACCAAGCGGGCTCTGCGAGCGTCTGTGGAGCCGATTCTGGCTTCCGGTGGCACGGTTATCGCGGGGCTACTGTGTTTGCTGCTGTCCGACCTCAAGTCCAACAGTGCGCTGGGTCCGGTGGCGTCCATCGGCATCGTGTTCGCGATGCTGGCTGCGCTCACCCTGCTTCCTTCGATCCTCTTCGCGTTCGGTAGGGTGGCGTTTTGGCCGCGAGTTCCCCACTATGAACCCGAGGTCGTTGCCGAAGAACACGGCATGCCGGTTGGTATCTGGGCTCGCCTAGCCAAGAAGATCCGCTCCAACCCACGTCCCATCTGGGTGGTCACGGTAGTTGTCCTCATTGCCGGGGTGTTCGGCGCGGGACAACTCAACGCGTCGGGTGTCTCGCAGTCCGACCTCATCCTGGGTCCCAGTGAAGCCCGTGACGGACAGGTCGTCCTGGGGGAGCACTTCCCGGGTGGTTCCGGCAGCCCCATGTACGTCTTGACAACCGAGGACGAACTGCAGCCGACGGTGGATACCCTGCTTGGACTTGAGGGTGTGGATAGCATCGCGGTTACGGCCGCAGACTCACCGAGTGGTACCGCCCCCGTCACCGCCGAGGGAATCCAGGCATTCGGACCGCCTGGAACCCCGGCACCAGAGCCGACCGTATCCAACGGTGAGGTGCTGCTTCAGGTCACCCTGACCGACGCCGCGGACTCCGAGGCAGCAGAGCAAACCATTCGTACTGCACGAGCCGAACTGACCGACACCGGCGCCCTCATCGGCGGGGTAACGGCAACGGCAGTGGACACCAACGACGCTTCGATTCACGACCGCACCCTCATCATTCCCGTGGTGCTGGTGGTCATCCTGGTGATCCTTATGCTGCTGCTGCGTTCAGTGGTGGCGCCCCTGATCCTCATTGGCACGACCGTCCTCTCCTTCGGGACCGCCCTCGGTGTTGCCGCGCTGATGTTCAACCACGTCTTCAAGTTCCCGGGAGTTGACCCCGCGGTGCCGCTGTACGGCTTCGTGTTCCTGGTTGCCCTGGGGATTGACTACAACATCTTCCTAATGACCCGGGTGCGAGAGGAATCGATCAAACACGGCACCCGCGACGGAATCTCGCGCGGCCTCGCCATTACTGGTGGAGTTATCACCTCGGCCGGTCTGGTCCTCGCGGCGACGTTTGCGGCGCTTGCGGTCATACCCATCCTGTTCCTGGTGCAGATAGCCTTCATCGTTGCGTTCGGTGTTCTGCTGGACACGTTCATCGTGCGGTCGCTGCTTGTGCCGGCCCTGGCCACGGACATCGGGCGCGCGATCTGGTGGCCGTCGAAACTGGCGAGGGGTGGGGAGTAG
>CAYFQC010000078.1:0-2934 GCA_964345155.1 uncultured Actinomyces sp.
CCTCGCCCCTCTGAAGTAGACGACCAACCCCACCACCAGGAAGACGATCGATGTCCCGATTGCGACCCAGGCGGTCGTAGTTATGCCCGAAAGGAGAGGCGCGGATAGGAGCGCCCAGGCGTCCTCGGAGAGAGCGGAGAGGTTCGAGTCCGCTCCCACGTTGAAGTGCTGGGAACCGAAAGCCGGGATCACCCGGGCAATGTAAACGCTCACGATGAACGTCGCTAGAGCTCCGGCTCCTACGATCAACAGTCTGCGGGGGGCGAGGGCGATGGCCCCGACCGCCGCCACGATGGAAGCAGCCAACAGCCACCCCCACGCCGAGACGCCCAGGTTGTAGTACCCCTGGAGGGACGACACGTCGGACAACTCCAACACTTGCACCTGCGTGTTCACGGTGGGGACAAAACGCGCCCACCACTGGCCGTCGTTTTGGAGGTGCTCCTTGACCGCGTCCATGAGCGGACCTACGGACACATCGACGGTCGCGGTGTTCGATTTAGGGGCGGGGGAGGACAGGACTGTCACCAGCTGGGAGTGGATCTCTGTGACCGCCGTGGTCCAAAGGGGCGGGAAGGAGGACGACTGGGTGAAGCTGAGAGTCTGGGCGGTGGCGGTTGCGACGACCTCGTCGGTCAGTGCCTGGGGGAACTCGTCTACGTTGGTGCCCGCGTCTCCCGTGCCAGGAAGCCAGTCGAGGACGCTGCCCAGCCCTCCAGTGACGGTCTGGAGTGCAGACATGGCGCCGCTGTCCTCCACCATCGCTCCCACCTGCTGCCCCGCAGCCTCCGCCACTGTGTTCTGGAAACGGGGTTGCTCTGCGAGTGGTTCCACGGCGCCAACGAAATTATCCGTCTCGAGGACGGTTGTTTTCACCCACCCGGCCACCACCAGAAGGGGGATTGCGATTGCAGCTGCCACGGCCAGGGCGCCGGCTGCGACCCAACGGAGGACGATGAACCACCCTCGGTGGCGGGCGGGGCGCTTCGTGGGATTTGGATAGGGCAAAGTTGTATGCGTCACCACCGTTTCCTCCTCACCGCGCACCCGCACTTGACCAGCCTATTCTCCACCGTGTGCGTTCAGGCAGGTGAGTGGTATTCGCGGTGTCATGCCGCTAGACTGTCCAAGTCCAAAAGGAGCCGTCGCATAGCCAGGTCGAGTGCGCCTCCCTGCTAAGGAGGTAGGGATTCACGTCCCTCGAGGGTTCAAATCCCTCCGGCTCCGCATTCTGGTCTCCCGAGGTGTCGCTTGATGTCTCGGGAGATCTCTTTTTGCGGGCTCCGCGGCGTATGAAGAAGCCCGGGGCCCACCGTTTGCGGGTGCCCCGGGCTCCTTCTGGCTTCAGGTTCTACTCTCAGCCGCCTATTCGTTCAGGTATGCCAGCGCGGAAAGCGCCGCGACCGTGCCGTCGGACACGGCCGTGGTGATCTGCCGGTACCGCTTGGCGCGCACATCACCCGCGGCGAACACGCCGGGAAGGTTGGTGGCGAGGGCGGTGTCCGTGATGATCTCCCCCCGGCTGTTCAGCTTGACTTGACCAGCGAAGTCTTGGGAGTTCGGCACATATCCGATGAAGACGAATGCTCCGTCCACGGAGGTCACGTTCTCACTGCCGTCGTCCTTGTTCGTGGACAGCACCGTGCCGAGCGTGGGATCCCCAGCGAAGCCCTTCACTTTCTGGTTCATGAGAAAGTGAATCTTCGGGTTCGCTTTGGCCTCGGCCACCAGGTGCGGTTCTGCTTGGAAGTGGTCGAACTCGTGAATAACTGTGACCTCGGATGCGTACTCACTGAGTGAGGCAGCTTCCTCGAGGGCGGAATTTCCTCCCCCGATGACCGCGATCGGACGGTTCGTGAAGAACTCGCCGTCGCAGGTGGCACAGTACGAAATCCCTTGGCCGAAGAACTTCTCCTCGCCTTCGACGCCGAGCCGGCGGGGAACGCCACCGGTGGCGATGATGACTGTGGGCGCCTGGTAGATGGTTCCGTTCTTGAGAGTCACGCGTTTGTTCTTACCGTCGAGGTCGACCTGCGACACGCGTGCAAACGGTTTCACTTCACAGCCGAAGTGCTTTGCCTGGGCGAGCATCGTCTGAGAGAGCTCCCGTCCGGAAACGTCCTCCACGCCGGGGTAGTTGGCGACCCGGTGGGTTAGAACGGTTTGGCCGCCAACGGTTCCGGTGTCGAGAATCGCCACTTTGCGGCGCGCGCGGCCGCCGTAGAGCCCCGCTGTCAATCCGGCGGGCCCTGCGCCGAGCACGACGACATCGAACTCCTTGGTCTCTGTCATCGCTGAGCTGCTCACTCCTGTCCGAAGTTCTCGTCAAGGATCGTCGTGACCTGATCCATTGACTGGATGGAGCTGGTTGCCTTCACGACCTGACCGTTCTTGAAGTAGACGGTGAAGGGGAGCCCCATGAAACCCTGGGTCTCTGGCAGGGAGCGAATGGTTGCGGCCGCGACGGGTGCGTCGAAGGGCATGTCGCGGAAAGCAACTTGAGGGTATTCGCCCTCGATTGACTCCATAACGTCGTATACAGGCAGGCACATGGGTCCCATACGGCCGCAGCAGATCATCACGTTTTCGTTGTCTGCAAGAGTCTTCTGGAATTCCTCTACGGTCGTTAGGTGCTCAAGGTTGGTCTGCAGCATTGTTTGTCCTAACCGGTTTCGATGCGTAGTTCAAAATGGCGCCCCGCAGGGCGTGAAGCGCGACCGGCATATACCCCCCGGGGCATATTGCGATGGATTGGTTGGGGAGAGTGGCGGTGTCTCTGTGACGATCGGACAGTCTTATGCGTCACGGAATGCGTGGCTGAGGTTGTACAGCGCGAAGGCCGCTCCGTATACTCTCCGTGTAGCAAACATGCGCCCGTGGCTCAATGGATAGAGCATCTGACTACGGATCAGAAGGTTGGGGGTTCGAGTCCCT
>CAYFQC010000079.1:0-2900 GCA_964345155.1 uncultured Actinomyces sp.
CCCGCGCTGGCGGAAAACCTCACGCGCGGAGGCGACAGCCTCAATGCTTGGCGCCGCCGTGTCGGCGAGCTGGTAGTCGAGCCCCAGCGTCTCCCACTTGTCCCTTCCCATCTGATGGAAAGGCAACACCTCCACACGCTGCAGAGTTGGGATCGATGAGGCTATCTCCGCCACTTCCGCCACGTTGCTCGCCTCATCCGTGAGTCCGGGGACCAACACGAAGCGCACCCACACGGGTACACCAGCGGCCCCGAGCCGCTCGCCGAACTGGATCGTGGGCTCAAGGCTCTGTCCGGTTACGCCGCGGTAGGTTGCCTCGTTTCCGGACTTGACATCCAGCAGGACCAGGTCGAGGTCAGCGAGCATCTCATCGCTGCAGCGGGAGCCGAGGAACCCAGAGGTATCTAGGGCTGTGTGGATGCCGTTGCTTCGCGCGAATCTCAGGACTTTTGCGACTCCACGCGGCTGCATCAGCGGTTCACCGCCCGAAAGGGTGATCCCTCCCCCTGTCCGCTCGAAGATACGCTTGTAACGGGCTATCCGCTCGCACAACTCCTCAGTTGGGACCAAGGCGCCGCGGCGCATGTCCATCGTGTCGGGATTGTGGCAGTAGAGGCAGCGTAGCGGACAACCTGAAAGGAACGTCGTCATGCGCGTTCCCGGCCCGTCGACGGCGGTCACCAGCTCCCATGAATGGACAGAAAGGAGGTCTCCCGCGTGAATCCTGGCGGCCTGTTCTGCGCGCTGCAACTTGCCGACGAAATCCAGGCCCTCCACGCCCTTGCCTTCGGGGCGCAGGAACGGGTGGTCAGCGGGAGCAGGAGCGTACGCCCCGGTGACCCCGTCCCCAACGCTGCCGGTCAGTTCAGACCCTCTCGTGGAAAGTACGGCTGACGATATCCAACTGCTGTTCACGCGTCAGTCGCACGAAGTTGACGGCATACCCCGATACGCGCACGGTGAGCTGTGGGTATTTCTCCGGGTGCTCCATCGCGTCCTCCAAGGTGTCCCGATTGAGGACGTTGACGTTCATGTGGTAGCCGCCCTCGCCCATGTAGGCGTCCAGAAGGCCGACCAGATTGGCTACCTGCTCGTCCTGGGTGCGGCCCAGCCCCGAAGGGACCACGGTGTTGGTAAGCGAGATGCCATCTTGAGAATCCTCATAGGGAAGCTTCGCCACTGACAGCGCTGAGGCCAACATTCCGTGTGTGTCGCGACCGTTCATGGGATTCGCGCCGGGAGCGAACGGCTCTCCCTTTCGGCGCCCGTCCGGGGTGTTCCCCGTGTGCTTGCCGTAGACGACGTTGGAGGTGATGGTCAGGACCGACTGGGTATGCTTGGCGCCTCGGTAGGTGGGGTATTGGCGAATCTTCTCCATGAAAGTCTCCACCAGCCGCACGGCGATCGCGTCCACTCGGTCATCGTCGTTGCCAAAAGTCGGGAAATCTCCCTTTATCTCGTAGTCAACGACCAGTCCACGATCATCGAATACGGGTGTGACCTGCGCGTACTTGATTGCTGAAAGCGAGTCGGCTGCCACCGACAGTCCGGCGATCCCACAGGCCATCGTCCGGAGTATCTCCGTGTCGTGCAGGGCCATTTCAATGCGTTCGTACGCGTACTTGTCGTGCATGTAATGGATGCAGTTGAGGGCATCCACGTATGTGCGCGCCAGCCAGTCCAAAAGATCATCAAATTTGGCGAGGACGTCTTCGTAGTCCAGAACTCCGGTCCCGACTACCGGCGAGGGCGGCGCGACCTGGGCCCCGCTGATCTCATCCCTTCCGCCGTTGATCGCGTAAAGCAGCGCTTTGGCCAGGTTTACGCGGGCACCGAAGAACTGCATTTGCTTGCCGATTCCCATGGCCGAAACGCAGCAGGCTATGCCCGCGTCGTCACCCCAGCAGTCGCGGATCAGAGAGTCGGATTCGTACTGAATGGCAGAAGTCTCGATCGAAGTCTTGGCGCAGAACTCTTTGAAACCTTCGGGTAGGCGCTCAGACCAAAGAACCGTGAGGTTCGGTTCTGGGGCCGGCCCCAGGTTGTTTAGGGTCTGCAGCATCCGGAAGGAGTTGCGGGTAACCAGGGTGCGGCCGTCCTCGCCGGTGCCCCCGATGGTCTCAGTGACCCAGGTGGGATCGCCGGAGAAGAGAGCGTCATATTCCGGCGTGCGAAGGAACCTTACGATGCGTAGCTTCATGACGAAGTCGTCGATGATCTCCTGCGCCTGAAGTTCCGTGAGAGTCCCCTCTGCCAGATCCCGTTCAAAGTAGGCGTCCAGGAACGTTGATGTGCGCCCAAGCGACATGGCTGCGCCGTTCTGCTCCTTCACGGCGGCCAGATAGGCGAAGTACAACCACTGAACCGCTTCCCGCGCGTTAGTTGCGGGCCCGGAGATGTCGAAGCCGTAGGAGGCTGCCATCGACTTGAGTTCCTGGAGGGCACGGATCTGCTCAGCCAGCTCCTCACGCTGCTGGATCACTTCTTCGACGGAGAATCGTGAACCCAAGTCTGCTTTGTCGACCTGCTTGGCCTGAATCAGCCGATCAACCCCGTAGAGCGCGACGCGACGGTAGTCCCCGATGATCCGGCCGCGCCCGTAGGCATCCGGTAGGCCCGTCACAATGTGGGAGGACCGCGCCTTGCGGACGGCCTCCGGGTAAACGTCGAATACGCCCGCGTTGTGAGTCTTGCGGTAGTGGGTGAAGATCTCTTTGATGAACGGATCAACTTCATACCCGTAGGTTTCAAGGGACTTCTCCACCATGCGCCACCCGCCGTTGGGGATCATGGCTCTTTTCAGCGGAGCGTCGGTCTGGAGCCCGACGATGACATTGTCTTCGTCGCTGATGTATCCGGGTGCGTGGGAATCGATCCGGCCCGGGACCTTGGTGTCTATG
>CAYFQC010000080.1:0-2896 GCA_964345155.1 uncultured Actinomyces sp.
GCCCATGTCCCCTCTGCCACCGTGACCGTCGAAGTCGTCGACGGCCCCGGCAAGGGCGACTATCAGGGCGATCGCTCCCAGAGCAGTGCCGACTATCCCGAGGACGAACGCGGCGATCAACATCTTTCTCGGGTAGGTGTACGTCTTTCCTTCGGGTGCGGCGGGCGCGGTCGGCGCCGCGGGCACGGCGGGCGCGGCGGACCCTTGGCTCCCAGCATTGCTGGTCCCGGTACTCGGCGCGGCGTAGGGGTCGGTGGCGGCAACCGGTTGGACCACGGTCTCCGAGTAGGTTTCCTGCACGACGGTGTCTTCGTTGCTTGGGTCCTGAGGTGCCGGCTGCATGTTCGGGTCGTTCTGGCTCATCTTGTATCTCCGTTCGATTCGGCGCTTGTGCAACGAGGCTAGAGAGCGGTCTCCAAGACATCTCCAAGAAATCAAATGCCAGTGGCGTGGCCCATATATGCACGCCGAACGCGGATACTGGGCGTGTGGAGATGAATGGGCGCCCCCGCCTCTTGTACGTGGAAGATGAGGCGGACATGGCAGAGATTACGCGCGAGTTCCTGGGCGAGGACTACGCCATCACTCACTGCGCCACGGCTGAGGAGGCACTGCGGGAAGCACTGGCGCATCCCTTTGACCTGATGCTCGTGGACCGACGCCTGCCCGGTATGTCAGGGACCGAACTGGTCGCGAGGGTACGCCGAGCCGGGCTGAACACCCCCGTGTTGCTACTGACGGCTTTGGGGAGCATTCAAGATCGGGTCGACGGATTGGACGGAGGCGCCAACGACTACCTGGTGAAGCCCTTTAGCTTCGAGGAGCTCGCGGCGCGTCTGAGGTCGTTGCACAGGGGATACCGCTCCGCCCTCGCCCGCCGCGACATCGGGGAGTGGACGTTCTTCCCCGACACTTGCGCGCTGCGTGGGCCGTACGGGGAGTTGGCTGAGCTGACGGCGGCGGAGTCGAGGATCGTCGACGTTCTTTCGTCCAATCCGGACCGCGTGTTTTCCCGCGCCGAACTGCTGGCCGCGTTCCCGACGGGCGAGGCCGAAGGCACTGTGGACTCCTATGTCCACTACATCCGCCGCAAGTCAGCCCCGGAGGTTATTCGCACTGTGCGCGGTCGCGGCTATCAGATCGGAGAGGGGTGGTGAACGCCTCCGCGACGTCACGTGCAACGCGTGAGGTGCCACTTCGGGTGGGACTGACCGTGGCCGGCGCTGCCGCCCTCGCCCTGCTGGGACTGTTCGGTGTGGCGACGGCTCTGATCTGGCGCGCTTCCCGCGAGGACGCCGGCGGCGAGTGGGCCGAGGAGTGGGAACCGGAACGCGGGCACGGTTCCCGCAAGCATTTCGACCGGGGGCCGGAGTGGCAAGACCGCGTGATCGACCTGGGGGACGTGGTCCCGGTGCTGGTTGTCTTGGCGCTGGTGTCAGTGGTGTTCGTGGGTTTCGTGGCCTGGTGGGTGACGAGGCGAGCCAACGAACCAATGGAGCGGGCACTGGCGATGCAGCGGCGTTTCGTTGCGGATGCCAGCCATGAGCTCCGCACTCCCTTAACCACTTTGAACAGCCGCATCCAGTTGGCGCAGCTGCGCCTCGAAAAGGATGGTGATGTGGCACCGGTGTTGGCGGAGATGAGGCGGGACGCCGACGCCCTCGACGGCCTGCTCACGGACCTTCTGGTGACGGCGGAAGCAGAGCCGGTGGCGCAGGCGCAGTCCCGCTGCTCTGTTGAGGAAGCGTGCGCGGAGGCGATCCGGCTGACCGCGGAAAGTGCCCAGCAGCATCAGATCCGATTGGTGTTCCAGGCCGCGCCCGGCCTGACTGCTCGGGCCGAGAAGATGTCCCTGGTAAGAGCACTAGTCGCACTTATCGACAATGCGGTTGGCCACTCCCCCGCGGGTTCGACGGTGACGGTAACCGCAGCGCCGGCGGCGGGCCACGGACCCAAGCGAGTGGCGATACGCGTTGCCGACCAGGGTTCAGGGATTGACGATCCGAACCCGGAACGCCTTTTCCAAAGGTTCGCCCGCGGGCGAAGCGCCACGTCGCGGCCCGGCTCCGGGCTGGGGTTGGCGCTGGTACGTGAAACGGCGGTCAGGTTCGGTGGGACCGTAGCGATTGAGACGACGGGACCGGAAGGGTCCACGTTCTTGCTGGTACTGCCGAGCTAGCCGAACGAGCGCCAGCCAAGTTTGGTCTTAGCTCTGCGCGTCTCCGCCTTCGGATGCCCAGGTGCACTCATCCCCGTAGGTGCCGCCGGCGCCGACGACCGTCGTGCCGTCCTGCAGCGTCACCGCCACCTCGGAGTAGCCGGCGGCCTGCGCGGCCTCGCAGATGGCTATCGCCTGCGCGGCTTCCTCACCTTCCGGGTCTGGGTTGACAAGGATCGTCTCCACTTCAACTACACCCGGAGCGGTCTCCGTAGCGCCGGTTATCAAGGTGGCCTCCGCGGCGTTGGCGTTGGCCTGCACAGTCTCAGCCACATCCGCGGTCTGCGACGACGCGCTCTGGGTCTCCGACTGCCCCGACTCAGGCACCTCATCCTTAGTGGAGGAAGAAGAGCAGGCAGCAAGGCCCAGCGAAACAGAAGCGATCAGAAGAAAAGAAAATGCGCGTTTCATGCGCACGAGTGTAAAGCCGGATTCAGAGCTCCGCAGCGCGCAAGCGGGCAGGGGCGCATCTACTAGGCGAGCGGGTCGTCCTCCCCCCAGGGGAGGATTCCGAAAGATCGGTGGGCCGGCGCGCGAACCGGGCCCCGGGCCAGCAGTTCGTCGACCTCGTCAGTGTCCGCGCGGAGGTAGGCGCCTGACCACGCGTCAAGGCGGCCCAAGGCGATGGCTTCCACAAGTTCCAGTGTCCGCTCCACCGGCGTGAAAGAGGCGCGCCCC
>CAYFQC010000081.1:0-2892 GCA_964345155.1 uncultured Actinomyces sp.
TCTTCCCCACCCCGAACGCTAGAAACCGCGGGATCGTGGTCATCGGACCTCGGCCTGGCACGGACTTTGCGGTCGTTGCTTCCGAACTGATTCCCGACGTGGCGCTTTTCACTTATACCGGCCAGTTCTTCCCGCGCTACCGGTATGAGGAATTGGATGAGGGACAGCTCGACCTCGGCGGAGTGGACGGTGTTGATGGCTACCGCCGGATAGACAACATCACTGATGAGACTCTTGTCGATTATCAGGATATCTACGGTGGGGCTGTTACAAAGGACGACATTTTCTATTATGTTTACGGGCTGCTGCACTCCTCGGACTATCGGGAAAAATACGCTGCGGATCTAAAACGCACGCTCCCTCACATACCAAAGGTCGCGAAAACGGAAGACTTCTGGGCGTTCACCAACGCTGGCCGGAAGCTGATGGACCTGCACATCAACTACGAAGATGTCGAACCCTACCCGCTCACTGTTGAAGAACAAATGGCTCCGGACGTAGACCCTTACGAGTTCTATGAGGTCACCAAGCCCTCCTACGGCAAGAAGGGGCAAGAGACCGACAAGACGATGATCAAATACAACCCTGCTATCGCCATCTGGGACATCCCGCTGGAAGCTCAGGACTACATGCTGGGCTCCCGCAGCGCCCTGGACTGGGTGATCGACCGCTACCGGATCACGACCCACAAAGCGTCGGGAATCGTGAACGACCCCAACGACTGGGCCAAAGAAGTCGGGAACCCAAGATACATCTTGGATTTGATCGCCAAGGTCACCACCGTCAGCGTGGAAACGGTAAAGATTGTGAGGGCCCTGCCAGTGTTGGATCCTCGATAGTTTCGCTCAAGGATCGCAAGCGTTTGGTCAGTGCGGCCCGGGAGTCTGCCGCAACGGCGCCGTCGTCATGTCGCGCGCAGAGGTCAAGCCCAGCTCTGTCTTTCTAGGGGAGCCGCAAACAGGTCTGGGCGGCTTGGTGATTGCCACAGGCCTGCGTGAGAGTAGAACTTCTGTGCCTGCTCATCGATCGCTTCGGCAACAAGCGCCCGCGCACCCAAGACCTCTCCCGCAGCATTGGCCTTGGCTAGGGCGTCCGCAAGCAGACTACGTCCCAACCCCTTACCCTCAGCCTCGACCGCTACGGCCAACCTCCCCAACAGAACAACAGAAATCGGATCGGGAGCGTTTCGCTTCATCCACCCGCCCACCTGATCGTGGGACACAGACCACGCAGCCAGGCTGTAGTAGCCGAGCACATTGCCTGAGTCGAGGTCGATGCTCACATAAGTCCTTGAGTCCCCGCTGTGTTCGTTCCGGAGCGCCCGCTCCACCAGCCAAGAATTGAGGACAGGGTTTCCGCAGTCAAAGCGCTTCAGTGGGTCCTCCGCGGACACAGGCCTCGGGCGGCTAGGCCTCATCAGAGCGACTCGCCCCACGCGGGCACGTGCGCGCGCAAGGCAGCAAGCGCTTCGCTATCCGGCTTGTCCAACATTTCCAAGAAGTCATCCCATGCAGCCTTGGACAGGCGCAAGGTTTTGGATTCGATGACGTCTCGCCTAGCCACAGGCACGATCACGCTAAGCACGTAATCCGTGAGACTCGTGCCAGACAGAGCTGCTGCCTCAGAGATCAGAGCGCGAACGTCGCTAGGCATGCGCAGATCTAGGCGCGCGTTGCGTGGGGATTCAGTTGCGGTAGTCATAGCATTAATGTACGGATAACTACCGTACTGCACAAGGGGATTGTCATAGATCTCTTTGGTGCGCTTACGCCAGGCCGAGTGCACCAGGGGTCAGGCGTGGCGGCATTGGGCACCTTTTGCAATACGCGGGCCTTGCGTCGCAGCAAGCAAAGCGTCTCGCCGATCGAGCAGCTAGCCTGTAGGTGTGTCGATCACTACGCGAGTGGCTCAGCTAATACAGCTGTTTGAGGACGACCCTGCCCTGACACTTTTGCGCGGGCAGAACGCTCCTGTGGCTGCCGCCATCCTTGGTGAATACCTATCCCAAGAAGAGCGCGTGCTGCCCACAGATGCGTTGCGAGAGATGGTTGACGCGGATTGGGAACACCTGCGCGCAGCTGGCCACGTGCTCCCCGCAACTGCCAAACAATACGTCACGCAGTGGCGCACCGCCGGGATCCTAATCAGGCGACCCACTGAAGAGGCACATGGCGAAACCGTGGAGCTATCAAGCGGAGCCCTTGCTGCTTTGCGTTTCTTAGAGGGACGGGAGGCGCCTCGGAAGAGTGCGACAGAATCGCGTTTGGGCTCGCTGGCCCGTCAGCTCCGGTCTCTGGCGATAGACACCGACCCGTCCGCTCAGGGTCGCTTGGCCCGGCTTGAAGAAGAGAAAGCGCGCATCGACGCCCAGATTTCCGCCATAACGTCTGGATATGATGAGCCTCTGGCAAACGACCGCGCGGAAGAACGGTTGCTCGACCTGCTGGATCAGGCCGCCCAGGTGCCCGATGACTTCGCCCGGATCAGGGCAGAATTCGAAACCCTCAACTCCACCTTGCGAGAGAAGATAATAGAGTCGGATGCTTCGCAGCAAGTCGTCCTCGACGACATATTCCGTGGGGTCGACCTGATCGCTGAATCGCCAGAAGGGCAAACGTTCCGCGCTTTCACTGACCTCCTGCTGGATCCTGCTCTCAGTGGGGCATTCGAGGACGATGTTGACGACGTCCTTGACCGCGAATTCTCCAAGGGGATGTCACCAGCGCAGCGACGCGCGCTGCGTGAGTTCGTCATGACATTGAAGTCCCGTACTGCTGAGGTGCAGCGTGTGATGACCGCGTTCGCCCGCGACCTGCGCCGCTACGTCCAGTCGCAGGACTACTTACAGGATCGGGTGCTGCGCGGTCTGCTTCAAGAAGCCCTACAAGCCGC
>CAYFQC010000082.1:0-2830 GCA_964345155.1 uncultured Actinomyces sp.
TAGAGCACCACTCTCCTAAAGTGGGTGTCGGACGTTCGAATCGTCTCGGGGGCACCGCCCAGTCGGATGCTGAAACACGGTCCCTGCGCCTACACGACAGAGGTGATGCGGTATGCACAGCACGCTCGTCGCCGCTCTTGTCGTCTCGCTCTCCTTCGCGTTCTTCGCGGCGCTGATGGCGCTCAGAGAGTCCAACAAGCACAGGCACGTTGCCTGGACCCTTGCCGGATTGCTCTTCTATCTGCTTGGTTCAGCCGCCTCCATCCTGATGATTCGGCGTCTTCACGCCCAGCAGGCGGTTCTCCAGTGGGCACTGTACGTGCTCGTGGTGATAGGCCTGGTTTTCTGGCTGGTAATGGTGTTCATGGACCGGACATCGATGTCCGAAGGTTTGCGCACTCTGACAGACCGGCTCGGTTTCGCCCAGAAGGTGGCGCTTCGCGGTTGGAAACAGTTGGATACGACGAAGCTGCGGGCAGAGGATAAGCGGGCCGCCAGCAGGATTAGTCTGGCGCTAGACATTGGTGCGGCGATCGTGGTCATGCCGGGAATTGCAGGCGTGCTACTGGTTTCGATCATCATGAACGTGAACGGAAACAAAACCTCTGATTTTGTTGCTCACGCGGTCGGGTTCTACGCGCTGCTTCTTGCCACCTGCTGGACCGTCGCCTATGTCCTGACCATCCTGATTGTTTCCATCGTGCAGATTGTGCGCGGCAATGGTCGTCAGCTCACCATCGCGGCGGTGGGGATAAGTCTGGGAACCTGGGCAGGATTCGGAGCGGCCGGCGGCGTTTTTGTGGGCGCGCTTGTGCCGCTGGTGGTCGTTCCCTTGGCGAAGAGCGACTTCAGCTTGCTTGGCATTTCCTTGCTCGATTCCATCTCCCCGGGGCTTCTCCTGGAGATTTCAGCTGCAGGTGCTATCTTCGGCTTTTTGCTCGGTGAGGTCATTTCTCTGATCGATATTGCAGATGGGGAGCAGAATCTCTATCTGAAGGCGATAGTCCCGCCTCTTGGGTTCGCTTTCTTGGCGAGCATTCTGGGTGCCTCTGGCCTATCTCCGGGAAAGCTCGCCAGTGAACTGGCGACGGAGTACAACAAGACGGTTCTGAGCGGCGCAAACACGGATAATTCGGACCCGTTTGCAACTGCCTTGGACCAGGGTCTCGACACTCAGACCGGCTGGGCATCCGTGGTCTCCGGTTTTGAACAACACGGGTGGAACCACTTGGTCGACACGCATGTCTTCTACGTTGCGACGTGGGTCGTTGCCATTCTGGTTGCGCTTTTCTCTTTCACCGCTCAAGTCCGCAAGCGGGAAGAGGAGCTTTTGAAGATGACCCCGCCGGTGGGGCCCAGTCAGGGCGGCGCTCCGACTGTCGCGGGTGGGTGACCTAGGCCCAGCGCGTGCCCAAGAGGGCATCGGCTTGGTCAGTGAATATGCCCGTGCATCCCCAGTTGAGCAGCTCGTTCGCTCGCGGCTTCGAGTTGACGGTCCAGACATTCACTCCGTATCCCTCCGCAAGGAATGCTTCCACCTGTCCGCGGGTCAGGTGAGCATCTTCTGGGTGGACGTAGCTGGCCCCAATCAGCTCCAGGCTGGAACGCCACGCAGCATCGCGCAGCGGCCCGGCGTAGATCTGTCCAATGGAGTACTGCGGCGCCAGCCTGTGGAACTCAGCTAAAACCAGGGGGGAGAAGCTGGAAATGATGACCTCTCGGCCTGGTTCAAGCCGTTCCAGTTCTCTGATCACGCCTGCGATGAGACGCAGAGTGCCGTCCTTGCCCGTTTCGTGGGACTTCAGTTCCAGGTTCGCGTTCATCCTGCGTTTATTCATGAAGTCGATGACGTCGGCGAGGACGGGCAGTCGGGTGCCAGCGAACTCTGGAGAGAACCACGAACCAGCATCTACGTCATCCAGGTCGGCTCCCGTCATCCCGTAGATCGATCCGCTGCGGTTAGTGGTGCGGTCCAGCGTCGAGTCGTGGAGGACCACCAACGTGCCGTCGGGCAGAATGTCGATGTCCGTCTCAAACCACTTCACTCCCGCGTCTGCCGCAGCGATGAAAGCCGGCATCGTGTTCTCGGGTGCCTGGCGATTGAGCCCTCGGTGGGCAAAGACAAAGCTCTCGGCGGTGGGCCAGTGGGCCCGCGATAGCCCGGACATAAACACTCCTCAGGTGACGTTCATCAACATTGTGGCACTCTCGTCCTCGCCCTTGGTCGGCGGGCGAGGACGAATGTGTCAGCCGTCCAGCGTTGACAGGTCGCCCTCGTCCTGGCCGAGGGCCCGGGCGCGCAGGACGCGGCGCATGATCTTCCCAGATCGCGTCTTGGGCAGGTCTTCGACGTAGACGATCTCATCGGGCTTGGCGATGGGCGACAGGTGCGCGGCTATGTGCCCACGCAGATCCTCGGTAGTCTCCCGGTCTCCCACGCGCCCGGGGTTCAAGACGATGTAAAGGTGGATGGCGTTGCCCTTGATCTCGTGAGGAAGCCCGATGGCTGCGGCTTCGGCTACGGCGGGATGGGAGGAGACGGAAGCCTCGATCTCTGCGGTGCCGAGTCGGTGTCCGGAGACCTTGATGATGTCGTCGGTGCGGCCGATTATCCAGTAGTAGCCGTCCTCGTCCTCACGCGCCGAGTCGCCCGTGGCGTACTTCCCCGGATAGACGTTCCAATACGTGTCCAAGTAGCGCTGATCGTCCTTGTAAAGGGAACGCATCATGGAGGGCCACGGATTGAGGAGAGTGAGGAACCCTTCCTTTCCGCGCTCCACGGGCTGTCCGGACTCATCAACGATCTGTGCGGCCTGACCGAAAACCGGCC
>CAYFQC010000083.1:0-2711 GCA_964345155.1 uncultured Actinomyces sp.
CCGCCGCCACACCGGGGAGGGCGGGGCGCTTTCAGACGTCCGCATCTAGGCGGGGCGGGGCGCCTCCTGCTTCCGCTTCCTCCGCAGCTCCGAGCGCGACGGGAAATCCGGGACTTGGGGCAAGCCCTGGCTGACTACGTCCGGCTCGGTCGGTTCCTGCAAGAGCGTCTGGGTCGGACCCGCGCCGAAGAGCTCCAGAATCCCGTTGAAGTACGCCACCACGACGCCCGCCGCGGGCACCAGCTGATCCCGGGACTCCTTGTAGACGGCGCGGGACCTGCGGAAGGGGTCCACCACGTCCTGTTCGTCGGGGCCGAGCGGAGGGGAAACCATGCCTCGCAGCCGCGCGACCGCCTCCACCGCCGCCTTCAGCGGAAGTGGTTCGGTCTGTAAGCAGCCCTCCACGTCCTCGGGCGTCACCTGCTCCGCGAGCGTCGCGAACTCCCGTAGCGTAAAAGTCTTCCGGACCAAGGTCGGATCCATACGAACGACGCGTTTCCGGTGGGCGCGCGACATTCCAAGGATGAGGTCGGCCAAACCCAGTCGGGATGCCTCCAGCATCAGCGCACGATGTGTCTCCAGTCCCTGGACGCCTACGCTCTCAGCCATCTTGAGCTGTGGCTTGGGTACCTCCCCGTTCGGGACGGCCATTATCCCGGCGCTGGAAATGGAGAATACGTCGGCCGGCAGGTGCTGGCGAAGGTAGTACTCCGCAAGCGGGGAACGGCAGATGTTCCCCGTGCAGACAGTCAGAATGCGAAACATGTAGAGACTTCGTCCTCCGGTGGCGGTGGCGTGAGCGCTTCCGTAATGCTAGCCGAATGGTCTCTACAAGGGTTCATCAGTCCTGCACCACGACCATGGCGGTACCTGCGGGGACGGAGTCTATAGGGACGATCTCTTTACCCAGCGGCGTCAGCGAGACGGGGATGATCTTCAAGTTCGCCAAAGCCAGGGGGATGCCCACGATCGTGAGGGCCTGGGCAAGTGCCGTTGTGACATGCCCCACCACTATCGGGATGCCCGCTAGGACTATCCATATCAGGTTCCCGATGAAGGATCCGACGCCCTTGCCGGGTTTGTCCACGATGGTTCGCCCGAAAGGCCAGATGACGAAGCTAGCGATCCGGAAGGAAGCGATTCCCCAAGGGATCGTCACGATGAAGACGAACATGATGATCCCCAGTAGCACGTACTCGAGGAACAGCCACAGTCCCCCAAAAACAAACCAAATGAGATTCAGCAGGGTGCGCACCTTGCCCTCCTATTCGCACGAGGCAGACGTCCATGCCCGCAGTCAGAGTAACGGAGGATGCTCAGAATATCTGCCCGACAATCTGGATGATGAGCTGCACGTTCAAGACGGTCAGAACGGCCGCGGCCAGCCAGCCCAGAACGGCCGCCCAACGGGGGTTCGCGAATCTCTCCCCCATAATTCTTCTCGAGGACGTGAACCAGACCAGGGGAATCATCGACACGGGAAGGGCCACACACAAGAACACCTGGGAGTAGACGAGCAGCTGGTCGAGGGCGACCTCGTCCCCACCGAAGACGATCGTCGCGATAAGCACCGGGATGACGGCGATCAGCCGAGTCACAACGCGGCGTGCCCACAGCGGCATCTTCAGGTGGAGGAAGCCCTCCATTACTACCTGGCCGGACAGGGTCCCCGTAATCGTCGAGTTCTGGCCGGAAGCCAGAAGTGCCACCGCGAACAGAGTGGACAAAACCGGACTTGCAATCGGACCGGCTAGGGCGGGGTCCTGCAGAGCCCAATACACCGAACCCAAGGTGTCCAGCTCCCCGCTGCCGAAGAACATCGCTGCCCCGAGCAACAGGAGAAGCACGTTCACGACGAATGCCGCAGAAAGCTGGAGGTTAGAGTCCCATGTGGCAAAGCGAACCGCCCTGGCTTTGTCCTCCACGTCCTCACGGTCAAAAGCCCTGGACTGCACGATTGCCGAGTGCAGATACAGGTTGTGCGGCATCACCGTGGCACCGACGATGCCGAGGGCCATGGTGAGCTGGCCGGGCTGCAGGATCTCGGAGGAGGGAACGAACCCGCGGAAGATTTGGGGGAGCGACGGGTCCGCAAGGACAACCTCGTACAAGAAGACCGCAACGATTGTGATGATCAAGGTCGCAACGATCGCCTCGATCTTCCGGAACCCTACCTTCATCAACAGAAGCAGCAGGAGCACATCGAAGATCGTGAGGATCACGCCGGCGATCATCGACATTCCAAAGAGCAGATGCAAGGCGATAGCCGCGCCGATTACCTCGGCTATGTCCGTAGCCATGATCGCGAGTTCCGCCACGACCCACAGGCCGACACCAAGTTTCTTCCCCGTGTGCTCACGCGTGGCCTGCGCCAGGTCCATGCCCGTGACCACGCCCAATTTCGCAGCCATGTACTGCAGGAGCATCGCTATTAGAGAGGACAGAAGGATGACGGACAGGAGCAGGTAGCCGTACTGGGAACCACCGCCTATGGATGTGACCCAGTTGCCGGGGTCCATGTATCCGACGGCAACCAGGGCGCCGGGACCGGAAAACCTCAGCAGGTTCGCCCAGAACCCAGCATTCTTCGGCGGGATCTTGACTGTCCCGTTGATTTCTTCCAGCGATCGGCGGGAAGCAGGCGTGAAAAAGGCGTACTCCTCCTCCACCTTGAGGTCGGCGCCCCTGTCAGGCCCAGCCCCAACGTCGCC
>CAYFQC010000084.1:0-2510 GCA_964345155.1 uncultured Actinomyces sp.
CGCCTAGTGCACCCACATTGACCCGTAACTAGGCTGAATTCAGGAGGCAAAATGGCAACCACTATCCGCCCGCCCGCAGTGGCCGGATCCTTCTACCCGGCCGATCCGGCCGTTCTCGCCGCGATGGTCGATGAACTCCTGGAGCGCGCGCCCAAGCAGGAGAAGCACACTCGCGCCATCATCTCCCCGCACGCCGGATACGTGTACTCCGGCCCCGTGGCCGCAAGCGCGTTCAATGCGCTGGACCCGGACGTGAAGCGCGTGGTCGTTCTGGGTCCCACGCACCGCGTCGGCATCGAGGGAATGGCGCTAACCGGGGCCGATTACCAACGAACACCGCTCGGGGACATCCCGACCGACCCCGATCTAACTGCCGAGTTCGAGGCGCTGCCCGACGTCATAACCGCACCGATTGTGCATGCGCAGGAACACTCTATGGAGGTGCAGCTGCCCTTCCTGCAGCGCCACTTGAAGGACGGGTTCACGGTGGTTCCCGTGGCCGTCGGCCACGCGGACGCGGATGCGGTGGCCGCGGTGATCGAGGCCGCCCTCGCCCACCCCGACACCGGGGTTGTCATCAGCTCGGACCTATCCCACTACCTTCCGTACGACCTGGCCAGACGTGTCGACGCGAATACGCTGGCGCAGATTGTCAGGCGGGCGCCCTCGTTGGTAGGAGATCAGGCGTGCGGGGCATATCCGGTCAGCGGGATGATGCGCTACGCGCAGGTCCACGGGCTCCAGGCAGAGATTCTGGATGCCCGCAACTCCGGTGACACGGCAGGTGGACGCGACGGTGTGGTGGGATACGCAGCCATTGCGTGGTTGCCAGAGGAGGCAGACGAGGGCGACCTTTCAGAGCTTTCCCGCTCCGCTTCCGGTGAAGACAGAGATTCCTCGCTGCCCGTCCTCGCCTATAACGCGATTGCTGCCGAACTCGGCCGGCCCACGATCCCCGCGAAGGTGACGCCGGCCGATTTCCGGGAACCGGGAGCCACTTTTGTGACGCTGAACCTGGATGGCCAGCTGCGCGGATGCATCGGTTCCCTGGCGGCACACCGTGCTTTGGGTGAGGACGTGGTGGAGAACGCTCGCGCCGCAGCTTTCTCCGACCCTCGATTCCCACCACTGACCGCCGAGGAGCTGGCGCGTGTGGACCTGGAAGTCTCCGAACTGACTGCGCCCGTGCCCATGTGGGAAGGGGAGGCGCCGGACGAGGATGTCGCCCTCGCCCAACTGCGTCCCGGGATCGACGGGGTCGTCTTCTCCTACGGCCCCTACCGCGCCACGTTCCTGCCGCAGGTTTGGGAACAACTGCCAGATCGGCGGGAGTTCATGGAACACCTCAAGCAGAAGGCGGGCCTACCAGCCACATTCTGGGGTCCGAGGGTGAAGCTGGAGACGTACCAAGTCGCCGAGCACCACCTTCCTCACCCCAAGGGCGATGATGAAAAGTGACCGCCCACGTTGCCAACTGGTGGCACACCCGCCCCGACGGACGCGTTCAATGCGACGTTTGCCCGCGTGAATGCGCGCTGAAAGACGGGCAGCGCGGCTTCTGCTTCGTGCGCATGAACGAGGGTGGCCAGCTGGTCTTAGACACGTACGGCCGATCGTCGGGATTCGCTGTGGACCCCGTAGAAAAGAAGCCTTTGAACCACTTCCTTCCGGGCTCCGACGTCCTCTCTTTCGGGACCGCAGGCTGCAATCTGGGGTGTAAGTTCTGTCAGAACTGGACGATCTCGACGTCTAGGGAGTTCGACTCGCTGGGGCAGCAGGCCTCCCCCATCGAGATCGCGACTGCCGCGCGGCGTCTGGGAGCTCAATCAGTCGCTTTCACGTACAACGATCCGACGATCTTCGCTGAGTATGCGATAGACAGCGCCTACGCATGCCGTGAGCAGGGCATTCACCCGATCGCGGTGAGCGCGGGGTACATCAACGACGAGCCGCGCCGAGCCCTCTACACCGCCATGGACGCCGCCAACATCGACCTGAAGGGCTTCACCGACGAGTTTTACCGCAAAGTCACGGGTGCGCGGCTGTCCACAGTCTTAGAGACTCTGGAGTACGTGCACGGAACGGATTGCTGGCTGGAAATAACGACGCTGCTGATCCCGGGAAAGAACGACTCGGACGCGGAAATCCGCGCCATGTCCCAGTGGATCACCTCCAACCTGGGGCCGGACGTGCCGCACCATTTCAGCGCATTCCACCCCGCCCACCGAATGATGGACGTGCCGCCGACGCCACCGGAGACACTGAAGCGCGCCCGGGCAATCGCGATGGGCGAGGGCGAACACTACGTGTACACCGGCAACATCTACGATCCCGCCGGTCAGAGCACGTATTGCCCAACTTGTGGGGAACAGGTGATCACGCGGAGCGGATACCGGGTCGGGAAGACTCAGCTGCTATTGGAGGCGGGAGCAGACCCGCTGGAACCGACTCGCGCCCTGTGCGGGCGGTGTGGCACGCAGATTCCCGGCGTATTCGCGTAGCTGCCGCCT
>CAYFQC010000085.1:0-2496 GCA_964345155.1 uncultured Actinomyces sp.
GTCCAGAAGCGCAACAACGATCGTCGGAACGATGAACACGATGTAGCCGACGGTCTCATTGAATATCTCTTGCGCCGGGATGAGGTAAGAGAAAGCCGAGAAATCGGTTCTCCCGGGCATGTTTCCGCAGAAGTGGCCGTCCGGGCCGAGGCTGAGGAAGAAGAGGTCCAAGCCGCCCTCGTCGGCCAGCTGGCGCATCATTCCTGCGTGATTGTCCACGCTGATCAGGTGGATCCGAAACTCGGGTGTTCCTGCGGGGTCGAAGAAGTCCCGGCGAAGATCCCGGCCGGTCAGCCCGTCCGGATGGTTGTCCACGTCCACGTTATCGAAGCTGTAGAGGTGGACGTTTGAGAAGTCCTGAGGATGTTTCCTCCAGGCTTTTGTCACCGGCTTGTAGGTGCGCTGCACGGTCGCTCCGGGCGCTAAGGCGACGTTTACGCGTCGGCCTTGATACATGGTTCCCAAAAGGACTTGGGAGCACACGGCGGACGCCGCTTTGCTTGAGCGTCGAACTAGGATCTCCACCGCTACCTCCTGGATGTGTGATGTGAGTCACCGCATTATTGGAGGGTGGGTGCGTTGGCGCAGGTCCTGTCCAGGATGTGACTAAAGTCCCATGTTCTGTCGGGCCAGCCAGGGGGCGCTGGCCGGGCGTAACTCGGCGAGGCCGCCGGCTAGGATGGCCGTCTGGAGAGCCAGGATTCCGGCGACGAGGCTGGGACTGCCCAGGTCTCCGTTCAACACTCCGGCAACCAGTTCCGCCCTCGGGGAGAAATGGAGGGTCATCTGGGCCTCTTCGTGTTCCGCGTGGAACCCATCCGGGAGCGGTGCCGGAGCCAGGTCGCGGGCCAGATAGACGCGCAGAGTTTCTTCGCAGGCGCCCGGAGTTGAAAGTAGGTCGACCAGGACGTTCCAGCGCTTCGCCTCAAGTTGGGCCTCTTCGGCAAGCTCCCGTTTTGCGGCGTCCAGGTGGCTTTCGCCGCGATGATCCAGGAGGCCGGCAGGGATCTCTGTCAGTTGCATTCCGACGGGGTGACGGTATTGGCGAAGGGTCACCACCCGATCCGTCTCCTCGTCCCAAGCGAGTATTGCGACCGCACCCGGATGAGTTAGGAACTGCCGATTCATGGTGGAGCCGTCGGGGGTTTCCACGACTTCGTTCACGAAGGAGGACACCGCGCCCTCGCCCAGTGTTCGTCTCTGAAGGACAGGCCAGCGCATCGTGCTGTCAGATTGAACGTGGTCCACGGCTATACCTCTTCGTCGCCAGGCGTATTCGAACCCCGGGCCCGGTCTTCCGGTCTGTCTACCTCGCCCGCGGGGGTCGGGTGGGAACGCCCGATCAGCGCCAGCATCGGGAACAACAGAACCGTGAGCATACCTGCACCGACGAGGGCGGCCGCCAGGGTTTCGTTGATTGCCCCCGTCCTAGTTCCGATCGTGGTCACCGCGATCACCAGTGGGAGAGTTGTGGCGGCGAAAAGACCGACGGTCCGGCGGTCCGACAGCGACAGGCTTTTGTCCACAAACAGTGCGCTGGGGACTCCACGAACACCCAGCATCACTAAGGCTAGGACCGGGACCAATAGGACGGTTTTGCCGCTGGAGAACAGAGAGTCCAAAGGGAACGTTATGCCCGTAGTCACGAAGAACAAGGGAACCAGGAAGCCAAAAGCCAAGGCGTCCAGCTTCGTTTGGATGATTTTCTGACGCTCGGGATCCACCCCGCGCAGCACCACACGGGCAAGCAGTCCGGCGGTGAAAGCGCCAAGAAGATAGTCAACCTTGAGCGCCAGGGCCAAAGCCACCAGGCCGGCCATCAGGAACACGACCAGGCGGACGCCGAACTGTCCGGAGGTGTCCAGGGTGGCATTCACCGTGTCCACCAGCCACGGCCGCTCGCGTTTGGATGCCGAATAGAAGGCGCCGGCGGCCACCGCGACGAATAAAAGTAGCATCGCCACGCCGCCCAGAGGACTCATTCCACTAAGGAACACTGTTATCGCCACCAGCGGTCCGAACTCGCCGACAGCGCCAGCGCCGACTATCGCTTCCCCGACTTTCCCACGGTTTAGTCCCGCATCCCTGATGATCGGGGTTATTGTGCCCAGAGCCGTACCTGTGAGGGCAATGGCCACGATTGCCGCTTCTCCCGCGCTCTGCGCGATCACCAGGCCCGCCACTGCAGCGAACACAAGCGAGATTCCCCAGCCCCCCAGGGCGCGTCTCCCGCTTGCGCCGCGCAGCGCGCGGACCTCCAGCTCATTGCCCGCCATGAAGAACAGCATCGCCAACCCCAGGTGGGAGAAGCCCTCCAGGACATCCCCATCCACCACCCAGCCGAAGCCGGAAGGGCCAATCATCATTCCGAGCAGAATCTCAAAGACCACCAGTGGTACGGCCATGAACCGTCCAACCGCGGCAGCCAGGAGGGGCGCGGCGGCGGCCGCCGCCGGAACCACGAATATAGCCAGGTCCATTCCCGCTCCTCTCAGC
>CAYFQC010000086.1:0-2444 GCA_964345155.1 uncultured Actinomyces sp.
CAGGGGTCGGCGGTCGAATCCCGCGCGGCCTACTGTGAGGCGCCGGCGCCTAGTGCGGCGTTTAGCACGGAGAGGATCGCGCGGCGAACTGTCCCCTCCGCCTTGCGTGCCGTCTCCACCACCGCCTCTGCCTCCAAAGTCACCTCGGAGAAAGAGAGGTCTGAGACCACGGACAGGCCCGCCACTTTCACTCCCAGCGCGTATAGCATCAGAGCTTCCATCACGGTTGACATGCCCACCGCGTCCACGCCCGCAGCGGCAAGCGTTCTTGTCTCAAGCGGTGTCTGATACTCCGGCCCGCGAAGGATCGCGTAGGTTCCCTCCCGCTGAGTCACCGAGGCCATTGCGTCGGCTAGCGCCGGATCCCAAAGGCGCGTCGTGTCCAGGAAAACCGTGCCCCTGAAGGGTGAGATCGCCGTGTAGTTCGCGTGATCCGTAATCGTCATTACCTCGCCCAGATGCCAGTCCCGCAGACATCCGTTGGCGTTGCACAGGACGGCAACTTTCACGCCCGCCGCCACTGCGGCCCGCGGGAGGGCAGTCACGGGATCCGGACCCAGACCTTCGTACAGGTGCGTCCGTCCGAGGGCGAACGCCACAGTCGCAGAACCTCCGCCGGAGAGCGGAACACGGTGGATCCGCAACACGTCCTCGTGGCCATCCGCGACAGGCGCGAGTACGCCCACCAGTTCTGATAGCGCAATCTCCCCCACGGGCTCCCCGAACTCGTGAGTATCCGCAAGCACTCCAGCAAGGCCGGATCCGAGCACCACCAGCGCATCCACGCTGCCGCCAGCTAAGTCCCGAATCTGTGCTCCGGCCTCCAGATTCTCATCGGTTAGCAGGTGACCACGGAACTGATCCGGCTGCATCTTCCCTCCAAAGCGCCGCGGGAGCGACGAACCCACAGAAGTGCGCAGCTGGCCCGCCATTTTCTTCCTCAAGTGATTCTAGACTGTAATGGCGCTCATCAGAGCCGACGAGTGATTAGGGGGACCGATGTCCAGCTCCACGGCGGAACCGAAAGAAGCCAGCACGTCGAAAATCGAGATGACGGGCATAGAAACTGTCAGCGAAGAGGAACGGACCGCCAAGCCGCGGAACCTATTCCTCCCCTGGTTCGCGGCGAACATCTCCGTGTTCGGCATGAGCTACGGGGCGTGGATTCTGGGCTTCGGAATCAACTTCTGGCAGGCCACGATAGTCGCGATAGTCGGAACCGTCCTTTCCTTCGCGATATGCGGTGTCATTGCCCTCGGCGGCAAGCGGGGTTCTGTACCAACGATGGTGATGTCCAGGGCCGCTTTCGGTGTGCAGGGCGCGAAGGTTCCGGGGGTGATCTCGTGGCTGACCTCAATCGGCTGGGAAACGTCCCTCGCGATAACGGCGGTGCTGGCCACGGGCACCATTCTGACTCGAATGGGCTGGGTCGGGGAGGACCACACGACCGTTTCGATCATCGCCGCCGTGGTGGTTGCGGCGCTCATCATTTTGGGGGCCATGGCCGGCTACCACATCATCATGAAAATGCAGGCGGTCCTCACCTGGCTGACCGGCATAACCACGATCATCTACGTCATCTTGGTTATCCCTGCGATTAACTGGGACACCCTCATGTCGATACCAGCGGGACCTGTGCCCGCGATGATCGGCGGAATGACCATGGTGATGACAGGCATGGGGTTGGGATGGGTGAACATAGCGGCGGACTGGGCCCGCTACCAGTCACGCGACGCGAAGGGTTCTTCAATCATCTTCTGGAACACGTTCGGGGGCTCTCTCGGCCCGGTCGTGCTGATTACCTTCGGCCTCATGCTCGCCGGGTCGTCCCCGGAGCTGTCTGAGGAGATCGGCCTTGATCCCATTGGCGCCCTCGCAACACTGCTGCCCACCTGGTTCTTGCTGCCCTTCCTGATCACCGCGATCCTGGCGCTTCTTTCCGGGGCGATCAACGGCATCTACTCCTCCGGCCTCACCCTGCTGACACTTGGAATCAAAATCCCGCGGCCTCTGGCCTCCCTCATCGACGGCGTGATCCTCACGGCAGGAACGATCTATGTCGTGTTCTTCTCCCCCACCTTCATCGGACCATTCCAGTCCTTCCTGGTCACGCTGGGCGTGCCGCTGGCGGCGTGGGCCGGCATCATGATGGCCGACATCACGTTGCGCAAGAAGAGCTACGACGAATACGCCCTGTTCAACTCACAGGGCAAGTACGGTGCGTTCAACTGGACTGCTTTGGGCATCATGGCGGTGGCCTGCGCAATCGGTTGGGGCTTGGTAATCAATCAGTACTCGGATGCGGCGTGGAATGACTGGCAGGGCTATCTGCTGCCGCTTATCGGTGGCAAAGATGGCGTCTGGGCGTACGGGAACATAGGCGTGATCATCGCGCTGGGCATTGGCTTCTTCGCCTACTTCTTCGCGTCTCGTGGACGGGTGGC
>CAYFQC010000087.1:0-2389 GCA_964345155.1 uncultured Actinomyces sp.
GCTGGCCAGCGGCTCCGTCACCCTTCCCGAGCGTATGGACCGGGACGCTTACGCTCAGGGAAGTGAAGTCGGGGACCTAGCAGAGTCCTTCAACCAGATGGTTGACCACGTGGAAGCCGCCCTCGTCCAAAGGGAAGAATCCGAACGCAAGCTAAAGCAGTTCGTCGCGGACGCCAGCCACGAGCTGCGCACTCCGCTTGCCACGGTGGGCGGTTACGCCGAGTTCGCTCAACGTCAAGAAGACACTCTCCCAGAAGACGTGGCTCGCTCCCTATCCCGCATCCGCTCGGAGTCAGGCCGGATGGCCACCATGGTTGAAGACCTGCTACTTCTGGCGCGTGTGGACTCCCAAGCGGCCGCAGTCGAGGGCGAGGCTCTCGTTGCCCCCGTCGTCCTCGACTGTGTCTCTGACGCACAGGTGACCGGCCCGGGCAAGACATGGCGGGTGACTCTGCCGGAAAACGCGTCTGAACTCAGGGTTCAGATCCGACCCGAAGTTCTAAAGCAGATCCTGGTCAACCTACTCGCGAACGCCCGCCTCCACACGCCCGACGGAACCGAAGTGACGGTTACGGTGCAGCCGCCGCGAGCCGGCAACGTAACGATCGAGGTCGAAGACAACGGGCCCGGCGTGCCCAAAGACCTGCAGAGCCGCGTTTTCGATCGCTTCACGCGGGCTGATCCGGCCCGTTCTCCCCTGGCCGAGGGCGCCTCACGGAGCACCGGACTGGGCCTTGCGATCACCCGTTCGCTCGCAGAAAGCAGCGGTGGCACCATCGACCTGGATTCGGTCCCCGGACGCACGGTCTTCTCAGTGAGGCTGCCTGAGGCCAGTTAGCCTGAGACAATGACACGTCTGAACCGGGCTTCTGACCCGACTGCCACCACCACTTGCGGCCCGGTCCGCGGCAGATGGCGGGAGCAAGGTGGGACCCGCAGCGCCGCGTTCTTAGGCATCCCCTACGCGCAGCCCCCGGTTGGCCCGCTGCGCTTCGCCGCCCCGCTGCGCCCCGCGCCCTGGGAAGGAGTTCGCGACGCCACCGAGTTCGGTGCCACGCCTTTGCTGCGCGAGCTTGAGGGCACTCTGATCCCCGAACCCGCGTTTCCCGGCACTGACACTTTGAACCTCAACGTGTTCACCCCTTCGCCGGAGCGAGGCGCGGACCTGCCCGTCCTCGTATGGATTCACGGCGGCGGCTTCACGGCGGGGTCGCCCTCCAGCCCCTGGTACGACGGCGCATCGTTCAACCGGGATGCAGTGGTGACTGTGGCGATCTCCTATCGGCTTGGCTTCACCGGTTTCGGATGGGTGGAGGGCGCTCCACAAAACCGCGGCGTTCTGGATTGGATTGCTGCGCTGGAGTGGGTGCAGGAGAACATCGCAAACTTCGGCGGAGATCCACGGCGCGTAACGATCGCGGGACAGTCCGCTGGTGGCGGAGCAGTACTCACTCTGCTCGGCTTGGAACGCGCTCAGCCGCTGTTTTCCGGCGTCCTGTCCATCTCTGGTGCCCTCGGGGACGTGCCTGCGAACCGCGCCCGCGACTTCGCGGTGAAGCTGGCGGCCAAGTGCGCGGTTAGTCCGGACGTTCACGGCTTCGAATCGGTTCCTGCGGACCGCCTTGCGCAGGCCGAAGCGGAGCTGTCCGCAATCAACTCCCCCCTTGACGCCTTACGCCTGCTACGGGAGCCGATGGCTGTGGGCCCGGTGGTGGACGGAAGCCTGCTCGCGCGCCCCACACTGGACGCGATAGCAGCGGGGATCGGGGCGGACAAGCCTCTACTTCTTGGGGCCACCTCGGACGAGTTCACCTCCGCCACGGCCCGCTACGGGCGCCTCCTCGGTTGGGTTCCCAGACGCTTACTCCTCAAGGCGGCCGGGCTCCGCGGCTCTCGACCACAACGGTACGTGGAAGACAATTGGGCTGAGGCAGAGAGCGGCAACGGGCGGTTGCTCGGCCACCTGATCACCGACACCATCTTCCGAACTCTGGTCCTACGCGTCGGTCTGCTCCGTGGAAAAGGACCCACCTGGGTTTATCAGTTTCGTTTTCGCGAGCCCACCTCCGGACTGTCCGGTCACTGCCTTGACGTCCCGTTCTGGTTTGACGTCCTGGACGGTCCACGAGTCGAGCGCCTAACCGGTCCCAATCCGCCACAGGAACTCGCGGACGCACTCCACGGGTGTGCTGCGACCTTCATACGTGAGGGGACGCCGGATTGGCCGGCCTTTCTTCCCGGGCAGGTGACAGCCGTTTTCGAAGCGGGCGAGGACGGTTGCATCCAATTCATCGAGGGCGGATACGACGAGGTCCGGGCGCTGTTGGACTAACGCTCTCTGCTTCCCAACACCTTCCACGTGGCGGGTAGAAGCGCCGAAGCCACCGCG
>CAYFQC010000088.1:0-2315 GCA_964345155.1 uncultured Actinomyces sp.
GGCGCCAAGCATTGAGGCTGTCGCCTCCGCGCGTGAGGTTTTCCGCCAGCGCGGGTTGCCCACCTTCTGACTGGACTGCTAGCTGCGCAGCGACTTGAGGTCACCGGGTTCGACGAATTGTTCCAGCTGCTCCACCTGCCACGCGCGTGCACCAGCTCCCTCCAACGCGTCTGGGAGCGGGCCGGTGAGTGGGCGCCACGCAATGTCTCGTTGAACGCGGGGCTGTAGAACAACGTCTGGGGCGACACCGAGGGGGGCTGCCGCCCTCGACACGAGCGCCCGCATGGTCTGCAACCTTTCCCACGCATCCGGATCCGCCCGCTTCCAGGACGCTGCGGCAGGAACGTGGTTGGGGTCCGGCGGCAAGCGCAATGGCGGCAACTCGCTGTCCCGCAGCGCCCTCGCCCGCGCGAGGGCGTCCCACCAACGACTCAACTCGCGGCGGGCCCGGGGCCGCCGGAACGCCTCGATCGCCGAGAGCTTGCCCTTGCTTCGGGGCACAGACTGTGCGGCTGCCACGATTCCGGCCGCTGCAAGAATCCGTCCCGGCGCCAAGTCTGTTTCTTTCGCCAGCTCTTCGCGTGCTGTCCACAGTTCGCGCGCCACGGCCAGCCCTTCGCGGGTTCGCACCTTCCCCAAGCCTTTGAGATCCCGCCAGTTAGGTTCCCTGACCACTAGAGGATGCGTCAGCTCATGGTGGAACTCCTGCTGAGCCCACTCCAGCCTCCCCGTCTCTTCGAGGCGGGCGGTGAGCGCCATCTGAAGCTCATGTAGCAGCTCCACGTCTAGGGCCGCGTAGCGAAGCCAATCTGTCGGAAGCGGACGCAAAGACCAGTCCTCATTCTGGTGACTCTTCTCCAAGGCGATCCCTAAGACTTGTTCAGTCAGAGCCCCAAGGGAGAACCGCTCATACCCGAGCAGCCGCGCAGCCACCTCCGTGTCGAACAGAGCCTGCGGAGACAGCCCTAGATCCGCCAGGCAACGGAGGTCTTGGTCCGCGGCGTGCAGAATCCAGGTTCCTTTCAAGCCTCCCGCCAAAACCTCCAGGTTCCGCATGCCAGAGGGGTCCACGAGGAAGCTGCCGACGTCGTCCTTCCTGATCTGCACCAAGTAGGCTCCGCCCCCGTACCGGTGCCCCTGGGCGCGTTCGGTATCCACTGCCACCGGCTGCGTGGAGCGGGCGAGGGCGTCCGCGGCCTGGGCCAGATCGTCCTCGCTATCAATAAGTGGCGGGATGCCCTCCCGCGGGGCCCGAAGGAGGATGGGTTCAGCCACGGACCAACCTCGGCTCTGAAGTGCCGCACTCCGCCAGTCCCGCGTTGAGCCTCAACGCATCTGCCCAACCCTCGAAATGGGGCCGCAGATCCAGGCTGGACGGCGTCCACGAGCACCGCAGTTCCACGGCCAACTGGGATCCGCGAAGTTCGAGGCCACCGAAAGTTTTGGAGATCTCGCGAGTGACCGTACCCATGGGCTCGATCATCTCGGCACCTCGACGGCTGATGCAATCCAAAGTGGTCTCCCATACGACTTCGTCAAGAAGTGGGTCCGTGGCCTGGTCCGCATCCACTTCGATGCGAGCTTGGCCTACCAGCCTCAGCGGACCGTCCCAGAGCTCCTCCTGCTCCTCATCCCACAAAACAACGAAAGAAGCACGCCCCAGCGGATGCGCACGCACTTTTTCAGCAGTCTCGAGCTCTATCGCAGCCGTGTAAGCAGCGACCCGTCCTGGGCCGGGCACCTCCCGGTAGACAATTGACCGGTCAACTTGCGAGCCGCGTAGCGACCCGAGCGCGGCAAGAAACTCCGGCGGGGGAGCCGGCGCTGACCCCTGCTGTGGTGCCTGTTTCACACGGCAACTCTACGTTTGTGCGCAGGTGGGGGGCGGCAACCACGCCGTGAGCACATCAACGGCTTGCGGTACCGTTAGCTCCTGGGAGGAACGATGTCCAAGTCACCAGTGGTGGAACTCAAGCACATTACGGCTCAAGAGATGCGGGAGATCGCGGTGGCGACTGCCACCAACGTGCCAATCGAGCAGACGTGGGCGTGGGCGGAGTTTGAGGAGACTTTCCCGGATCGGGAGCTCATCGGCTTCTTCGTCGCCGACCGCAGTGGCGAGGCTGTCGCGATCCTCGGGTTGACGGCGTACGAATACCACGGATTCAACTTCGCCTGGGCAAAGCACGGCCCGGTCTGGGTAACGGAGAACACTCCACTTCTGGAGGCAGAGACGACTCAGGCGATTGTCGACTGGCTGAAACACAACCGGCCGACCACTGCCTTTGTGCGCCTGCATCTGGAATACCCCGGTG
>CAYFQC010000089.1:0-2273 GCA_964345155.1 uncultured Actinomyces sp.
GAATTCACCTCGTGGTGGGCGGACGCACAGAACAAGCCGATCCTGGATCTCATGGCCTTCGCCAAAACCTTCTTCGCCAAACACACGCTGCTGAACATCTTGACCAAATACTGCGTGCTGACCAGCGAACGAAAACTCCTGGTCATGCGCCCCTACCAGATCGTGGCGACCGAACGGATCCTGCAGAAAATCGCCATCTCCACCAACTACAAGACTCTTGGCACCCGCGACGCTGGCGGATACGTGTGGCACACGACAGGCTCGGGGAAGACCTTAACCTCGTTCAAAGCGGCGCGTTTGTCCACGCAACTGGAGTCGGTGGACAAGGTGCTATTCGTGGTGGATCGCAAGGACTTGGACCACCAGACGATGCGGGAGTACGACAGGTTTGAGAAAGGCGCGGCGAACTCCAACACGTCAACGACGGTCCTGAAACGGCAGCTCGAGGACCCATCAAAGAAGATCATCATCACGACCATTCAGAAGCTCTCACGGTTCGTCGCCTCGAACCGCGACCACCCCGTCTACCGGGACCACGTCGTCCTCATCTTCGATGAGTGCCACCGTTCCCAGTTCGGGGACATGCACTCCACGATCACCAAGGCTTTCAAGCGTTACAACCTGTTCGGGTTCACCGGGACGCCAATCTTCGCGGAGAACTCGGCGGCCGGCGGCACTCCGCAACTGCGAACCACCGAGCAAGCCTTCGGGGAGAAGCTCCACACCTACACCATCGTCGACGCGATCACTGATAGCAACGTGCTGCCCTTCCACATCGACTACGTGAACACCATCAAAGTGGGGCCCGGCGAGGACGACAAGCAGGTCTCCGCTATCGACACCGAGAGCGCGCTCATGGCCCCCGAACGTGTCTCTCAGGTGACTCGCTACATTTTGGACCACTTCGACCAGAAGACCAGGCGCGGTCAGGGATACAAGCTGGGGGAGCGGCGGGTGCGCGGGTTCAACTCGATCTTCGCTACGGCCTCGATCGACGCGGCGCGGGCCTACTATACGCAGTTCCAACTGCAACAGTTGGGGATGGCACCTGATCAGCAGATCAAGGTGGGGGTCATCTACTCCTATGCGCCGAATCCAGACAGCCCGGATGGGTTGCTCCCGGAAGAGGGCTTCGAGGCCGACCGGCTGGATCGCGACGCTCGCGAGTTCCTGGAGGACGCGATTCAGGACTACAACGAGATGTTCGCAACCAGCTACGACACGTCCTCGACCGGATTTGAGAACTACTACCAAGACGTCTCTCAGCGGCTGAAGAACCGGGAACTGGACCTACTGATCGTCGTGAACATGTTCCTGACCGGCTTCGATGCGACCACGCTGAACACGCTGTGGGTTGACAAGAACCTGCGTAGCCACGGCCTGTTGCAGGCGTATTCGCGCACCAATCGGATCCTCAACTCTGTGAAGAGCTACGGGAACGTGGTGTGTTTCCGGGACTTGGAGCAGGAGACCAATGATGCGATCGCGCTATTCGGCAACAAGGACGCGGCGGGCATCGTCCTTTTGAAGCCGTATGCGGAGTACTACGGGGAATACCGGGAGAAGGTGGGGGAGTTGCTCCGCCAGTTCCAGCCCGGGGCCGCGATAGTCGGAGAGGGCAACCAGGTCTCCTTCATCCGCCTTTACGGCGAGATTCTGAAGCTACGCAACATCCTTGTTTCCTTCGACGAGTTCGCCGGCGATCAGCTGCTTTCCCCACGCGACTTGCAGGACTATCAGTCGACCTACCTGGACCTGTGGAACGAGCGCAAGCGGCGCAGCTCCGCGGAGAAGGAGAGCATCGTCGACGACGTGGTCTTCGAGATCGAACTCATCAAGCAGGTGGAGATCAACGTCGACTACATACTGCTGCTCGTCAAGGAGTGCCGGGAGGCCAAGGGGGACGGGGAGGACAGGGAACTGCGCGCCGGGATCACGCGCGCCATTGACTCCAGTCCGTCACTGCGGAACAAGAAGGACCTGATAGAGACCTTCGTGGACTCCGTCTCTGTGTCAACCGACGGGGCGGTCGAGGACGAGTGGCGCTCCTACGTCTCCGCCCAGAAAGAGGCTGAACTGGAGCGGATTATCGCCGCGGAAGGCCTGAGGCCGGAGGAGACAAGGGAGCTCGTGAAGGAGGCGTTCCGGGACGGGACTCTGCGCACTACCGGCACGGGCATCACGAGGGCGATGCCCCCTGTCTCCCGCTTCTCCAAAGGCCGCGGCCACAGCGCGAAGAAGGGTCGGGTCATCGAGGCTTTGACGGCCTTCTT
>CAYFQC010000090.1:0-2266 GCA_964345155.1 uncultured Actinomyces sp.
CCCCATCATCTTTATTGGTACCCGGTGCGCACTTTTGACCTTGACAGCCCAGTGCAAATGCGCTCCATGTACGGGTAACAGGCCAAAGCAACACATTACGGCCGGTATCCCTCCATCCCAGCCTCGACCGTCCCCCTACCGTCGACCCATAGCGTTGAAAATCAGACGCGAAGTCTCCTCATAGCCGACGTCACTGGGGTGGAACCCATCCCCCGCCCAAAAGCCCTCCGGCAAAGGCGAGTGCGTTACGTTCGCGAAACTAATGTCACGCTCCTCGCACAGGGATCGACTAACCTCGGTCTGCTCATCCACCCGCGCTTCAATGGCGCGACGCAGACGCACAGGGAGCGCCGGGCTGTTGTGAGGCTGTCCCGCGCTGCACAGAACCACCCGCTTGGCCTTCTCCTGGGCTGAATCCAGAGTGAAACTCAAGTCGTCCTCCCATTCCGCGAGGGTCCGCCTTGCCATCACGTCGTTGGACCCGGCGCAGACCAGGAGGATATCCGCGTCACCCTCCACCTCAGGCAGAAAGCGGTAACGCACGCGGCGCATCGTGGCGCCAAGTTGGGAGTAGGTCTCCCACGCCACCGGCGCCTCATGCGCCTCCGACAGCTTCGCAGCCAGGCGTGGAACCAGGCCCTCTGACTGGTCTTCCACCCCACTTCCCGCCACCAACGAGTCGCCCACAGCCACCAAGCGGATGGGTTCACCTCCTGGACCGGCGATGCCGCATCGTTCTCCCGGCGGCTCGGGAGCGAGCTTCACGGTCTGCTTAGCCCATAGACCCTGCCCTAAAACGATCATCCGGTTGAAAAAGTCCACGCGGAAAGGGTAGCCGGGAAGCCCTGTGGTCGCGCGCTGAGATCCGCGCCTTCGGTCGGCCGCACGCTGTGGAAGGCGAGGTTCCGTTGTGGCTGATCGGCGCTAGTTACACCCGGTCTCGCTGGTTGGACGGACCGCGGTGAGCTCAATCAGCGGACCGATCCAGCGACGCATTCGGCCGTCCTCGGCAACTAGCAGCCCACCACGAGTCTCCGACTTCGCGACCCAGCCCACGTCGTCAAAGCCGGCCACTACAGCGGCGGTGGCCCAGACGTCGGCGTTGGCAAGAGACGCGGAAACCACGGTGGCTGACGCAACTCCCCTAGCAGCGCGGTCCGTGCGTCTACGATGTGGCGTCCCCGCTCAGCGATACCCGAAGTCGCCACAGCCCCATCGCGAAGAGACAGTCGTCCAATGATGCCCCGACTCGGCGGGGGTCGGCGATGGCCAGATTCCAGATCCAGTCCGAACCCTGCGCCGTTGCAACCTGGAGGTCGCCTCCAAGGTTCATTCCTACGGCCTCGGCCGACCCGCCGAGCAGGGGAAGCAGATGAGACTCGAACGCCAGCTGCGCGCTCTGCGCATCCAGTGTCGCCGCCTCAAGACTAGGGATAGCCCTGGAGTTTGTGCGCTCGTCGTGGGGATCGGAATGCGGATAGGCCACTGCCGTCGCGGAGGTGATAACCCCATCGGAGATGACTGGTTCCACCTGGACCGGGCCGTAACGCGTTGACGCCGCTTGCCCGGTATACGTTCCGTCGCTGTACAAAGACACGTCGGCTCCGGTTACGGCGTCCACTTCCGGACTCGTCTGGTCCGCGTCCGAGGACCCTGCGCTCCCCCTTTCCGTCGATCACCGCTTATCGGTTCCGTCCTCGCCCTTTTCAGCCGAGCTTTCCTGCGTTGACTGGGCGGCAGAGTCGGCGCCGTTCCCGCTCCGGCGCCCATCATCAGCAGCTCCGGTTGAGTCCTGAGATCGGGCGTGAGCAGACCGTAGGGACCTTCGATGAGGACGCGAGTTCCCGGTTGAAGGCATCGCATTCGGGCTGTACCATCCCCCACCACTTTGGCGGTGACCTGCAGCGCGCGTCCATCGGGTGCTCTTGACAGGGAGAAGGGGTGTCCCCTTGACCAGCCAGGGCTGTCTAGGAAGCGGAACACGAAGAACTGCCCCGTCCGGGTTCCCAGGCCCGCCAGGTTCTTGCCGTGCAACACCAGGGTCACGGCGTCCGGGCCGTCGGCTCGAACCGATGTCACACGGATTCTGTGGACTGCGGAGCGCCAGATCGGCAAGGCAACGCGAAATATCAGAAAGCAGCTCGCTGCAGTCCCCCACATTGCCCACAAGTAGTACGTGGCGAGGGCGGACGACAGGAAGTGGCGCCAGTCCGGAGCTGGTGAGGAAGGACGAGGCCAGCGCCAAGATGCGCGTGAAGACGAAGCA
>CAYFQC010000091.1:0-2254 GCA_964345155.1 uncultured Actinomyces sp.
GGTAGCTGCCGCTACATTCGTATTTCACCCACGGTCGACAACGATGCAGAAGCCCGCATGTCGGGAGATCTTCGGATGGCCCAGAAGATCTACAACGGACTTGAGCGCAGGCAGACTCTCCTCCTAGACGGAATCCGCGAAGCCATGATCCTTCGCAGGGAGAAGGCACTGCGGCGAAAAATGCCGCCTATGCCCGACACGTGGGAAAGCGAGGGGGAGTACGCGCGAGGCAAGCTTTCCTATCCGGTGGTCACTCCCGAAGCAACCGCGCCAGGCGCACCTTCGGCGATCATCATCGGGATGCACTGGTTGCAGACCGGGGGTGCCGAACGCTGGGCCTTCGAAACGATAAGCATCGCCAAGGACGCGGGTCTGCTGCCCATAGTCATTACTGATCAGCCTTCACACCAGTACTGGATTTCGCGTGCTGAGCTGGATGGGTGCCTGGTTCTGCCGCTCACTCTTCCGCTTGAGCGCTGGTACGGGGATGAGCCCCTGTTGAGGGCCCTGGTGGAGAACTACGACGTGCGTGGCGTCATCATCCACCACTGTGCCTGGCTCTACTCCAAGCTTCCGTGGCTCAAGCACAACCGTCCGTCGGTGCCGGTCGTGGATTCCCTGCACATAATCGAGTACAAGGGCGCTGGCTACCCCGGCTTTGGATCCACCCATGACGAGTTCATAGACACGCACCATGTAATCTCCCCGCAGTTGGAGCGCTGGCTGGTCCAGGATCAGAAGGTGACGAAGGACAAAGTTGCCATGGCCCCGCTGTCCGGGCTGACAACCGATGCTGACTCCGACTTCAAGCCGCGCAGTTCAAAGTCGACTTTCACGGTGGCTTTTGTGGGGCGCCTGGCCCGCCAGAAGCGTCCCGACGTTTTCTTGGCGCTTGCACAGCGCCTCCACCGCCATCACCCTGAACTCCGCTTCATAATGCACGGTTCAGGTGAGATGCAACCGCTGGTGGAAAAGCAGCTTGAGGACCGCGGCCTGTCGGACGTGGTCGAGCGTAGAGATGAGAGCACGCCCGTGAGTGACACTCTCAAGGATGCGGATCTGCTCCTTCTGACAAGCGTGAATGAGGGCCTCGCCCTTACCGTTTTCGAAGCAGTCTCCGCGGGCGTCCCCGTGGTCTCGACAGATGTGGGCTCACAGGCGACTCTCGTTCCAGAGTCAGGGCTTCTCCGTCGTTCCGCTAGGGCCATGTTCCGGGATGCGGAGCGGATCATAACTCGCCTTGAAAGTGACGAGTCGGCACGAAGGAATCTGTGGGAACGCGAGCGCGAGGCAGCCCTTGCGTTAGCCGAGAAGGAAAGCGCCAGTGAATGGGCGAGACGGTGGATGGAAGGTTTGACTGAAGATGACTGATCCCCAGGTGGCAGCGGTGGTGGTTACGTTCAACCGCCTTGAGAAGCTGAAGAACGTGCTGGCGGCCCTCCAGTCCCAGACGGTGCCGCCGGCAGAGATCATCGTCGTCGACAACGCCTCGAGCGACGGCACGCCGGATTACTTGGCCACCTATTCCGGCACTGTTCCGACCCGCGTGGTCACTGCGCCCACGAACGAGGGCGGAGCAGGCGGTTTCAATCGCGGAATGAAAGCCGCGTATGAGGCGGGGTGGGACTTCTCTTGGATCATGGACGATGATGCGTACCCTGAGCCGACCGCCCTGGAAGCGCTCCTGCGCGGATTCGGCGAGGCGGTGGAAGAACTTGGGGACGGCGTTCCCTACGCGTGTTCCGTCGTGAACCATGTGAATGGCGACATCTGCGAGATGAACAATCCGCTTCCAACGTGGGACTGGGGGCGGTTGCTGACCCACGGCAAAGACCTGGTCATGGTGACTCGGTGCAGCTTCGTTTCAGTGTTGATCCCCCGGTGGGTGGTCAAGAAGTACGGATATCCCCACAAGGACTACTTCATCTGGTTCGACGATGCGGAGTACACGTTCCGGATCACTGCGGACTGCCCCGGGGTCCAGGTCCTCGACAGCGTCGTGTTGCACGACATGGGGGAGAACAAGGGCGTGAACTTCACGATGATCGATGAGAGCAACGCTTGGAAGTTCAAGTACGGGATTAGGAACGAAGCGTCGTACCACCTACACAGCAGGGGCTGGCCGCATTACCTGGCGTTTGCTGCGAATGTGCAGAGGCAGATGCGCCGTGGGGGCGTGCCGATGCACCTGCGCCGCCAGATGAGTCGGCAGCTGGCGGAGGCGGTTAGATTCAACCCTCCGGTCGAATACCCG
>CAYFQC010000092.1:0-2188 GCA_964345155.1 uncultured Actinomyces sp.
ATCGTCCTAACGAAGGAAGGGAGGGACGCATCACACCAATACTAAAGCGCTTGAGGAGGGCGGTCAAGTAAAGGAGGACCCGTCAACCTGCGGACCGAGTCACGTATCGCTAGGCGCGGTAGCGGATACGAAACATCAGCCGTGGACGCGGACTCCATTGTTGCCAAGAGCAGCTTTCCTGTCTCTTCCCCAAAGTCAAAAGCATCGCGGTGCACCGCGGTTAGGGGAGGGGTCGCGAGCTCCATGAGGGAGGAATCTTCCCAAACTACGACGCTGACATCGTCCGGAATCCGCAGCCCTCTTGAGCGCAGAACTGAAATCCCTGAGAGGGCAAGAAACTCGTTATCGAAGATCAGTACCGTCGGTTCAATCTCTAGCGCTGCCTCAGTGGACTCAACCCCAGACTCCGCTGAGAAGTCGGTTGGTCGCACCCTCGTAGTGATCGTTTTCGCTTCGCCAACCGCTTCGAAATGGGCAATACGTTCAGCGATGTGTAAGTAGGTGGGCGATCCGCAGATGTACGCCATCCTTTCGTGACCGTTATCCCGCAGGTACTCGACAATATTGTCCATTGCTGCGCCGTCGTCGACGCCTAGAGTCGGAACCGGGCCCTTCACTCCCGCGATCCCAGCGATGACACCCTTCATTCCTAGAGAGTGGATCATGGCCGGGCGCGGATCGTCGACCCGCAAATCGGATAGGACGACCGCGTCGACCCTCCCAGTTGCTTGCCAGTTCCGGTAGACGGCCAGTTCTTCCTCTAAAGAGACCACAGACTTGAGAAGGATTTCGTACCCTTTGGGCGCCAACACACTTTGCAGGCCCATCAAGAATCGAATGAAGTAGGCCTCGGCACCAACTGAAGCGACGTCTCGGCTGAGGACGACTCCCACGGTGCGCGAGCCAAAGCCGGAGAGGGTCCGCGCCGCATAGTTAGGGGCCCACCCCATTTCTTCGGCCACGGCAATGACTTTTTTGCGCGTGGCTTCCGATACCCCAGGTTTCCCGGACAGGGCCAACGATGCCGCACTTTCTGAAACCTTGACGCGTGCGGCTATGTCTTTGAGCGTAGGGCGACGGCTTGAGCCAAGCACAGTAAGCCTCTCTTTGAAGGGCGGATAGCCGGTCTCCCGACATTGTCGCCAAATCTGTACTGCATAGGCAATCATCGAACCCGTTTCATTGCAGTTAGCGAAGAAAGCAAGGAATCAGATACTTGAAGAGCCTGAGGGGACACGGTGAAGACCTTGGTCCTAAGAGAAAGCGTTCCCTAGTACAGATCTACTAGGGAACGCTCTGCTCTGCAAGCTAGGAGTCAACGGTCAGTCATCGCCGACTCACGGCACCCATGTTACGTGCACGCGACGAGATCGAGGACGTTCTTGCTGAGGGCAGCTTCGCCCCCGACGACGAACAGATCACCGTAGGCACGTGCATCGACGGCCGAGAGGGTCGCCGGCTGAATGCACGCCTGAGGACTCAGGTAAATCGGGCTGCCGCTCAGGCCTGCCGGTGCAGCAGCAGAGAGCGCATCCGGGAAGTCAGCTCCGGATGCTAGCCAAACCTGAGGAGCCGTCGCGGGTAGCAACTCGTTGATCGAATTGGCTGTCGCGTAGCGGTTAGCTCCCGACACTCGGGTGACATCACCGAACACGTTGCGAACTTGGCGCTCCACCGAAGGTGTCACTGCGTTATTCCCACCCACGATGTAGACACTCTCCGGGGCCAGTGACCGAACTTCAGCCAGTGCGCGTACAAGTGCCGAGGAGGGCGATTTGCCGGGAATCAGTACAACGGCACCACCATTACCGGAGGCGACAGGGCCAGCCACCAGGGCGTCAGCGTAGCCGGCTCCAGTCGCGAAGAACACGGACTCGAGGTCGCCTCTAGCAAAGGTTGTCGGCTGGCCTCCAACACTCGCGAGAGAACTGATGCTCCCTCCCGCGGGCACTGTGGTTGGCCGTCGCGATTGACCGCTCGAGCGTTCCGGATTCAACCGCTAGTCGCGCAGCGTTTCGCCGTACTGCAACAGACTGCCGCGCCAGAGTCTGCCGCGTAGTGGACGTGGGCGCTTCCATGCCGCGAACAGATGGTCGCGTGGAGGCACCCACGTCCACAACTCACTAGCCCTTAACGCCACCTTCTTCGACACCCTTGAAGAAGAACCTCTGCAACGAACCGAACAGGA
>CAYFQC010000093.1:0-2185 GCA_964345155.1 uncultured Actinomyces sp.
CGGACGGTTGCTGGTTCGAGTCCAGCCGCAGGAGCCACAAAACGGCCCCTGACCTGCGGAAACGCGGTCGGGGGCCGTTTTGTGGCTCTGGCCTCGCGTGCCCCGCAGGTGCTAGCCCGCGCCCAGTCTCCTCAGAGCTGGATACGTTACTGCCGCAAGAACTGCGCTTGCGGCAGCCGTGGCGGTCGCGACGGGCACCACTTGCAGCCGCGTAACCCACCCGAAGAACCGATCCCACTGGCCCGTCCTCGCCGCCAGGAAGAGGGCTGCGGCTAGGACCAGGAGAACCGACAGAGCGGGCACGGTGACGGCCCACAGGCCAGCCCACTTGTAGAGGACCGCCAAACCGAAACCCACCACATAGAAGCCGAAGGCCAGCGCCCAGACAAGAGCCCACGCGCCCAGCGCCCCCCTAGACCAGACCCACGGGAGGTATGCGACGTAAGCGTTCAGTCCCCAACCCTGCGTTGCCTTTTCGATCAGGCCCAGGGCCACGAACGTGGTGGCCAGGGCGGATGCCGACAGCATGGCCGCAGCACAGGCACCGATCAGGTACTCCCAGCGGGTCAACCCGAGTGCCAGGGCGAAAGGGAAAAACGCCACGAGCCCTTGGATCCCGAAGAATAGGTAGAACCAGATTGGCGCGTTAGCCGCGTAGGCGAACTTCTCACTGGATGAGGGGATCGCGCTCATTATCAGCAGAGCCACCCCGGACGAAGCCAGGAGGATCACGATTGGCTGCCAGAAGTAGAGCGCCGGATTCGTTAACTGGAGGCGGACGGCATTGACTATCCTCCTCATTCCGGATCGCCTCCGAGTGCAACGGTGAGCTCCTGAAGTCCCACGCTTTCGAGTCTGACTCCGGCGCCGTGTGCTTCTTGGCGCCTCTTGACAGACATGGGGCCGATGCCGACCACGCGTTCGTGCCCGCCCAGTGAGCTGCGCCCGATGATTCGCATGCCGCGTGCGAAGTCCTCAACCAGGGCACTTGGGCCGCTCAGCGCCAACGCGCTATCCAGTAACTCGTCCGTGGGGCAATCCAGGATGAGGCGGCCTGAGGCAAGGAGGAGGACTCGGTCGACCAGGTGTGAGACTTCGTCAACGAGGTGTGAGGAGATGATTACGGTGCGCGGGTGGGCAGCGAGGTCGGCGAGCAGGCACTGGTACATGAGCTCGCGAGCAGGAGCATCCATGCCCAGGTAGGGCTCGTCCAGGAAGGTCAGAGGCGCCCTGGAGGACAGGCCAATGACGATCGCCAGAGCTGAGCGCTGGCCGCGCGAGAGCTTCTTGGCGCGCACGTGCAGGGGTAGCCGGAAGCGTCTCACAAGGTCTTGCGCCAGCTGGTGGTCCCATCCCGCAAAGAACCACGAGGCCGCCTCCAGGACGACCGCGCCGGTAGAAGCCTCCGGGTACACCTGGTTGTCGCGTACGAAACAGATACGCCCGGTGGCCGAGGGGTTCTCGAACGGCGAAGTTCCGAAAGCGAGCACGCGTCCAGAGCTCGGCTCAAGCCCCGCAGAGGCAACGGACATAAGTGTGGTCTTGCCAGCACCGTTTCGGCCGAAGAGTCCGTATACCTGGTCCTTCAATAACGTGGTAGTCACATCGTCGAGGGCGACCCTCTCCCCGAAAGTGACACCTACATGCTCAAACTGCAGGGGAGGCGTTGCACTCATCGGTCTTCGACCGCCTCGATAGGGGCGCTGGCTTCGACCGCGAAGTCCTGCGGTTTGGCCGCGATCTCCTTCGTGATCAGTTCGAGCACTTGGTCGGCGTTCATGCCAAGGGAGGACGCCTCCGCTAGTAGGGGACGAACAAACTCCGCGAGGAATGCACCCCGGCGCTGGGCGAGAAGCGTCTGCCTTGCTCCGTCGGCGACGAACATTCCCAGGCCTCGCCGCTTCTCCAGGAGTCCTAGATCAGCGAGTACCTTTACGCCCTTCGCAGCGGTGGCGGGATTGACTTTGTGGAAAGCCACGAGCTCGCTGGTCGATGGTGCCCGTGCCCCCTCTGGTAAAGAACCGGAGATGATCTGTTGCTCAAGTCCTTCGGCGATCTGGAGAAAGACGGGAAGCGCTTCCGGGGTCATTGAACCTCCTTGTTGGCTATTGGGTTCCCTAGTCTGCTGGGTAACTATAGTACAGCTTGACCCCGTCGCGGGGACATCAGGCACGGGTGGCCGGCC
>CAYFQC010000094.1:0-2143 GCA_964345155.1 uncultured Actinomyces sp.
GCGACGCCCCCAACTACAAGCAGTTTCATGGGTTCAACACTAGGTTCCAGTTGGCCCTCAGCCAGCGGCGCACACAACCCGCCGCTCATACCCCGGAGGGCATCTGCCGCCTGACGTGCGGAACGTGGGACCTTATGCCCCCGGGGGTAGCGATGCCCCCTCGGCGTCGAGGCGTGCGACGAGCTGGGCAGCCATGCGCCGCGGTGCTTCCGCATCCGCCGTGGAGAAGTACAGCGAAGGCTCAAACAGTTCGGCCTCCATCAAGAGGACCTGGCCATCTTCAGTCGTGGCTAGGTCGATGCGCGCATACAGAGGCGCAGCGGCGTCCTCGCCCCATCCCTTGGACGCCCCGATTCTGGCGACTGCCTCCAAAGTGGCACGCGCGAAGTCCTTTTCTGCGGCCGTGGGCAGCACCTTGTCTATCCGTTCTTGATATTCACCGCCAAGCAGTCCGCCGCCGGCTTCCAGGATCGGACCCTTGCTGAACGCATGTGAGTACTCACCGCCAAAGAACAGCAGCCCCCTCTCCGCTCCCCCGGCCACCGACGAGACAGCGTCTTGAACCATGACCTGCTTACCCTCGTCGAGGATCTGAAGCGCCAGTTTCCCGGCGTTTGCCCTGTCCGCATCGTCAGGACCAAAAAGGCCGGTCAGGCGAGACCCAGCCGAAATGTTGGGCTTCACCACGATGTCGATGTTCGGACGCGAGGCAAGAGCACGGCCTACCTCGCCCTCGTCGGAGCAGAAATCAGTGGGCGGAATGGCCACGCCCAAGGCTTGAAGTTCCAAGAGGTAAGTCTTGTCAGCATTCCACCGGATCAATTCGGCCGGATTGAACAGGCGCGTCAACTCAGAGACCCGCTCCATCCAGCCGTCGAACTCCCGGGGTCGAACTGCGTAGTCCCACGGGGATCTGATGACCAGCGCGTCGTAACGCGCCCAGTCCACCTCGGGGTCGCGCCAGGAGGGTTCAGAGACCACAAAGCCCCTCGTAGCCAGGGCGTCCGCCAGACGTTTGGCATCGGGGTCACCGTAGTTGAACTGAGAAAGATCCGTGGTGACTAGCCCTACTTCTCTATCCATGCGTCCCATCCGATCCTTCGAAACCTGTAGCTGGCCGCCATTGTCCCTTGTCGCCGCGCGCGCACCTGCCTCCTAGGTGATGGGAATCTGTCCTACAGGGATGTCTTCATACGACTCCGGGTCCTCAATCGGCTCCAGGTGAGTGACTACCACCAGGCCCGGAACCGTCTTCTCCATCTCTGCTTCGATGCGTTCGATGAAGCGGTGGCCCTCCGCGACGCTCCAAGTCCCCGGAACCAAGACGTCGACGTTCGCGTAACGCTGCTGCCCCGCCACACGAGTCTGGAGGCCATGAAAACGCACCTGATCCGTAGTCTGGGAGTGCAAGAGCTCCACGAGCGCATCGTTCTCTTCAGCGGGGAGGGTGTGATCCATGAGGCCCTGGGCCGACTGGCCCATGAGCCGGGCACCGGTTACCACAATGTTTATGCCGGCCAACAGACCCACTATCGGGTCCAGACGCTCCCAGCCTGTCAAAGCCACCAAGCCCACTCCCACTACCACGCCCACCGACGTGACGACGTCGGTGAACAGGTGCTTCCCATCTGCGATCAGAGCAATGGAGTTGTTCCGCTTGCCAGCACGCACGAGGACGTATCCGACCGCCCCGTTGATCACAGCTGCAAGCACGGACACAGCCAGGCCGATCCCGATGTTCTCCAGAGGCTTAGGGTAGATAAGTCGCTGCACTGAGACGAAAATGATCGCTGCGGCAGCAACGAAGATCATTGTCCCCTCGACGGCTGAGGAGAAATACTCCGCTTTCGACCGGCCATAGGTGTATGTGGAGTCCGGCGGCCTGAGTACAGCCTTCAACGCGATCAGCGCGACTACTGCAGCCGCCAGGTTGACAACAGATTCAGCTGCATCGGAAAGCAGGCCAACTGAGCCCGTCACCGCCCACGCCGCGGTCTTCAGTCCAATCGTGAGGATCGCTGCGGCTATGGAGAGCCACGCAAACCTGCTCAGGTCTTTCGGTTCGGCCATTGCCCAATTGTCGCATTGTGCTGGCGCCGCACAGAGTGGGGCTGAACACTCCGAGTTGGCCAGCCCGCTCCGC
>CAYFQC010000095.1:0-2100 GCA_964345155.1 uncultured Actinomyces sp.
CGGCGCGGCATTGATCTTCGCGGGTGCTGGCTCGATGGCCTTGGCTGCGGCAGTCCTTGTCCTGTCCGATCGATCGAAGGCATCGGCCGCCGCGAAGCAGGGCTTGCTCCCTCTGTTGGGTGTTATCGCCTTGGGGATTGGACTCGCCTAGGAGAGTTTCTCTCCCAGGATCAACCACTCTTCCTCAAGGTGGCCCCTCTGATCCTGGACCTCAGCGAGCTGGTCGGTTAGGGACTGGAGTCCGTGAAAATCGCTCTGGTCGTGCTCCGCCATCTGCCGGTGGAGTTGAGCCACTCGGTCTTCTAGCTTTGCCAGCTTCCGTTCGAGGGCGGCCAACTCCCGCTGCCACGCGTGAATCTGCGCTCCTGAGGCTTTCCCGCCGTCCTCTCTCACGTCTGCTTTCACGGATTTCCCACCGGCCGAAGAACGCAGCCGCAGGTACTCTTCCACGCCGCCTGGCAGATGCCGCAGGCTGCCCTCCAGAACCGCGTACTGCTGGTCGGTGACTCGTTCCAGAAGGTAGCGGTCGTGGGAGACCACGATGAGTGTGCCGGGCCAAGAGTCGAGGAGGTCTTCAAGGGCCGCCAGCATCTCGTGGTCAACGTCGTTAGTTGGTTCGTCCAGGACGATCACGTTTGGTTCATCGAGCAGCAGGAGCAGAAGCTGTAGCCGTCGCTTCTGACCGCCGGAAAGCTCTCCCACCCGCGCCGATAGGTGGTCTCTGGAAAAACCGAGGCGCTCCAAAAGCTGCGCCGGGGTCAGTTCCTTCCCATCCACGTTGAAAGTAGTTTTCGTTCGCGCGAGGACCTCACGTACGCGGTCGGCTCCTATGCGCTCCAGGGCCGTGAACTGCTGGTCAAGGGTGCCGACGCGCACCGTCTTGCCCCGCTTCACTCTCCCGGACGAGGGTGACACCGACCCGCTTATCAGCCCCAGAAGCGTGGACTTTCCCGCGCCATTGGCCCCGAGAATGCCGATCCTCTCTCCAGGCCCCAGTCGCCACGTCACGTTGGAGAGCACCTCGTTCTCGCCATACCGGACGCCCACCCCTTCGAGGTCGACCACCTGTTTACCGAGCCGGGCGGTGGCTAGGGCGCGCAACTGGATTGGGTCGCGAAGCGGCGGCACGTCCTCGATTAGCTGATTTGCCGCATCGATGCGGAACTTCGGCTTACTGGTGCGGGCGGGTGCTCCACGCCTAAGCCAGGCCAACTCTTTGCGCATTAGGTTTTGGCGTTTGGCTTCCGAAGCGGCGGCCATGCGGTCGCGTTCGACGCGCTGTAGGACGTAGGCGGCGTAACCGCCTTCGAAAGGTTCGACCGTGCGGTCGTGAACCTCCCAGGTTCTAGTACAGACTTCGTCCAGGAACCAGCGGTCGTGCGTGACAACCAGAAGCCCGCCTTGATTCCTGGGCCAGCGGGCTTTGAGGTGCCGGGCAAGCCAGGAAATGCCCTCCACGTCCAAGTGGTTCGTGGGTTCGTCGAGGATCAGAACATCCCAGTCTCCGACCAGCAGGGCGGCTAGGTCTACGCGGCGCCTCTGCCCGCCGCTTAGCTCGCCGATTTGTTTCTCCCAGGGAATATCCGACACGAGTCCGGCGAGGACGTCGCGCACCTTCGAGTCCCCCGCCCATTCGTGCTCGGGGCGATCTCCCACTATGACTTGTCGAACTGTCCAATCGTTGTTCAGTCGGTCCCTCTGGTCGAGCACACCGACGCGCAGGCCGCCGCGTTTCGTCACTTTCCCTGATTGGGGCTGAATCGTCTGTGACAGGAGACTTAGAAGGGTGGACTTGCCCTCCCCGTTGCGGCCCACGATCCCGATCCGGTCGCCCTCTTCGATCCCCAAAGTCACCGAGTCGAGCACCACCTTTGTGGGGTAATCGAGGTGTAGGGATTCGCCGCCCAGTAGATGTGCCATGGGCTTCAGGTTAAGCCACATGTACGCCCGTTCCACCAGAGGGGTTGATCACCGGGTGACCAACCCCTCTTACCGTGCGAGCCGCCAGGAGCCTCACGAGCGGCGTCAATGTGACAGAATGATCCGTGCTTTCCGCCCTGGTGTAATGGCAGCACAGGGGTTTTTGGTGTCCTTAGTCCG
>CAYFQC010000096.1:0-2073 GCA_964345155.1 uncultured Actinomyces sp.
GGCGGCCGCCGCCGGAACCACGAATATAGCCAGGTCCATTCCCGCTCCTCTCAGCCCGCGTCGAACTGGTGTTGCTAATGCTATGACCAAGTGCCCAGCTAACCTGGGGGCGTGGCGTGTTCCCAGCGGATCTATCTGGCCTCCGAGCCTGCTGTGCCCGGCGGGAACCCTTCCGCGCCCCTGAGTGAGGGCGGTGTTCACTTGCTTCTCGAACAGGAGGGCTGGCGACAGCTTGAGGGGATGGCGCCGTACTCGGTGGAGGCCGCAGAAGCCGAGGGGCGGCGCTTACGGGCCGCCGGATTCTCTCCCGACTTGGTGAGTGCGCTCTTGACTCAGCAGCGCTTGAGGGGCAAGGCAGAGAGGAAACTCGGAGCCCAGGCCAGGCGCATGCTTTTCACCGACGCGGGCTTGCAGCAAGCCACGCGAGCCGAAGTCTCCCGACTGCACGCGCGGCGCTTTCTTGAGGCAGGATGTCGATCTGTTGCGGACTTGACTGTAGGGATCGGCGCCGATGCCCTCGCCCTCGCCCAGGAGGGGATGAGGGTACTGGTGAATGACGTGGATCCCGTGACCGCGGCGGTAGCGGCGTTCAACCTGCGTGAATATCCGCAGGTTGAAGTGCGGGTGGGAGACGCCTTCGACGTCGACCTGTCAGGGTTTGACGGTGTTTTCGTTGATCCAGCGCGGAGGGGAGACCGGGGGCGGTCCTTTGACCCGGAGCGGTACTCGCCGCCGCTTAGCCGTGTACTTACTCTGGCTGGCCGCGCGCCCGGCTTGGGCGTCAAAGTGGCTCCTGGAATTAACTATTCCCGCCTGCCCCCGGCTGCCCTTGTGGAGTGGGTGTCGGTTGATGGTGCGGTCGTGGAAGCTGGGTTATGGATTGGCTCTCTGGCCCTTGAGGGACCGGGCAGGGGAGCCGCGGTGTTTCGGGACGGTCACGTGCACCGGATGGGTTGGCGTGGCGATCCTCGCGAGCCAGCGGTTCAACTGGAGCCGAGACCCGCCGGCCGCTACCTCTATGAACCAGATGGTGCCGTGATTCGCGCCGGCCTTTTGGACGCTCTGGCGGCCGAGTTGGAGGCGGCTCCGGTGGCACCCCAGATTGCCTATCTGACGGGGGACCGGCTTGCTGCAACACCATTCGCGCAAGCGTTTCAGATCCTCGAGGTTATGCCCTATAAGCAGGTGGGGCCCTACTTGCGGGAGCGTGGCGTGACCGCCGTGGAAATCTTGAAGAGGGGCACGGATGTTTCCCCTGATGCATTCCGGAAATCACTGAAGCTTGCCCGCCGCGGACGGGACCCGGTGGGAGCAATGGTGGTCCTGACGCGCCTGGGGAATGCGCACCGAGCTCTAATTGTGCGCCGACTACCGCGCTGAGCCGACGGCGAAACGAGGTGCTCCGATGCTGCAGTGAGCATCTCAACCCGTCATACTGAAGCCGACCTACGGGTAGTTGCCAAGCCGCTTTGAAGTAGGAGGCGGGGGTGCCGGGTGCAGGACGGTCCCTAATCAGGGCCGTGGGTCTGCCGGTATCTCTAGGAGGAACTATGCCCAGGTTGGGTTCATCAAGACGTTCGCGTATAGGCGCGACGTTGACCGCACTTATCGCCGCGGCGGCCATGGGTTTGGCTGGCTGCTCACAGGGGACTTCGACGCAGTCTTCCGACGAGGCCGCTGTTTCTTCGGGATTCTTCTCAGGCAGCGCCGTCCACAGCATAGAAGTGGAGTTTGAGCAGGCAGATTACGACGCGATGCTGGAAACCTACGCGCAAACCCAGGACAAGGACTGGATTGAGGCTACCGTCACCATCGACGGAACCACCTTTGAGCAAGTTGGCCTGCGGCTCAAGGGCAACTCAACGGTTCGCAGTGCTCTGCAGGAGGCGGGCCTGATGTCCCGCAGCACTGACACCGACGAGGACACCGGGTATGGAGACGGCGAAGAAGGGGACGGGGAGGCCAACGCCTCGGAGCCGGAAACGATGCCGTGGCTCATCCGCCTCGACAAGTACGTAGACGGGCAGAACTACGAGGGGCGTAGCGACTTCGTGGTGCGCGGGAACAATACGG
>CAYFQC010000097.1:0-2003 GCA_964345155.1 uncultured Actinomyces sp.
GTCGAGGATCTGGTTGACGAGATCACGTCTGGGGTCCGATCAGCTTGCACCTACGCCGGGGCTCGCAATCTGGAGGAGTTTAGAACCAACGCTGTCGTCGGGGTTCAAACGGCCTCCGGATATCAGGAGGGAAGGCCACTGAGTACCTCGTGGTGAGTCAGCCGGGGTCCCCTTCGAAGGCCGTCAGTTCGCCTCGCTCTTAGGATGGGAGCATGGATACCGAAGAGAAACCGCAGGTCCCACCTGAGAAGATCGGCGCGTTTTTCGACGTCGATCAGACCCTAGTTCGTGGCGCAAGTGCGTTCTGGGCTGCAAAGGAGATGTTCCGCAGGTCTTTCCTCGGTATGAACGACCTTGCCTATGCCGCGCGCCAGACCCTCAAGTACGTGATGTTCGGGGAGGACAAGGACAACATCGGCGGTTTCTCCTCGCGGGCGGCGCAGGTGGTTGCTGGCAAGGACGTGGAGGAATTGCAGCGGGTCGGGGAAGAGATTTTTGAACGGTACTTCGTGCCGAAGGTTTACAGGGGCACTTACGACATCTTGCGGGAGCACGTGGACGCTGGTCATCAGGTCTACTTGGTGTCGGCGACTCCCTGGCTAATTGCGGAGGAGTTCGCTCGGCGAATTGGCGCTGCCGGCGGCATCGGAACGAAAACTAAGGTCCACGAAGGCAAGATCGTTGGGGAACTTGAGGGAGACCTGATCCACGGCCAAGCGAAAGTTGATGCCGTTCTGGAGGTTGCGGCGGAGACTGGCATCGACCTTTCCGAATCTTGGGCCTATTCGGATTCCGCAAATGACATACCGATGCTGTCTTTGGTTGGGCATCCGGTTGCTGTGAACCCTGACCGGGCTTTACGTGCCTATGCGCGAGCAAACGGGTGGCCACAGTTCAAGGCTTACGAGCGGAAAGACGTGGTCAAGCGGGCCGTTGTCCGAGGCGTGGCAGGTGCCGCCGTGGGGGTCGGGGTCTACGCCGCCTGGAACGCTGCAACGAGGCGCAGAGCGCTGTGCGAGACGGTCTGAACGGCGTCTGAGGCCGCTTGCTAAGTTGATGGCGTCCTAGCTCGGAAAGGCGTCATCATGCTGAAATCGACTGATCGAATCATCACCACCCACGTAGGGTCGCTGCCCCGCACCAAAGAAGTCCTGGAAGCGAACCAGCAGTGGATGGCCGGCGCTTACCCAGGCGGGGACGGCGCATTCCGGGAACTCTTGCAGGACCAGGTGTCCGCCCTCGTACAGAGGCAGGCTGAAGTCGGAATAGACGTGGTAGGGGATGGAGAGTACGGGAAGGCAATGACGGCGCCCGTGGACTACGGGGCTTGGTGGACGTATTCATTCCTACGCACGGGTGGTCTGGAGATCGAGGAGAACTCACCGTTCTTTAGCTTGGACGTCCAGTCCACTCCGGGGAACGTGCAGCTAACGGGTTTTGGGCGGAGGCGTGACCGCACGATCTTTGCGGAGGCCTACGCCGATCCGACGTCGGGTATCTACACGGGAGCTGGCAAGAGCTGGTCACTTCCGAAAGCAGTCGGCCCGATTAGCTACATCGGACAAGAGGCAATCCAGGCCGACATTGCCGGAATCAAGAAGGGCTTGGCGCTGAGCGGCGCCAAGGAGGGGTTTATGACCTCCATTTCCCCGGGGTCAGCCTCCCGGATCGCAAACTGCTACTACAAGACGGACGAGGAATGGCTGTTTGCCTGGGCGGATGTGCTCCGGGAAGAGTACAAGGCGATCATTGACGCCGGCCTCGTGTTGCAGATCGATGACCCTTCGATCGCTGAGAACTTCGATCAGATCACTCCTGAGCCTGATGTAGACGATTACGTAGCCTTCACGAAGCTGCGCGTCGAGGCGCTCAACTATGCGCTGCGGGATCTACCTGAGGAGCAGATTCGTTTCCACCTGTGCTGGGGCTCCTGGCACGGCCCACACACGACCGATCTGCCTTTGGCTGACATTGTGGACACGATGCTGGAGATCCGCGCTGGT
>CAYFQC010000098.1:0-1902 GCA_964345155.1 uncultured Actinomyces sp.
GAACTGGGGTCGGGCGCCGACGACGGAAAGTACTCGCATGTTACGAGTGTATCCACGGAGCTTCGACCCTTGAGCGGCGGGCGAGTCGTGGAGGCGGATGAGGTTCGTCCCAATTCGGCGGGTTGTCGGTGAAACGGGAGGGTTTGGCGCCCTACGATGCTTAAGCGCAATAGGACGGCAGAGTGGGGGAAGAGATGCTCAGAGCCCTTCGCCTGCTTTGGGGCGGCGGAACCTTCGCGCGGTACGTTCTAGTCGGCGTGTTGGCGACGGGAGTCGATCTCAGCTTGTTCGCCGTCGCGTCGGGGCCGTGGGGCTGGCCCGTGCTTGTTGCCACCGTGTTTTCGTCGGGGCTGGCCGTGTTCTTGTCGTATCTGATGAACAGATCTTTCGTGTTCCGGTCGGAGGCTCCTTTCCTGAAGACTCTGGCTGTTTTTGCCGCGACGACACTCTCGATTACGGTTGGGGTGCAATCGGCGGTAATGGCGCTGCTCGGGAAGCTAACGGTGGCGATGGGTTGGTCGCCTGAGATCAGTTGGCGTACGTTCGCCCTCAAGCTCCTCAGCATCTCAGTGGGTGGCCTGGCCAACTATGCTGCCGCCACCTATATATTCCGTTCTCCCGCCCGCGTATCCGCAAGTCCGGAGAGCTTGGAACTGGTGCTGAAACAGTAGGGCATCGATGGCTCGAAAGCCTGCCTGTACTGTATGTTTCGGGTTTCGGCCACCGGGCCGGGTGTTGGATATCGGGTGCACGTGTCGTGATGCGAAGGCGCGGCCTGGAGGGAGCGGCGTTGACAGCGACCGAGGTTGGGACAGTGGGACGCGGAGAGAACCTCGACGGAGCGGCCGCTCCTTTGAGGGCTACCTTGAATCGGAGCCGCAGGCGGGGTGACATCCAGGGCCTCCGAGCCGTCCTGATGATGCAGGTTCTCCTGTACCACGCTTGGGGTGTGGGGTCACCGATCGGTGTTGATTCCTTCATCATGATCTCCGCTTTTCTCATGACGGCGTCCTTTGTACGCAGGGCCGAGGCCGGGGCTCAACCACGGATAGTGGAGCGGTGGGCGTCAACGTTCAAACGGCTCCTACCGTCATTGACGGTGGTCGTCATAGCGATCCTGGCGGGGAGTTTTCTTCTATTCACTCCCGACCGTTGGCGCAGCGCAGTTACGCAGTCTTTCGCTTCCTTGACCTACTGGGAGAACTGGTGGCTGGCTGACAATTCGGTTGACTACTACGCTTTCGACCACGCAGAATCTTCGCCGTTCCAGCACCTGTGGTCGATGTCTATGCAGGGCCAGATGTTTCTTCTGTGGCCGGTTCTGATGGCAGCTGCCGTTCTGGTGGCCAGGAAGTTGCGCTGGGACTTGAGGCTGACGGTCAGCGCAGCGTTCGCGGTGCTCTCTGCGTTGTCCCTCATCTGGTTACTGTTTTTCTCTCCAGACAACGCGTCCGTGTACTTCGATACGAGGGCTCGCATTTGGGAGTTCGCTTTCGGGTCTGCCGTCGCTGCGGCAGCCCCGTTTATCCGCTTCCCGGGTCGAGCGGCAAAGGCGCTCGGCTGGCTGGCCCTTTCTGTCTTGCTGGTCTACTGTCTGGTGTCAATCGGCGTATATCCGGGTCCGATGGCTCTGGTCCCACTGGCGGCCGTCTCGGTGCTGCTGCTCCAACCGCGGGCCTCCCAGACGTCTGGTGCCAGCGCCGCTCTGAGCTTTGCTCCTCTGGTGTGGCTGGGCGATATTTCCTACTCCGTGTATCTCATCCACTGGCCGGTGTTTGTGTTCTACCTTTCCGCCACGGGAAGAGAACGCCTCGGCGCGGTGGACGGGGTTGTGCTCATCGCCGTTTCCATAGTGCTGGCGTGGATCCTGACGCTGCTGGTGGACCGTCCCGCCCAGTTTGC
>CAYFQC010000099.1:0-1882 GCA_964345155.1 uncultured Actinomyces sp.
ACCCCCATAGGTTAGTCCGCTACATTTCTCGACAGGCTCCGCACATCGCAAGTATCCCATTCGTAGGCGTGGCACGCAGGACCACAGTAGCACTCACCTTGTCGCGGCGTCTGAAGCCCGGACCAGGCGGACTTTGTATGCGTCCCGCGTGCAGCCGGCGATGTCGCGTATGGAGACCCCTTTTTCTTCCGTGTAGACATCACGGTCGTGCTCGAAGCGCTGCCTGACCTAGCTCTTCAAGACAGCGAATACGCTGCATGCATCTGTATGCTCCGCCAGGGAGTCTCGGAAGCACAGTTCGTCTGGATCACCAAGACGACACAGATGGAGGCGGAAGCTCCGCCCCGCGAATCCCTGGCGCATAGTCCTTGTTGAAGCCGAGCCTCGACGGCTCATCGTCCGAACCGCACATCTGAAAGCCAGTCGGCGCCGGCGAGAGCCTCGCGGGCGGCGCTAAGGTCCGTGTCTTCCTCAACCTCAAGGAGCCCCCCGCCGGCTTTGCCAGCAGCCCGGGGACCGCCGTCGATTCAACATGGCTGACCCGCACAGCACGGAGACCTAGAGCTCCGATGAGCGCGGCTGCCTCATCCGCCTACCATTGTACCTACCGCGGATCGTGTTCTCGCAGGACGATGTGGAACAGGTGCCATAGCTCTTCAAGGGACGTGTCCTCGAGACAACGCCCCCTTCTGCTCATCCACGGTCACGCCGCCTGGAGCGGGGTGTTCGGCGGCACAGGAGGCGGCTGTGAAAGCACGCTCGGGGTTAGCCTTTGCCACCTCATACGGGATCTCAGCGCTCAGCAGCCCTGTCGGCGCACGCAGCCAGGCCCAGAGTATTCAGCCGCCCAGCCCGGCATATGTCAGCGCCTTCACCACGGCAGACAACGTCAGGATCGATCCGGCCGTCCTCAGTAGGCCGCAGGGGATGAACACCGCCCGTCACCGTAGCCATGCTTCCCGATCGGCTCACTCAGCAGCTGGACAGGAACGACGCGCGTGTCCCTCCGCCGAAGGCGGCAGTACCGTCCTTCCAGGCCCACCACGCAAGCCAGATCAGATGTCACCCGCTCGTGAAGCAGTCTCCTCCTTCCGGAAAGTCACGCGTCGAACGACGTGAACCCGCCACAGAACTGACCAACCGAGGATGCTTGCCCGCGACACTACTTCACCTTCACCGCAGAAACGGGAATCGGCCTCTGCGGAGCTCCGCAGAGGCCGATCAAAGCCCCAGGCCAGGGGAGCAAACGCTGAGCAACTGATGACAGACCGGCACTCGCCCATCACGCCAACCCGGAAGCTGAGAAGGTGTATCCACTGGCCAGAGGCGCATTCTGCACGTTGAAGCGGAACTCGACCGGGTTGCGTCGCCGCTGGCGGTTTGCGACTCTGCCGACGGGCCGGCAGACTCTGGAGCATGGGGACGATCACCTACGAATATGCTGCGACACCCGCACAGGGAGAACTCGTGGATCTATACAACGCGGTCGGGTGGTCCGCCTACACGCGAGACCCAGTTCGATTGGTTGCCGCCGTCGACGCGTCGCTCAGCGTCGTCACGGCTCGCGAGGACGGTGAACTGATCGGCCTCGCACGCCTCGTCGGCGATGGGCAGACGATCGCGTACCTGCAGGACATTCTTGTCCGGCCTACCTACCAGGGTCGCGGAATCGGACGCGAGATCTTCCGTCGCGTGTTCGCGCCCTACGAAGACGTGCGCCAGAAGGTGCTCATCACAGATGATGAGCCCGCACAGCGTGCCTTCTACGAGTCGATGGGGTTCACCGAGGCTGGCAACCTCGAGCCCCCCATCCGGGCGTTCGTCCAACTGGGTTGAGCTTGCCGCCGTCCGCGACGACCAAACGTCAAATCGGAACTCCACC
>CAYFQC010000100.1:0-1881 GCA_964345155.1 uncultured Actinomyces sp.
GGCGTGGAGCCTCAGTCTGAGACTGTGTGGCGCCAGGCCGACAAGTACAACGTTCCCCGGATTTGCTTCATCAACAAGATGGACAAGCTTGGCGCGAACTTCTACTTCTCCGTGCAGACCATCATCGACCGTCTGGGTGCAACCCCGATCGTCATGGAGCTCCCCATTGGCGCTGAGAACGACTTCAGCGGCGTCGTGGATCTGATCAAGATGAAGGCCCTGCGGTTCCCGGCTAAGGATGAGAAGGGCAACCCGACCATGGGTGCCCTCGTCGTTGAGGAAGAGATTCCGGCCGATCTCCAGGACAAAGCGGAGGAGTACCGGGAGAAGCTGATGGAGGCGGCTGCTGAGGGCTCGGAAGAGCTCATGGACGCCTACCTTGAGAACCTGGAACTTACAAACGACCAGATCAAGGCCGGGGTGCGGGCTCTGACGGTTGCTGGCGATGCGTTCCCCGTGTACTGCGGCACCGCCCTACGCAACCAGGGTGTGCAACCGGTCCTGGACGCGGTCATCGACTTCCTTCCCTCCCCCCTGGACATTGGTGCCGTTGCAGGCTTCCGTCCCGGTCACGAGGAGGACGGGAACACGGAGTCCCGCGAAGCCAGTGAGAACGAGCCGTTCGCGGCCCTCGCGTTCAAGGTGGCGGCCCACCCGTTCTTCGGGAAGCTCACCTTCATCCGCGTCTACTCCGGCAAGGTGGAGGCGGGCTCGCAGGTCCTGAACGCCACCAAGGGTAAGAAGGAGCGGATCGGCAAGATCTTCCAGATGCACTCCAACAAGGAGAACGCAGTGGAGGAGGCGCACGCCGGCCACATCTACGCCGTCGTCGGCCTGAAGGACACCACCACTGGTGACACGCTGTGTGCGGCGGATGCGCCGATCGTCCTCGAAACGATGACCTTCCCGAAGCCGGTTATTCACGTCGCGGTTGAACCGAAGTCGAAGGCCGACCAGGAGAAGATGGGCACCGCCATCCAGAAGCTGGCGGAAGAAGACCCCACGTTCTCCGTGGAACTGGACCCGGAGACCGGCCAGACCATCATCGGCGGTATGGGCGAGCTCCACTTGGACATCATCGTTGACCGCATGCGTCGCGAGTTCAAGGTTGAAGCGAACGTCGGCAAGCCGATGGTTGCCTACCGCGAGACGATCCGGAAGCCCGTTGAGAAGCTTGAGTACACGCACAAGAAGCAGACCGGTGGTTCCGGCCAGTTCGCGCGTGTCATCATCGCGATTGAGCCGATGGAAGCGAACGCGGAGAAGGATTACGAGTTCGAGGACAAGGTGACCGGCGGCCGCGTGCCCCGTGAGTACATCCCCTCTGTGGACAAGGGCATGCAGGATGCGATGACCTCCGGTGTTCTGGCGGGCTACCCGCTGGTCGGCATCAAGGCCACGCTACTCGATGGCGCTTACCACGACGTTGACTCCTCCGAAATGGCGTTCAAGATTGCCGGGTCCATGGCTATGCGTGAGGCGGCCAAGAAGGCCAGCCCCGTGCTGCTGGAGCCCGTCATGGACGTTGAGGTTCGCACGCCCGAGGAGTACATGGGTGACGTCATCGGCGACCTCAACAGCCGCCGCGGCCAGATCCAGTCCATGGATGAGGCCTCCGGGGTTCGCGTGGTTCGCGCGCTGGTTCCGCTCTCAGAGATGTTCGGCTACGTCGGAGACCTCCGGTCGAAGACCCAGGGTCGCGCTGTTTACAGCATGCAGTTTGACAGTTACGCAGAGGTACCGCGTAACGTTGCTGAAGAAGTAATCGGAAAGTCTCGGGGCGAGTAGCCCCGGGGTTAGAAGCGCAGGTTCCGACCCGTTTGGAAAACCGCGTTTCCCCTCACAAAAACAATAGGAAACCCCGTAGTTACTTGAGCCCCG
>CAYFQC010000101.1:0-1741 GCA_964345155.1 uncultured Actinomyces sp.
GCCAGGTTGCTGAGCCAGTCGCCGCCCGGGTCCGGCTGGCGTTCGCCCCGGTTTCGCATCCGCACTTCCACTTGGACGAGGGACACTTCCCGGCGGGCGAAGCATCCGGTGCCAGAGAGAACCTTGAGGAAGTTCCGAGATGGCCTACCATCGGCGTCCACCACCACAATGACTTCCTTCGACAGGTCTCCGTTTCGAGCCTCAATGCTCTCCCTCACAATCGCCCAGGCGTGGTTGAGCGATTGAGCTTTGCCCAGTCTGGCGTTTGGACGCACCCGCCTTATGAGATGCAAGCGCTCGGGAAAGGCCAGTTGGACATCCATCACGATGTCTTGCGTCGCGTCGTCGGAATCATCGTCGATTACCCAGACGTCGGCCTCGGGGAAACTCTCGAGAAGATAAGTGGCCGTGGCGCGGATGACTGCCTCTTCGTCGCGACAGGGAACCATGAAGTGCCACCGGAACTCTTCGGGGTTGCCGTGGCGCCACCGCTGCCCTCGAACGTAAGGCACCACGATCATCACCGTGTACACCGCGAATATGAGGGCCAGTATGTAGCCGAGCAGCAGAGCGACCGTGACAAGCGCGCTCAGCATTTCGGAGGGCTTTCGGTGTCCGCGTCCGCTGTCTGCGCGTCGGGGTGCCGCTCGTCTCCTGCAGACTTGTTCTCTTTCAGGATCGATTGAGCCTCACGGTAAGGCGGGACCCAGGACGGTTGTGTCCCGCCCATGCCCGCCTCGAGCAGCGCTTTGCGCCACTGGCCGCGAACGGTCAAGAGCGCAGTCAGAGTGGCTCCAATGCCGACGATCACGGTCAGCAGGAGACCGGGGCTGATACCTGTAACGACCATCCCGATCAAAATGATCAGGGGCAAGCCTATGAGGAGGGCGATAACCGCCCGAGCTCGCATAGTGTCCCCGTCCTGACCTGCGCGAATACGCCGAAAGGTCCGATCTGAGGCGCAGTGTACCTCACAGTGCCCCTTCCAACGCTAGGCGGTCGTCGCAGCTCAGCGGGCTCCCGGGTCAGTCCTAGAGGTCGGTCAGGAGATGGCCAGGTCGTCCTCGCCCAGCCATTGGCGGTTCGCCGCGTTATGGGGGATAATCGGGCCAGTCGCATTGCTGGGCAAGGACGTAGGGGAAGACGGACCTTGACACAGGAGGAATGCGATGACAGGTACGTATACCCGGGGTGTGCTGTTCGTGCACTCGGTTCCCCCGGCGTTGTGCCCGCATGTCGAATGGGCTGCGGGGGCAGCGTTGGGGCGTGAAGTGCGCCTGGACTGGACTGAGCAGCCAGCTGCGCCCGGCATGCTCCGCGCTGAGTTGTCTTGGTCCGGAGAGGTCGGCACAGGTGCCCGTTTGGCTTCAGCCCTGCGCGGTTGGGAGCATCTTCGATACGAAGTGACGGAAGAGGCCGTCACCGGCTCTGACGGCTCGAGGTGGGCTCACACCCCAGAGCTCGGCATCTTTCACTACCAGATGGACTCTGCAGGGAACGTCGTTGTCCCCGAGGACCGCATCCGCTCCGCCATGGACAACAGCCGCCACGCAGATCTTCTCGACGCTTTGGATTTGGCTCTGGGCAGGGCATGGGATGAGGAGTTGGAGCCGTTCCGCTACGCCGGTTCCGGTGCCCCCGTCCGTTGGCTCCACCGGGTCGGATAGATGGGGAGCATCGGCGACAGGCTTGGCCTGGACTTGGGAGAGCTCTTCGGCGGAGAAGGGGAAGCTCCGCCGGA
>CAYFQC010000102.1:0-1717 GCA_964345155.1 uncultured Actinomyces sp.
CCCGATAGCCACTGAGCCCCACCGGAGTTCCGCCCGGTGGGGCTCAGTCTTGTGCTTGATTCTCAGCCCTGTTCAGCAAGCGCCGTGCTCACCAGTCCTTGAAACAGGGGGTGAGGCCGGGTTGGGCGGGACTTGAACTCGGGGTGGGCTTGAGTGCCGACGTAAAACGGATGTTCGGCCGGCGCCAGTTCCACGAACTCCGCCAACGTGCCATCTGGCGAGGTGCCGCTGACATGCAAGCCGGCGCCTTCGAGCACGGCGGTGAACTCCGGATTGACTTCGTACCGGTGGCGGTGACGTTCAGACACCTCCGTGGTGCCGTACCACTTTGCGGCCACCGACTCCGGATCCAGAACCGCCGGATAGGCTCCGAGGCGCATGGTGCCGCCCAGATCCTCCTCGCCCTCGGCCACCGCCTTCTGTGATTCGAGGACGGAGATGACCGGAGCTGGGGACTGCGGATCGAACTCCGCCGAGTGAGCTCCATCCAGGCCCGCCAGATTACGTGCCGCCTCAATGACCATCCCCTGCATTCCGAGGCAGATCCCCAGCGTCGGCACCCGGTTTTCCCGCGCCCACTGGAGCGCCTGGATTTTGCCTTCGATGCCTCTCACGCCGAACCCGCCGGGGACAAGGACTCCGTCGACGCCAGCCAGTGCGCGGGCAGTCTCCTCCGGGCCCGCGCAGGTATCAGCTTCGACCCAGCGGACGTTGACTTTGGCATTCTCAGCCATGCCAGCAGCCCGAAGTGATTCCGTCACCGACAGGTAGGCGTCGGGTAGGCCTACGTATTTGCCGACGAGGGCGATTTCCACTTCCCTTTCCGGCTTGGTCGCCCGCACAACCAGATCCTGCCATCCGTCCCACTGGACGTCGGAGGCCAGCATGCGCAATTTGTGGAGAACAAAAGCATCCAGGCCTTCCTCGTGGAGTACTTCCGGCACCTGGTAGAGGCTGTCCACGTCTGGGCAGGCAATGACCCCGCGGTCCTCCACGCCGCACGCCGCAGCCAGCTTTCGCTTCGTGGACTCCGGGATCTCCACTTCAGATCGCAGCACCAATGCGTCGGGTTGGATGCCCATGCCGCGCAAAGTCGCGACCGAGTGCTGGGTTGGCTTGGTTTTGAGTTCGGCCGCCGGCCTCAGATAGGGCAGGAGGGAGACATGGATGAACACGCAGTTTTCGGGTCCCAGGGCTTGCCGCACCTGGCGGGCCGCCTCCAGGAAGGGGGTTGATTCGATGTCTCCGACGGTCCCGCCGATCTCCGTAATGATCAGGTCGGGGCGTGCCTCTACCTCCGCCACATCGGCTTGAGCGCGCATGCGGTAGACGATCTCATCGGTGATGTGGGGAATCACCTGCACGGTGTCGCCCAGATAGTCCCCGCGTCTTTCCCGGGCGATTACGGCGGAGTAGATCTGGCCGGTGGTGACGTTGGCCTTGGCGGTGAGCGGCTCGTCCAGGAACCGTTCGTAATGACCCAGGTCGAGGTCCGTTTCTGCGCCGTCGTCAGTGACGAACACCTCCCCGTGCTGGAACGGGTTCATGGTGCCCGGGTCGACGTTGATGTAGGGATCCAGCTTCTGCATGGTGACCTTCAGGCCGCGCCGTCGCAACAGCATCCCCAAAGAAGAGGCGGTCAGCCCTTTCCCCAAAGAAGAAACGACGCCGCCGGTGACGAAAATGTGCTTGGATGTGGACTGCCGCGCCGAGGCGG
>CAYFQC010000103.1:0-1708 GCA_964345155.1 uncultured Actinomyces sp.
GGGGCCTGGACCGGCGTTTGGAGAGTCTGTCGAAGCACCTGGACTTGCTGCCGCCAACCATGCGCGCCTTGAGAAGTGATCCACTCACAAAAGCGGAGCTCCGGACGCTGCGTGCGCTCGAGCCGGCTGGGTCAAGGGAAGAACTCGCCTCGAAGCTAAAGCTCAGCCCCAACACAGTGAAGTTCCACTTGCGCTCCATTTACCGCAAGCTGGGCGCAGGCTCCCGCGCTGAGGCCCTTTCCCGCGCCAAGCTCCTGGCACTTCTGGAAGAGGACGCGGGCTAGCAGTCCCGATCCGGGCCATCGCAGCGCTAGCTCGGGGAAACCGCTCCGCCTCGATGCTCTTCCTCTTCTTCCAGCGCGCCTTCAAACTGGGAGTTGTACAGCCTCCAGTAGGCGCCCTTGGCATCGATGAGCTGCTCGTGTGTGCCCTGCTCCACTATGTCGCCGTGTTCCATGACCAAGATCAGATCCGCCTCACGGATTGTGGAGAGCCGGTGCGCGATGACAAATGAGGTGCGTCCAGCTTGGAGTGCGGTCATGGCCTTTTGGAGAAGCCTTTCCGTCCTCGTGTCAACGGAGGAGGTGGCCTCGTCAAGAATCAGGATGGAAGGGTGGGCGACGAAGGCGCGGGCGATGGTCAGCAGTTGGCGTTCGCCTGCCGACAGGTTTGATGCGTCCTCGTCCAGTTCCGTGTCGTATCCCTTGGGGAGCTGGCGTACCAGCCGGTCCACAAAAGTGGCCTTCGCAGCCTCAACGATTTCCTGGTCCGTTGCGCCCTCATTCCCGTACTTGATGTTGTCGCGGATCGTTCCTGCGAACAGCCACGGGTCTTGCAGAACCATGCCGGTACGCCTTCGCACGTCATCGCGTTTGAGTTCGGCAATGTCCTGGCCGTTGACGGTTATCTGGCCGCCGTCCAGCTCGTAGAAGCGCATCAGGAGGTTCACCAGGGTGGTCTTCCCGGCGCCTGTGGGGCCCACGATTGCGACGGTCTGCCCCGGCTCAACGGTGAAGGACAGGTCGCGGATTAGCTCTTTGCGCGGGTCGTAGGAGAATCGGACGTGGTCAAAGGCGATTCGTCCTCGCCCATCCTTTGGTTTCGGAGAGTCGGGGTTGTCGGGGGTCTCGTCGTCTTGTTCGAGGAGTTCGAATACGCGTTCTGTGGAGGCCACCCCCGACTGTACGGAGGCCGCCATGCCGCCCAGTTCCGCGAGCGGCTGGCTGAACTGCTGCGCGTATTGGATGAAGGCTTGCACGCTGCCCAGCAGCAGCGCACCTCCAGCCACCATCACTCCGCCGACCACGGCAATGCCCACGTAGACAACGTTCCCCACGAAACTCATGGACGGCATCATCATTCCGGAAAGGAACTGGGCGCGGAACGACGCCTTGTACAGCTCCTCGTTTTCTTTGGCGAAGTCCTCTTCGAAGCGCCTCTGCTGGCCGAACACCTTGATGAGGGCGTGACCTGAGAACGACTCCTCCACCCGCGCGTTCAGCCGGCCCACCTTCATCCACTGCATGTTGAAGGCTCTCTGCGACTTCGGTCCGATAATCCCGAAGATCACAGCAAGCAGAGGGAACGAAACCAGGACGATAAGGGTCAGCTTCCAGGAGATAGTCAGCATCATCACCAGGGAGCCGACCACCATGAACACGGAGGTGATGGCGCCAGACAGCGACTGCTGCAACGTGTTCGTCATGTT
>CAYFQC010000104.1:0-1685 GCA_964345155.1 uncultured Actinomyces sp.
CCCTCGGATTGGCCGTCCTGGCCGTTGCGCTACCCCTGTCCGCCTGCTCCGGCAGCACGGACAAGGGCAGTGAGAGCGGGGAAGCACAGACCACTGAACAGGCTTGCGACATTATCTACTCGGGCATGCAGACGCTGATCGACGAGCTCGCTGAGGCTTCCAGCGGAGACTCTGGCGAGGATGTGCAGGCCATGGTCGAGGCCGCCGACAAGAGCCTGGACAAGCTCACATCTGAAGTGACGAACCCTGAGGTGAAGGAACTCTGGGACCCCATCGCTAAGTTGCAGCGCGAAGGTCTCCAGGCAGCCGCCGATGAGAACCAGGAGGAACTCATGGCCGCGTACTTAGAGATGAGTGAAAAGTACGAGGCGTTCACCGAGGTGTGCCCCAACGTGGCTGACGGCGAAACTCAGAGTTAGTCTCCGCACGCCACTTCGCTACCCCTCCCTCCAGGAGGGGATCCTCGCATCAAGCGCATCCGTGAGGTCCAGCTGCTCCCCGTCGCGCCCGCCTTTACCCAGAATCAGAGGTGGGTCGACGGGGTCAACTCTGACTCCGCGCAGGCGTTCCTTCAGCGTCAGTGGGCCCACCGTGACCAGATAGTTCCCTTCCGTATCAACGGCCACTGATTGGTCTGCTTTGAGATACCAGCCCGACCTCCCGGTCTTGGCGCGATGTCCGCGGTCACCGGAGTTCACGTAGAGCGCTTCCGGCTCCAATCCGACCCGCTTCGCCGCCGCCACAAAAGAGAGCAGATAAGACCTGGCTTGCGCGCTTTCAGCCGCCTGACGCTCCCGCAGACGCTGCGCCTGTAGCTGTGCGTTGAGCTTCCTCTGCTCCGCCCAAGACTGCTCCATTACCCCCGCCTCCCGCCGACGCCCCGGTCACGACCGGGCCTGGCCGCACACGCCGCCCTCGCCTGCCGCACTGCTAGCGTAACCGGGTGCAAGACGCGGCAGGAAGGTGCGCCATGAGCAGGTATGGAACCGAATCTCAACGTCCGAAGTACCGTTCGGCGCTCGGCCGTGTGGGTGGACGCTGGGCCTGGATGACGGTCATCGGGATTTCGGTCTTCGTAGCCACTTATATGTTGCTGGTGCGCACGTATCTGGGTCAGTACCTGGAGAACTCGGTCCTCCTTGGAGCTGAGCAGCAAACTCCAGAGTCGGTATCGGACGCCCTAGACAATCTGCGGGTCATTTCTGTCACGGCCCTGGCGGTGGCGATGGTGGCCTACGCGCTGGTCGGTCTGCTGCGAAAGTCGTGGCGCATCGCCCTCGCCGGGATGGCAGCGCTTGGCGTGTCGGCGGTGGTGGCCGAGGTTTTGAAGCGGTTCCTGTTGACCCGCCCCGACCTGGCGCCGATCTATCAGGACAACGGCCACAACTCTTTCCCCTCCGGACACACAACTATCGCCATGGCGATCCTGGTGTCCCTGCTTCTGGTGGTCTCCTACAGGTGGCGCGGTCTGGCCATGTTTGTCGCGATGACATGGGCTATCGGGGTGGGTTCGGCAACCGTGACGGCTCGCTGGCACCGCGTGTCGGATACGATCGGCGGCGACATGGTGGCGCTCGCCGTTGGGGCCCTGGTGGCTCTGTGGCTCCTGCGCTCCAACGCGATCCGGGTGGCGGATGAGAAGCGCTATCCCCTGCGCGTCATCTTCGTCGTCTTCATAGCCGCAA
>CAYFQC010000105.1:0-1629 GCA_964345155.1 uncultured Actinomyces sp.
AGCCGCCGGCCACGATTGAGTGGGAGTGACCCAAAGGGGCGAATATAGCACCGGTCATGTTTCTAAAATAGGTATCATAACATCTGGTCAAACAAGGAATGACCTGGTGTTTTGCGCCTAGCTTTACAGGCGGCTAAATAGGAAAGGTAAGACGACGCCGTCCTAGGAGGAAACATGGTCACCCCGCATTTGCCCTTCACCGCCCCGGATCGCTCCAAAGCTCCGGACCCGCTTGCGCCCGCTCAGTTGGGCCCAATAACCCTGCGCAACCGCATCATCAAGTCGGCAACATTCGAAGGTATGACGCCCGGCGCCCTGGTCAGCGATGACCTGATCGAGTTCCACAGGAAGGTCGGAGAGGGCGGGACGGGCATGACCACCGTCGCGTACCTCGCGGTCTCCCCCGAAGGGCGCACCGAACGCGATCAGATTTACTGGCGTCCGGAAGCACTGCCTGGCCTACAGAAACTGACCGACGCAGTACATGAGACCGGAGCGAAAGTGAACGCCCAGCTCGGTCACGCGGGGCCGGTTGCTAACTCCCGCTCCAACGGCCTCCCCTCCCTCTCCCCCAGCGCACGCCCCAATCCCATGTCACTCTCCATCGACAAGGCGGCCACTGAAGCGGACATCCGCCGGATCATTCGCCAGACGGGTGAGGCAGCCCGCATGGCGGTGCAGGTGGGCTTCGACGCTGTGGAAGTCCACCTTGGACACAACTACCTGCTTTCGTCTTTCCTCAGCCCAAACATCAACCATCGAAAAGATGCCTGGGGCGGATCATTCCTCCGACGCGCTGCGTTCCCCCGCGCCGTTCTGCAGGAAGTGAGGGAGGCGGTTGGCGGCGAAGTCGCTATCACCGCGAAACTGAACATGTCCGATGGGGTTAAGGGTGGCCTCTGGCTGGACGAATCCATCCCCTTCGCGCAGCTGGTCGAAGCCGATGGGACTGTGGACGCTCTGGAACTCACGGGCGGATCGTCTCTTCTGAACCCCATGTACCTGTTCCGCGGCGACATTCCGCTGAAAGAGATGGCGGCCAGCCAGACACCGATCCTCAAGTTGGGGATGCACGTCTTTGGCGACTTCGTTTTCAAGAAGTACCCGTATGAGCCGATGTACTTCCTGAACTACGCGCGCCAGTTCCGCAGGGAAACGAAGCTGCCGTTGGTCCTCCTCGGAGGCATCACAGATCTCCCGTCCATGGACATCGCCATGGAAGAGGGCTTCGAATTCGTGGCTATGGCACGTGCTTTGCTCCGCGAACCTAACCTCCCCAAGAAGATCAAAGAGGAACGCGACCTGAAGTCGGCGTGCATTCACTGCAACCTGTGCGCCGCCAGCATTTTCATCGGCACCCGCTGTCCTCTGGCCACAGAAGACGGACACCCGGAGGTGGTGCCCGCCTAGCGAGACAACGAGGGAAGGGGAGCCGGTGCAGGTCGGCTCCCCTTTTCGCGTTTCTGGAGGCGCACCGCGGACAACGCCGGCGCCAGCGCAGATCAGAAGAGCTTGACCAGTTCACGCACCAAAGCCGCCGCCGCAACGACGACAATCACGCCGCGCAGAGCCACGGGTGGCAGCTTCTTCGCGATCCTTGCGCCCGTGTGACCCCCGATCATCGCGCCG
>CAYFQC010000106.1:0-1598 GCA_964345155.1 uncultured Actinomyces sp.
CTCGGAGCGGGAGGTGCTGGAGCCAGCGAGTCGCAGGTGATCGACAACTACGTGCTCACCAACAAGTTCCTGGCGCCAACGCTGGCCGCCGCCGAAGCACAGATCGCGAAGTCGCAAGGGCAGGCCATAGCCGAGGCCTACCTCCCCTTGATGCACGCAGAGCCGCCCTATCTGGAAGCTGGTTTAGGAGCCATGACGGCGAACTACGGCGGCGTCCAGAACTACCTCGAGGAGGGGCTGGGACTGGCCACGGACACGGTGGCGACGTTGCGTTCTCGTCTGCTGGAGGGCGTGCAGAAGTAGGACGGAGGTCGGCGCGGCGGATGACCACTGCAGTTCGCGCCTCTGGCACCGGCAATCGTCGGAGGGGTGTCGTAGCCTGACTGTGAGGGGGCAGCCGTCAGAGAAGACGGCCCGGGCGCCCTCGGCGGAAAGGGGTGCGGCGGCGTGGAACTTGGGCGCGAAGTGGGACGGTCAAACGGGCGGGTGGACGGTGGAGTTCCGCTTCGGGTCGGGTATCGCACCGTCGTCTCCTATGTCGTAGAAGGCGGTCAACACCCGGTGGACTCCTTCACAGGGCACGTAGTGGACTGGATGAGGTCCCGGCGTGAACGGGTAGATGCCGCAGCCATCGACGCTTGGGATGGTGTGGAGAAGGTGGAACTCCCCAGCGGAGTGGAGCTGGCCCGCTTTGACTTTGAAGATGAGCGAAGCGGGGAGCGCGGCCGCCGATACGTGGTCGATGACTTCTCGGGTGAGAGCAGGTTCCAAGTCGTCGCCTCCGCCCTGTGGGCGCCGCGGGACCCGGATCGGGTGACCGTGGTCGTTGAGGCTCTGGTGGACGCGGAAGATGAAGACCAGGCAGTTGAGCTGGTCGGCACCCCGGGCGTGGTGAGTGAAGTGCTCAACAGTCATCGCGTCTTTGATTCCCTCGCACGGATGCAGGGCCAGTCCAGGCCCATCAAAGTGGACAGCGTGCAGGAGGTAATAGACGCCATTGAGGATCAGCAGCGTCAGGTCCCTTTGGTCGTCGGTTTCTCGCCGGAGCTGGCACAGGACGCCTACTGGGACCGGATGGTCGACAGTCTGACGCGCAGGTCAAGGGGGGTTGTAGCCAGCTACTCTCTGTCACACGAGGCGGGGGAGGAACTCAACGACTACCTTCCTGACCATCTGGACATCGTGAATGGCACGGTGCGCCTTTTCCTGCCTCGCGTTCGTTCAGGTGATGTCTCGGATGGGGAGCGCCACCAGACCATTCCCGCCTCGCTTTTGTCCCGGTATACAGAGGCGGACGGCTCGGTGAGCGCGGACTTGGCAGACATCATTGCCGCTTTGGGCCGGAAGGCCAGTCTGCGCGCACCTCTAAATGCCGCTTTGCGGCGCAAGCTGCGGCGCCTGGACCAAGAGCAGCTGGAACAGCGGGCACTTGAGGACGCGACCGCGACTCTGGCCAGCATGGGCGCGGTTCCCACGACGGACCTGGAGTCTCTCTCTGGGTCCGATTCCGAACAAACAGAGCTTCCCTCTTCCGCTGACCAAGGGCGGAATCCGGAAGCGGGAAATAGCGGGGCGGGACCTGCTCAGCCGGCCCAGGC
>CAYFQC010000107.1:0-1569 GCA_964345155.1 uncultured Actinomyces sp.
GGACAGTCAGTTGACCCAACGTCGCGGTGAGCAGAAACGGTAGGGACAGAGATCTTCTTTCCGTTGCCAGCATTGAGGTTCTTTTGGCCCGGCACTTGGATTGTGGCGGTTGAACTCTTGATGCCGTGCGTGTAAAGCTTCCAGGCGATCGCTTTGCTCATTGCCTGGCGGGCCACGGTGGGCGGCGCGGAGTTCAGGTAGTTCCCCATGATCGTGATGCCGAAGGTCTCCGAGTTCGCTCCGTATGCCTGCGCGCCCTTCACTGCATTCGTGAGCCCTCCATAGCGTCCCTCCCAAACACCGCCGTACTTGTCGACGACAAGGTTGTAACCAATGTCGCCCCAGCCGCGGGTTACCGCTTGGTAGTGGTAGACGTTGCGGATTTGCTGAGGAACCTGGGCCTGGGTGTAGTTGTTGTTGCCCTCCGTGTGGTGAACAACGGCGCCCTGGATGGTGATCGCTTCTGGCTTCCACGTACTGGTGGTGGGAGCTCCCCACCCCTTCCTGGTACCGATCTTGAGCCCGCTGTATCCAGTGTCATAAACAGTGCCGGCCGCGTTGAGAGCAGTTGGGAGCGTAGCGGTAGCAGCCAGAATGATTTCAACCGGTAGGTCCGAGCGCAGTACAGCATTCTCTGCAGGAGTCGAACCTTCCAAGTCCAGCAGAACGTCGTCTTGGACGTCTGTCTCAGTTTCTACTTGTTGCTCTTCGTCCGATTCGAATGGCTCCGCCGGTCGCGCTTCATCGTTGTCTGCGTCGGTGAGGACGGAATCCTCGGATTCTGTGGATGAGTCCGGAGAGACCCCTTCGATCTCAGCTTCCAGCTCATCGGGGTCGGGATAGATGTCCAAGAGCGCGTTTTCGGACTCCCCGAACCTTTCTGCGCTCACCACGTGCAGCGCCAGGCCAGGGACATCGCGACCATCGGCAGTCCTGGCAAGAACCTCGACGGCCTGCGCGTTGGACACCGCTATCGGCTCGGTGCCAGCTCGCGATTCCGGACCCGCTTCATTCTCGTCAATATCAACTAGACGCCATTCTTCCCACACGCCGTAGCTCAGGTAGCGCCAGTAAACACCCTCAGGATCCGCTACGCCTCGATCCCACGTGACTCCGATGACGGCGGTGTCTGCTTCAAGGTCGATACGCGCGACGTCTGCAATGTCACCAACCGGGGCTGCGGGAGAGAAGGCAGCTTTGACTGCCTCTTCCTGGTGTGCGTCACCGACACTCTCCGGGACGGCCCCAACTTCTAAGTAGTCGTCATCAACGACGGCGTCAACAAACTCAACTTCGCTGTCGTCAGCGGCCTGCACATTGGGCTGGGCACCAGCCGACAAGAGCGCGGACACTTCGGTTTCGCTCAAGTAAGTCGGCTCGGCGACTGCGGGTGAAGCCGCCTCAGCCGTCGGGCTCCCAGTCATACCTGCTATCGATCCGCCGAACAGAGCAATAACCGCGACCGTAGCCGCTAGCCTTCCACTGCCCTTTCGTTGCGTTCTTCCCAGCTGCAGGGTCATGGACTCCACCTCAAGATCACCAACCACGTTTCGCCACATTCGTCACAAC